>JAEYTB010000128.1 GCA_023434205.1 Planctomycetota bacterium | reverse complement strand
GCCCCTCCTCCCATCCATCACCTCCCCCGCCGACCTCCGCGGCCTGTCCATCCCCCAGCTCCAGCAGCTCGCCCAGGAGATCCGCGATGCCATCTGCTCGCAGGTCTCCCTCTCCGGCGGCCACCTCGCCCCCAACCTCGGCGTCGTCGAGCTCACCATCGCCCTCCATTACGTCTTCGACTTCGGCTACGACCGCCTCCTCTTTGACGTTGGCCACCAGTGCTACCCGCACAAGCTGCTCACTGGCCGCCTCGACCTGCTCCCCAAGCTCCGCACCCGCGATGGGATGGCCGGATTCCCCGACCCCCGCGAGTCCCGGTACGACCTCTTCGCCGTGGGCCACGCCGGGACCGGCATCCCCACCGCCGTGGGCATGGCCCGCGGCGACTCCCTCAACAAAGAGTCCTTCGACCCCAAGACCAACCCCACCGGCCGCCGCGTCGTCACCCTGATCGGCGATGCCTCCATCGCCAACGGCGTCGCCATGGAAGGCCTCAACGGCGCGGGCACCCTCAAGCGCCAGTTCCTCGTCGTCCTCAACGACAACGGGATGTCCATCAGCAAGCCCCAGGGCGCCCTCTCGCACTACTTCGACCGCCTCCGCCTGTCGCACCTCTACACCGACTTCAAGAAGTCCGCGGGCGAGGTCCTCAAGTCCACCCCCGGCGGCGGCGCTCTCCGCGCTGCGTACCACGCCGCGGGCGAGATGACCAAGGCCGTCGTCAATGAGGGCGCCGCCTGGTTCGAGCACTTCGGCCTCGTCACCGCCGGCCCCATCGACGGCCACGACCTGCCCACGCTCATCAAGTTCCTCCGCGAGGCCCGCGACCTCGACCGCCCCATGCTCCTGCACGTCAAGACGATCAAGGGCAAGGGCTACGAGTTCGCCGAGAAGGACTCCACCAAGTTCCACTCGCCCCCGACCTTCGCCAAGCTCGACGGCACGCTCAAGACCGAGGGCCGCAGCTTCACCGCCGCCTTCGGCGATGCCATGCTCGACCTCATGGAGCGCGACCCCAAGGTCGTCACCGCCACCGCCGCGATGCCCGACGGCACCGGCCTCTCCAAGGTCCTGCCCAGGTTCCCCGACCGCGCCTGGGATGTGGGCATCTGCGAGTCCCACGCCCTCGACATGATGGCGGGCCTGGCCAAGACCGGCTTCAAGCCCTTCCTCGCCGTCTACTCCACCTTCTTCCAGCGCTGCTTCGACCAGGCCTTCCAGGAGGCCGCGCTCCAGAACCTCCCCGTCCGCCTCTGCCTCGACCGCGCCGGCCTCGTCGGCGGCGACGGCGCGGTCCACCACGGCTTCTGCGACATCTCCCTCCTCCGCACCCTCCCCGGCGCGGTGATCATGGCCGCCATCGACGAGCCCACCCTCAAGGCCGCCCTCGAGTTCATGCGCACCTACGAGAAGGGCCTGACAGCCCTCCGCTACCCGCGCGACAACGTCAGCCCCCGCCTCACCGACCGCCCCTGCCCACCCTTCGAGCTCGGCAAGGCCCACAACCTCACGCCCGAGGTGACCGACCCCGACGTGGCCATCCTCGCCTTCGGCACCCTGGCGATGAACGCCCTCGAAGCGGCCGAAGCAGTGGGGGGCGTGAAGGCCGACACCAAGGTCGCCGTCTACGACGCCCGCTTCGCCAAGCCCATCGACAAGGCCCTCCTCCGCTCCCTCCTCGAATCCCGCACCCCCATCATCACCCTCGAAGACCACACCCTCCACGGCGGCTTCGGCGCCGCCATCCTCGAATCCGCGGCAGAGATGTCCCATGACATCCCAGCCACCGCCGCCATCACTCGCCTGGGCCTCCCCGACGCCTGGATCCACCAGAACTCCCGCACCCAGCAACTCACCGAAGCCGGCCTCGACACCCCGTCGATCATCCGAGCCATCCAGGCCGCGGTGACCGCTACCGCCTGACCTCCCCATCAGGACTACGGATAACCTCCTCTAACGAATAGGCCGCCTCTCCCGCGCCGGCGATAAAAGACGCATTCGCGAGGATTGTGAGCTGTCGCGCGGCTGTTCGATATCGGATTGACGGGCCCATGCCGGGCGCGGTAGGCTCGGGATCGAAACGGGGGCTCACCGATGGAGGCTCGCTGGTTCCATGTGATCGGACTGCTCGTCGCCGCGGTGCTCTGGCAGCCCCGGGTTGCTTCGGCCCAGCAGCCCGGGACGGAAGAGTGGTTCCGGGCTGCGTGGCGGGAGGCGAGCGAGTGGAAGCCGTCCGCGCCCCTTCACATTCGCGCGACGTTCCAGCATCAGAACTTCGTCGATGAGGCCGAGCTCGCAAGGCTCAGGGCGCTGGGCCCGCAGATCAGTCCGAAGGACCAGCGCAGACTTTCGCAGCTCGAGCGCGAGGCGGCCCACCCGTCTTACCAGTGGGTCGCGGACGTCGTGACCGACGGGGAATCGATACGCTACACGGCGACCAAGACCCCCGTTATGCCGGCCACCAGCTTTGTCATTTCCGCAAAGGGTGACTGGCTGTTGCTGGGTACAGAGCTCAAGCTCGCCAATCAGCAGGTCACCCCGCCCGAGTACGGCGTTCGCAACTTCAGGGCGACCGCCGACAGTGTGGTCCGCGCCACCTTGTGGGCGGGGCTCGGCGACGCGGGCGGGGCGCTGGTGCCGCTGGACTGCACGCTCTCGGGTCGGCGCTGGAGCGGCCGCATCGGCCGCAAGGGCGCCGAGGGGGCCGTCTCGCTGACCGAGGGCTCCGTCGCCCTCGACGGCCAGCCCTCGATCAACGGCGTGCTGATCGCGCGGCGGATGCTGGCCGACGAAACACTCCGCAAGGCCAGCCCGCTGGGAACCATCGAGTATTCCCAGTGGGGCAGCTGCGACGCCCTGACCCGCCCTGTGGTGCTCGAAGTGCGCTGGCTTGACGGGGCGGGGCGCGCCACGCAAACCATGAAGGTCGAGTTCGTGCGCACCCTCACGGAAGCGGACTTCGCCTCCCTACTGCGGGCCCCGGATGTGGGCGAAGATGACCCGTGGATTGGAAAAGCGACGATCACGCGGGTGCAAGACGTGCGTCCCGGGCAGGAGTCGGAGCGTGTGATCGAGGGGGGCGTGGAACGCCCGGTTGAACTGCGCCTTCCCCTGGACGGCGCGGGCGAAAAGAGCGTGATGGGCCGGTGGTACGTGGCCGCCGGACTTTTGGCTGCGGCCGTGGCGCTCGCATGGCTGCTCAGGAAACGATGAAGGGTGCTCGCATGTCAACTCCCCGGATCGGCGTGTGCTTCGCGGCGGCGTGGTTCGTCGTCGCGGCGACGGTGGTTTCAGCCGCGTGCCTGCGGCTGAAGGACCTCGGCCCCAGCTGCGCCCACGACCCACCCACAGCGCCCGAATGCGTCGTCAGCACCAGCGTTGACCTGAAGGTCTACGGGTACGAGGATGGCTCGCCGGGAAGCGACAAGGTCAACTGCGCCTACGCAACAACCTGCGTCCAGATCCGCGGCAAGATCGACGGCTCCGGCGCGTGCGTGGGCGCGGTCAACTATTCCCATCAGGAGATGACCTGCGCGCTCACGGGCAACCCGTGCTGAGCGCTCCGGCGCGGCTCACCACGCTTGGCACGCACCTGGTCATGGCGGTCGTAGGCCTTGCCGGGCTGATGAAGCTGCTGGACCTGGGCGAGTTCGACCGGTCGCTCGCGACCTGGGTTCTGCTGCCCCCGTGGGTTCGTATGGTGGCCGCGCCGTCGGTGCCGTTCGTTGAGGTGTTCATCGCCGCGAGCTGGTTCCTGGCCCCCGGCCGCCGCTGGGTTGTGCACGGCGCGCTGGGGCTGCTTGCGCTGTTCGCGCTCGTGTACGCCCTGCACACCCTGACGGTCGGCCCGCCCGACTGCAACTGCTTCGGCCCGCTCGCACGCTACCAGGCGATGCGGGAGACGGCGGGGCGCGTGCTCGCCCGGGATGTTGTCATGTGCGGCGCTCTCGCGGCGTACCTGTGGGTCAGACGCGGAGGGCGGACATGAGAAGGAGCAGCCCGAGCCCGGGGTTCAGCCTTGTCGAGGTCCTGGTCACGATTTCTGTGATCGCGCTGCTGCTGACCCTCATGGTCCCGGCGCTGCGTGCGGTGCGTAAGAAGGGGCGGGAGTCGGCGATCCTCGCGGGCACACGGCAGCACGTGAGCGTTCTGACGCTCTACACCCACGACTTCAAGGACTCGCACCCGTGGGCCGGAACGCCCGACGCTGACGGGCGCAACTTCCTCCCGCTTCCGGCCTCCTCCGAGGTGTTCCCCAGCTACTACTTCCAGCTTTCCAGCACGTGGACGCTGCTGCTGGCAGGGTACTACGACGGCCTGTGGCCGCACCCCTCCCAGCGCAACCCGTCGGGCGGACGCGGGGCGGGCTACCAGTACTCCTGCGCCATGCTCGCTGACCCGGCCTACTGGCACCCGGTGAGCGCCGGCGCCCGCCGCCACCTGCGTGCAACCGCCACACACGAAGTACGCTACCCCGACCGCAAGGCTCTTCTCGCCGGTGGAATCGACGTTGACCCTTACCCGGTGTGGGTCCGCGACGGTGTCATCCTCGGGTTCAGCGAAGGCTCGGCGTCCTTCACCCCGTCATCGATGCTCGTAGAGCCGCTCAGGCGGGGCGACGGACCCGTCCCTGGCGTTTTCCACGTCCGCGGCTTCTTCGGCCTCGATACGCGTGCTGGCATTCTTGGGATCGACGCTGACCGCCGCTAACCACGCCTCTCACCAGCAAGTCCTCGAACGCGCACGTTAGTGCGACAACTGCCAATTCGTTACATCGTGCGTTCTCGCTCACCTTTCCGCTGAAACATATGCGATCGACGCCGCCTCCGGCTCCGCCACCTTCCGTGGGCGGAACACCCCGTTCCCCGCCCCGCGCCCATCGTCCCCCTCCCAGTACACCGTCACATTCCTAAACCCCACCTCCTCCAGAAGTTCCCGCACCTCCGGCAGCGTCCACAGCCGCCACTGGTACGTGAACGCCCGCTTCATCCGCGGCCCCCTCTTGAACGCGAAGTGGATGTGGCACGTGTAGTCCGCCGTGATCGGGTTGAACGACGCCTGGTCCCAGATGTACGTGTACCCCTTGCACCGCCGCTTCTCCTCCTGCACCTGCTGCGCCTCGTACCCGCTGTAGTGGTCCAGGAAGAACACGCCGTCTTTCCCCAGGGACTTGTGCACCGCTGCGAAGTACTCGCGCAGCCCCTCCCGGGTCTTGAAGATCCAGTAGCTGAAGTTCATCGCCAGCACCACGTCCGTCCCCCGCGCATCCCCCGGCTCGCGCACATCCCGCCGCAGCAGCCGCAGGCGCGACTGCTGCTCGGGCGTCAGGCGCGACACGTTGTGCTTCGTCCCCCACGCGAGGGTGGGCGCGTGCAGGTCCAGCCCCACCGCCCGGTTCTGGTCATGGGTCCTGACCCACTCGCACGCCGAGAGCGCTGTCCCGCAGAAGTCCTCGCGCAAGGTCCGCGCATCCCTCCCTTTCAGCTTCCGGAACGTGGATGAGACAAACTCAACCTCCGCATCGGGGGCCTGCACCGCCCCCTCGTAAAGCTTGTGCTTATCGGCGGTCGCGGCGGTCAGGACTGGCTTGCTGCGGCGTGTAGGGCTTCTGCGGGGCATGACGGCTGGGTCGCTCCATGGGTCAACTTTTTTCGGGCACGACCGGCGCACGAACGCCGGAAACGTGGCCTTATACTCTGTTTCCGAGCCGGCGTGTGCGCGCCGCCCGGTTTTTGCAGGGAGTATGTGCATGCGTCTGACGATGGTCGGGACGGGGTACGTGGGTCTGGTCACCGGTGTCTGCTTCGCCAACACCGGCAACGACGTCACCTGCCTGGATGTGGACGCCAAGAAGATCGAGAAGCTCCGCCAGGGCGTCTGCCCCATCTACGAGCCCGGCCTCACCGAACTCATGGCCCGAAACTACGAGGCCGGCCGTCTCAAGTACACCCTCGACAAGGACGCCGCCTACCGCGATGCCGACATGATCTTCATCTGCGTCGGCACCCCCTCCGATGAACGCGGCCACACCGACCTCAAGTACATCCACGCCGCGGCGGACGACATCGCCGCCGTCCTCAAGTCGCTCGGCCCCAAGCAGACGCCCAAGGTCATCGTCGTCAAGTCCACCGTCCCCGTGGGCACCACCCTCGAGGTCAAGGCCCGCATCCGTGCCGCGGCCGGCCCCGATATCCCCTTCTCCGTCGCCGACAATCCCGAGTTCCTGAAGGAAGGCGACGCCATCAACGACTTCAACAAGCCCGACCGTGTCGTGGTCGGCGTCGAGGATGACCGCACCGGCGAGCTCTTCCGCGAGCTCTACGACCCCTTCGTCCGCAACGGCCACCCGATCTTCCTCATGGACATCCTCTCCGCCGAGATGGTCAAGTACGCCAGCAACAACTTCCTGGCCACCAAGATCAGCTTCATCAACGAGATGGCCAACCTCTGCGAGGCCTACGGTGCCGACATCGGCCGCGTCCGCGAGGGCATGTGCTCCGACAAGCGGATCGGCAACCAGTTCCTGTACCCGGGCCTGGGCTACGGCGGGAGCTGCTTCCCCAAGGACACGCTCGCCTGCATCATGATGGGCGACAAGGCCGGCATCGAGGCCCGCCTCTCCAAGGCCGTCCACGAGGTCAACCAGAAGCAGCGCGACCGCTTCTTCGACAAGATCCAGGGCCACTTCAAGGAGCACGGCGGCCTCACCGGCAAGACCATCGCCTTCTGGGGTGTGGCCTTCAAGCCCCGCACCGACGACATCCGCGAGGCCCCCGCCCTCACCCTCATCCGCAAGGCCGTCGGCTACGGCGCGACCGCGCTCGCCTACGACCCCGTCGCCGGCGATAACGCCCGCGCCGAGCTCGGCCCCGCGGTGAAGGTGTGCGACGACATGTACGCCTGCGTCGAGGGTGCCGATGCCGTCGTCATCAGCACCGACTGGGACGAGTTCAAGAGCCCCGACTTCACGCGCCTGGCCCGCCTCATGAAGGGCCGCGTGATCTTCGACGGCCGCAACCTCTACCGCCGCAGCGTCGTGAGCGCCTCCGGCTTCACCTACTACTCCGTCGGCCGCGCCCCGGTCCGCGCCTGACCCCGGGGACACCCGCGGAACTAAGCCGCAATTTATGCGGTCTTTGACGCCGCGCGCTCGTACATTCACTGCCCCAGGGCAGGGCGAACCGAGCACCGCATGACCGCCACCTCCACCGACCGCACCAGCGTCCTCTGCGTCGACGACAATCAGCACGTCGCGCACGCCGTGGACATCACCCTCCGCCGCAGCGACCGGTTCAGCTTCGCCGGCTGGCTGCCCACGGCGGACGAGGTGGAGGCCGCCGCGGAACGCGAGCACGCCGGCATCGTCCTGCTCGACATCGACATGCCCGGCCGTGACCCCTTCGAGGCCTCCGCCGCCCTCCTGGAGCGGCTCCCCGAGGTCAAGGTCGTCTTCTTCAGCGCCCATGTCGGCCGCGAGCTGATCGACAAGGCCGTCGAGTCCGGCGCCTGGGGCTACGCCTCCAAGAACGACGGCGACCGGGCCCTGCTCGAAGTCTTGGACAAGGTCCGCGCCAGCGAGTTCGGCATCTCTCCCTCCGTGCGGGCCTGCTACGGGCGATAGACTTGCCCCATGAGCAAGCCTCTGGCGATGGTGTTGCGGGCCGCGGGGACCAACTGCGACGGCGAGATGGTGCGGGCCTTCCAGCTCGCCGGCGCCGAGACCTTCCTCGTCCATGTCGACCGCCTGATCGACAACCCCCGCCTGCTCGCGCAGGCCGACCTGCTGGGTTTCCCCGGCGGCTTCTCCTACGGCGACGACATTGCCAGCGGCCGAATCTTCGCCATGAAACTCCGCGAGCGTCTGTACGGCCCGCTGCGCGATGCCGTCGCCCGCGGCTGCCCCGTCATCGGCGCCTGCAACGGCTTCCAGGTGCTCGTCCAGGTCGGCCTGCTCCCGGGCCCCGCCCGCGGCGAGGAGTGGCCCGCCGACGCCGCGCCATCCCAGCGGGTCTCGCTCACCGACAACCAGGACGCCCGCTTCTGCGACCGCTGGGTGGGCGTCGAGTTCGAAACCTCGTCCGTCTGTCTTTGGACCCGCGGGCTCACCGACTTCGCCGAGGAGACGCCCCAGGAAACCATCGCCGCGGTCAACCAGCTCCCCGTCGCCCACGGCGAGGGCCGCCTGGTGACCGGCGACCCCAGTGTTCTGCGCGAGCTTGAAGCCTCCGGCCAGGTCGTGCTCCGCTACCGGGACAACTACAACGGCAGCGAGGGTGCGGTCGCGGGCATCTGCGACCCCAGCGGGCGGGTGTTCGGGCTCATGCCCCACCCCGAGCGCTACCTGGACTGGACGCGCCACCCCTTCTGGACGCGGCTGGATGCGGGCGTGCGCAAGGGGCCCACGCCCGGCCTGCGCATGTTCATGAACGCCGTGGAGGCCGCCCGCGGCGTGGCGGTTGCGTAGCCGAGGTATGCTCGTGGCGTGATCCACGGCCCGTACCGCAAGCCGAAGGGCGATATGATCGCGCAGGACCGTGCCTGCGCCAAGTGCGGGTACAGCCTGCGCGGGCTGCGGCCCGGCGGGCAGTGCCCCGAGTGCGGCACGCCGATCCTGGCCAGCCAGACCGACCCGCTCGCCGGCTGGGTCATCACAGACGCGGGCGGCGAGTACCTCCGCGACCTTGGCTTTGCGTCAGTGCTCACGGCGATGTGCGCCGGGCCCATCATGCTGGGCGTGATCTGGACGCTCGTCGAGATGCCCTGGCCCAAGGGACTGACGCTGTGGCCGGGCGGCGGCGCGGCGGTGGCGTCGCTGGGCTGGGCGCTGGGTGTGTGGTTCATGACCCAGCCGCGGCCGACGCCCTCGGGCTCGGGCGCCATGACCGGCGAATGGGCCGCCGCGAGATGGACCGCGCGGGCTACACAGCTCGCATGGGTGCTGGGCATCCCGATGGCCGTGTGGGGCGCCCACGAGATCGCGGAGTTCAATGTCAACGGCACGGCCCCCGTCCCGCTGGCAAACGCGGCGGTCGTCACGGGGATGCTGCTGTGGCTGGTGGGCTTCTTCGGGCTCGGCGCGGTGGCGCTGTACATGGCGCGCCTGGCGGACTGGGCGATGGACACCGGGCTTTCGGAGCGGCTGCGGCTGGTGCCGTACGCGATCGGTATCGGCGGGTTCCTGATCGCGTTCCTGGTGCTCCTCCGCGGGCCGATCGGCTACCAGGGCGGCGGGCTGGCGACGATGTTCATGGGCGGCCTTGGGCTGCTGCTCCTGCTCATCGCGATCACGCAGTTTGCGATGGCGGTCTTCAGCTTCGCAAACCTGGCCCGCTGGTCCGCGAGCAGCCGGCGAGCGAAGATCGACTCTGCCGCACGACGCTCCAGGCGAATCCTCGAGCGTGTGGAGAGCGGGCTCGCCAGGCCTGAACCCACGCCTTCTTCGACTCACCCTGGCCCCGCCCGTATGCAGGGCAAGGTGATCGAACGCTCGGGCGAGTCGAACCCTTATGACCTGGCGTGAGTGCTAGCTGCCGTCGCACGTGATCGCCTGCGGGGGGGCTTGTGGCTGGTGGAGCGGTGGGGCGGGGGTCGCACGAACATGGCTGTTGGCGTGCGGCGGGGCATGAAAAACCGCAACTCTTGGAGGTGGGGAAGGGCCTACACACTTGTAGGAAGCGATGAGTGGTAGGATACCAGCGTGGCGCGGGAGTGCGCGGGAGGCAACAGTCGTGGACAGTCGCAAGAGCTTGGCGAGGGCGTGGGCCGCTATTGGGGTGGTGGTGTTGAGCGTGACCGCTGGGCAGAGCATGGCGCAGAGCGCATGCAGCGCACGGTGGTTGCCTGGCGAGGGCATTGCGGGAACACTCGGAGACGTGCGTGCATCCACGCTGTGGGACCCCGATGGCGCTGGACCGGCCGAGCCCCTGCTCGTTATCGCGGGAGGGTTTGTGCAGGCCGGCGATGCGGAATCCAAGTGCGTCGTCGGGTACGACTTCGCAACGGGTCAATGGAAGTCGTTTGGCTCGGGGATGAATCATTACGTCCATGCTCTCGCGGTGTTGCCCAACGGAGACCTTGTCGCGGGGGGACAGTTCACCTTCGCGGACGACACGCCGGCGGTCAGCGTTGCGAGGTGGGACGGAGAAACGTGGCAGGCGCTGGGCGGTGGGCTTGGTGCTAACCCGCAGTACGGCGGGGTGAACTCATTAGCCGTGATGCCTGGTGGTGACCTCATCGCGGGTGGGGGGTTCTCAACGGCTTTCGGTGCGCCTGCCAACTCAATCGCGCGCTGGGACGGGACCGCTTGGAGTGGTGTCGGGAATCCTCCTTTCATGCCGTGGGTGCGGTCGCTCGCCGTCACGCCGGGGGGCGAGCTCCTCGTGGCGGGCTCTGATTCGAGTTCTGGGCGCGTGTGGCGATGGGACGGCGCCGAGTGGAGCACGCTTGGCTCCGTGTTCGGGCCGCCCATGAATCATGACCTGCGGACAATCAGCTGCTCCGTTTCCGGGGAGATTGTGGTTGGGGGTTCTTTCGAGACCGCAGGCGCCAATCAGGTGCGCAATCTCGCGAAATGGAACGGCGCTGCGTGGGAACCGCTAGGGGCAGCGGTCGAGGGGTACATTCGGGTGGTTCGGCACTTCGCCGATGGAACACTGATCGTCGGGGGCAATATCAGTGCCGCGGGAGGCATTCCCGCCAGGAATATCGCCCGGTGGGATGGAACTGCATGGTCGGCGCTGGGTGAAGGGTTCGAGAGCCGCACCAGGACGGTGACCGACCTCGGAGGCGGATCGCTCTTTGCGGGGGGCGACGCGGTCGCGTACGGCACCGAGGCGTTGACACGCGTTGCTCGCTGGGACGGCACTCAGTGGCACCCGTTCGGTTTGCAGGTCAATAGCACGATCCACGCCCTCAAGGCCATGCCTGATGGGGGCTTTGTCGCCGGGGGTCAGTTCACATCCATCGGGGGAATCAGAGCCTCTCGGATCGCCCGATTCCGGAACGGGCAATGGGAGGCCATGGGTGACGGGATCGAAGGAACTGTTTATGGCATTACTCGCCTTGGTGACGGGAGCATCGTGGCGGGTGGCTGGTTCAGCCGGGCCGGGGGGGTTGCCGCCGCGAACCTCGCGCGGTGGGACGGCGCCTCATGGTCAGAGTTCGGGGGCGCGAACCACGTCGTCCGGAGCGTCGCGGCGGCTCCTGACGGCACGGTCTATGCGGCCGGACTGTTCTCCGAGATCGGGGGTGTTTCAGCGAACGGCATTGCTCAATGGACGGGGAGCGACTGGGCTCCACTGGGCACAGGCTGCCTGGGCGTCGGCATCGTTCTGCCCCTGCGAGATGGGGGCGTCGTGGTGGGCGGCACCCTTCAGGAGGCTGGTGGAGTTCCAGCGGAGTTCATCGCTCGGTGGGATGGGTTGCAGTGGCAGAGCATGGGGTCTGGACGCCTCAGCAGCGTGGACGCACTCCTCGAGCTGGAAAATGGGGACATCATCGCGGGCGGGGGGTCGGCGGGGCTTGGCTCGATCCCGGATGATCGGATCGCCCGGTGGGATGGTTCGGTGTGGACCCCACTCCCGATGTTGAACTCTGCGGTGCGGGGGCTTGCGCTGTTGCCGAACGGTCAGGTCGTTGCGAGCGGGTACTTCGCTCCCTTGGCTGGTGGTCAGCCGAGCGGCATCGCCCGTTTCGATGGGACGGGCTGGGTTGCTCTTGACGGCGGCTTGAACGACAGCGGAGACGCTCTCGCCGTTCTCGCGAACGGGGACGTGGTGGTTTCCGGCTGGTTCACGCGGGCCGGTGGGCAGGTGAACACGTTTCTGGCGCGGTACTCACTGGGATCACGTGCGGACTTCGACAATGACGGCGACGCCGGGACAGACGCCGACATCGAGGCATTCTTCCGATGCCTGAGCGGCGACTGCTGCCCCGCGTGCGGTAGCGCGGACTTTGACGGGGACTTGAGCGTCGGCACCGACGCGGACATCGAGTCGTTCTTTCGGGTGCTCGCCGGCGGATTCTGCTAAGGCTCAAGCTCGGTCCGGGACCGTCAGCGGCTCAGCACCACCACCGAGCACCACGCGTTGCCGATGCGGTCGGGGATGGGGAAGGTTTCGGAGACGGGGGCGCGGAAGGTGTGGCCCTTGTCCAGCGAGCGGTGGAGGGCGATCGTGAGGTCGTGGGAGGCGGTGGCCTCGCAGTCGGTGAAGTAGATCAGGAGCAGGCCGGACCAGCGGAGGGCTTCGTCGGCGTGGATCTTGGCGAGGTCGGTGTAGAGGCTGTGGGTGAGCTCGCTGGAGTAGGCGCGGTTGGGGCCGGGGACGCCCTGGGTGTAGCAGTACTGGCCGACGAGCTTGACCTCGAGCCAGAAGGCGTCTTCGGGACGGGTGCCCTGCACGGTCGCGGCGGTCGCCGGGGCGGCGGACTCGAACAGCGTGCCGACCAGGCCGTCGTCCGCACGGAGCTGGGCGACGGGGTCGATCAGGGGCGCGGAGGGGTGGGGGGTCAGCACCAGGTCGCACCGCTGGCGGGCGGCGAGCTTGGGACGCTTGTGCGGTGTGCCGCGGACGCTCGGATAGGGCCGCTCGCGCTCGACGCCGAAGCCGGCCTCCGCGAACGCGGCGGCGAGGATGGGGTGTAGCTCGACCTCGCAGAGCGAGTCGATGCCGTGGACGGCCTGCTCGAGGGTGGACTGATGGCTCGCGGCCTCGAGTGCGGCGCGGGCGGTGCGGGCGAGTTCTCTGACATCCCACATGGCTCATCCTTGAGCGAAAACCGGAGCGGGGTCACGCGGCGGGGCCGGGCGGACTGGCCTCGAGTTCCATCCTGAGTTTATCGATCTGTGCGAGCGCGTCGGCGTGTGCTTCGCCGCGGGACTTGACCCACAGGCGGCGGACTGCCCAGGGCAGGGGGATCACCGTGAGGGGGATGTACCAGGCCCACGTCTTCCATTCCTCGGCGAAGTACCAGTCGCCAAACCAAGTGACGAGCATGGAGTGTGTGAGCCAGACCCCGGGCCAGATGCAGAATGCGATGACGATGCCGTAGATCCAGGGGATGCGGGGGAGCATGACGGCGCGGAAGCTCAGGCGGGTCTGCGGGCCCTCGGCTCGGGCGGTCGCGAGCAGCTTGTGCTCGAAGGGGGTGGCGAAGGCCTCGACGGAGAACAGGGCCGGGCCGGGTTCGCGCCTGAAGCCGGCCACCCTGCCGCGCCGGGCGGCGAGGTCGAGGCGGCGGACGACCTCGTCAGGAGCGTGGGGCGTGAGGAGGTTTGGGAGCGGGTCCGGCATCGGGTGGAGGGTAGGGGCGTGTGGGGGTTTCAGACGGCATAAACGGAACAGGGCGGTGGGTTGAGGACGGAGAAACTGGCGCTTTGGTGGAGCGGGGGCAGGGGCGGGGTAGGTTGGAGGCATGCAGCTGCAGAATGGACAACCAACGCTGGCACGCTTGTCGCTGGTCGGGCGAGTGGAGGACTTCCGCCACCGGGCGAGCCCGCGGGATGAAGCCCGCGACGCGGCACGCGAAGTAGCCCGGGAGAACCACGCCGCCCGGATGATCGGCCCCGACGATGCACGCTGGCTCCTGGCCAAGGACGCGGAACGGGCGATAGAGGGCGGCCGCGCGGCGATCATCCGTCCGGAGGTCCGGCGGCGGCTCGTGAGCAAGGCGACGGGGGCGGGGCTGCGACCCTTCGACGCGAACCTCGTGATCGCGATTGTGCAGGACGCTGCGCGGCGGGGGGAGCAGGGGCCGGTGTCGCCGTCGCTCGCGTTGGTGGGGGAGGCGAAGAGCGAGGCGTGGGGTGTCGCGGCGCGGCTGGCGCTCGCCGTGGGGTTGGGCGTGGCGCTGATGGCGGCGTTGATCGCGTGGTTCAGCCGGGGCTGATTACGCGTCTTCGGCGCGGCGGGCCCATTCGAACTCGAGGGGTTCGAGCTCGCTGACGAGGCGGGTGCGCTCTTCGCTGAGGTTTGAGGACTTTTTCGCGTCGCGCCAGACATCGGGGTTGCCGAGGTCCTGATCGATCTGCTTGAGGCGCTGCTGGATCTTCTCGATCTTCTGCTCGAGCTGGTCGGTCTTGAGGCGGGCGAGGGCGTTGGTGGAGGGGCCTGCGGCTTTCTGCTGCTGCTGCTTTTTGGCCTGGGCCTCGGCCTGAGCCTTGCGCTGGCGGTCGGCGGCTTCGCGGCGTTCTTTCTCTTCGGCTTCCTGGCGGGCGGCGCGCTTCTTGCGGTCGACTTCCTTCTCGTGCCAGTCGGTGTAGGTGCCGTTGAAGACCTCGGCATTGCCCTTGCCGTCGAGGATGAGGAGGTGGTCGCAGGTGGCGTCGATGAGGGCGCGGTCGTGGGAGATGAGGATGAGCGTGCCCTCGTAGCCGTCGCCGTCTTCGCCGGGGGCGAGGGCCTCTTCGAGGCGCTCGGCGCTGGAGATGTCGAGGTGATTGGTGGGCTCGTCGAGGACGAGGAGGTTCTTGGCGGAGGCGAGCAGGCCGGCGAGCACAGCGCGGCTGCGCTCGCCGCCGCTGAGCATGCCGAGCTCCTTCTCCTGCTCTTCGCCGCTGAAGAGGAAGGCCCCGGCGAGGTTGCGGGCGGCCTGCTCGCTCATCGCTGCCTGGGGGGCTTCCTTGAGGATGACGTCCTGGAGGTAGCGGTAGACGCGGGTGTCGGTGGGCACGTGCTCGTGGGTCTGCTTGTAGTGGCCGACCTTGACGTTGGAGCCGAGGCGCACGGTGCCGGAATCGACGGGGGTCTCGCCGAGGATGCAGCGGATGAGTGTGGACTTGCCGGCGCCGTTGGGGCCGATGATGCCCCAGCGCTCGCCGCGGGCGATGGAGAGGTCGAGGTCGTGGAAGAGAACCTTCTCGACGCCGTCGGCGTTGGTGTACTTCTTGGAGACTTTGCGCGCGGAGACGACGATGTCGCCGGTGCGTTCGGCCTTGGGGAGGTTGAGCTTAAGCTCGGCCATCTCCATGGGGCGTTCGAGGAGGTTGTCGCGCTTCTCGCGGTCGAGGCGCTTCTCGCGGCCCATAGCCTGGCGGGCGCGCTGGCCGGCCTTGAAGCGTCGGATGTACTCCTCTTCTTTCTTGATCTTGGACTGCTGGGCCTCGTAGGCGCGGTGCATGACGAGGCGGCGCTCGGCGCGGAGCTGGCGGAAGGCCATGTAGTTGCCGGGGTAGTCGATGAGGCGGCACTGCTCGGTCTCGAGGATGCGGGTGACGACAGCGTCGAGCAGGTAGCGGTCGTGCGAGACCATGACGACGGCGCCCTTGAAGTCGCGGGTGAGATAGTCCTCGAGCCACAGGCGGCCGTCGATGTCGAGGTGGTTGGTCGGCTCGTCGAGGAGCATGATGTCGGGCGACTCAAGGAGCAGGCGGGCGAGGGCGAGGCGGCCCTTCTGGCCGCCGGAGAGGTTCGCGACCTTGATGTCGAACTGCGAGTCGGTGAACCCCACGCCGTGGAGCACCTCCTCGATCTTGTGCTCGATCGAATACCCGCCCGCGGCTTCCATGGCGGTCTCGACCTCCATCTGCCGCTTCATGAGGCGGTCGAGCTCGTCGCCCTGGGCGGTGGCCATTTCCTCGTAGAGGTGGTTGAGCTCTTTGTGCAGGTTGTGGAGCTGCTCGAAGGCGCCCTCCGCGGCCTCGCGGAGGGTTTCGGTGGGGTCGAGGTTGTGGTCCTGGTGGAGGTAGCCGACGCGGGCTCCGCGCTGGAGCACGACCTGGCCCATGTCGGGCTTGAGCTGGCCGGTCAGGACCTTCATGAGCGAGGTCTTGCCGGCGCCGTTGCGGCCCACGATGCCGATGCGGTCGGTGGGCTCGATGGAGAGGCTGACGCCCTGGAGGATGGGACGGTCGCCGTAGGAATGGGAGATGTTGGTGGCTGTCAGGATTGGCACGGGGCCAAGTGTAGGGGTGAGGTTTGGGGGAACCGGGGTCGCGGGAGGGGGTCCATACAATGGGGGAGCGGCCCTCGGCGGCCCCATGGAGCCTCAGCGTGAAGAAGCATGGACTGCGCGGCGTGGTGGCGGTGTTGGGGGTGGTGGGGATGTGCCTGGTGGCGGGGGGGCAGGAGCAGCCCAAGCGGCCGCCGCGGAGTGCGCCGCCGAAGGGTCCGGCGTTGCCGCTGCCTCAGCCGGCGGCTCCTGGGCCCAAGGGGCAGCCCGGGGCGCAGCCTGGGACGCAGCCGAGTTCTCCCACGGCGGCACCGAAGAAGAAGGATGCGCCCAGGGTGGGGCCGTATGTGAAGCAGGAGTCGGCGCGGGACCTGACCCTGACGCTGGCGGTGCGGGTGAACCTGGACAACCCGCGGGATGTGATCCGGTACACGGACCCGTTCAGCGGGCGGACGGTGGACATGCCGCGGATCACGCCGATGAAGTTCAACACGCTTCAGTTCGTGTTCCCGGTGGTGCCGAGCACGGCGTCGAGCGACCTGTTCTACGACGAGATCACCGGGAAGCTGACGGTAAATGATCTGGACGCGGACCCCGATGGTCCGACGCTGCTCAAGGGCTACCCGGGGCCGGTGGAACTGACGCGGTGGGACGCCGGGTCGCCGGACCGGGAGTATGAGTGCCGCGTGGTGCAGCTCGACATGGCCGTGGGCATGCGCTGCTACAACACGGTGTACGACGAGGCGGGAGCGATGACCGTGGGCTGGCCGAAGGTGTGGCCCGACGACGTGGCGGCGCTGCTCAAGCCGCAGCTGTATGTGGAGGTGGGGGTGGACTCGGCGGGGCAGATCCGGCCTTATGAGGATCGGGTGGTGACGGAGACGCTCGCGCGGTGGCTCAACGAGGCGGGGCTGAAGGATGCGCAGTCTGCATCGCCGGCCCGGGTGGCGAAGGTGATCGCGGGGAAGGTGTGGCAGGGCATCCAGATCAGCGGCGACGGGCTGACGATGGTGAGGTCGGGCGAGCTGTCGGGCATGGTGATTAACCCACCCGCGATGACGCTGGAGAACCGGCGTGGCAGCGAGCAGGACGTGACGGCGCTGATGGCGGCGCTGTACCGCAAGGCGGGGCTGCCGACCCGGACGGTGATCGGGTTTGATGCGACGAGCAAGGACGCGAAGTTCCTGCAGAAGAGCGGGAAGAGCAACCGGCTGCGGTCGTGGGTGGAGTTTGCGCTGTTTGATGAGGTGAACAACACGATCAACTGGGTGCCGGTGGATGTGGCGCGGATGCGGAAGACGACGAACCGTCCGCCGCCCGGGGACCGGCAGTGGAACTTCTTCGGGACGCACGACGAGCTGAACGCGGTGACGCCGCTGGCGCTTCAGTTCCACCCGCCGACGGACGTGGTGGCGTATGGGTACCCGGCGTTCTGGGGGTGGTTCGTGACGCCCACGCCCGCGAAGAACGCGGAGCAGGCGCTGCGGTTTGCGGTGACGCAGACGAGCAAGCGCGGCGGAGAGCCGCCGAAGGACCCGAAGGACACGGAGAGGAACGTGCCGCGGAAGAAGTAGGAGGGAGAAGACCCATGGGACTGGATGGGGCTCATGGGACGGATGTGACAGATCAAGAGAAAGGCCCGGCCTTGCGGCCGGGCCTTTTGTGTTGACACCGGAAGAGAAAGGAATCAGCGGCGGCGGCGCTTGGCGAGGGCGAGGCCGGCCAGGGCCACGGCGAGGGTGCCGGGGGCGGGGATGGCGCGGATGGAGAAGTCGTCGACGCTGTAGAGCTTGGCGTTGTTGACGCCGGGGCTGGTGCGGAAGGTCATGTGAGAGAAGTCGGACATCGCCGCGGACATAGGGGCGTTGGTGATGAGATTGGTGAGGGTGCTGGTGTTGAACTCGAAGTAGCTGGCGGTGATGGTGTCGTTGGCGAGGTCGAGCTTGATGTCCCAGCGGTCGTAGCGGCTGGAGTTGGGGAGGATGGAAGAGACGAAGAGTGAGGAGCCGTTCCAGTAGGTGAGGCGGTCGCCGCCGGCGGTCTTGGTCATGCCGAGGTTGAAGCCGATGTTGCCGGTGGAGTCCTCGAAGGTAATCTCATTGCCGAAGTAACCGACGCCGACCAGGCCCGGATCAAGGAAGCCGCGGACCCAGAAGGAGACGTTGACGATCATGCCGCCGGTGGCGGCGGGGGCGACGCCGAGGTCGGAGCTGTCGAGGTTGTACTTGTACTTGACGGGCGGGCCGCCGATTCCTTCGTGGCCGGTGGTGACGACGAGGGCCTGGTCAGAGCCGGAGCCCATGGTGTTGTTGCTGTTGACCCAGGTGCGGTCGTAGAACTGGTGGCCGGTGGCGTAGGAGACGCCCCCGCCAGAGCCGAAGCCGCCGGAGATCGCGGACCAGAGGCCGGTGCCGGGGGTGATGGGGGTGGGGGCCATGGCGATGTAACCGCTGTTGGGGCCGTACTGGCCCGCGTTGTAGTGCTGGACCATGTTGAGGAACGGCTGGTAGCCGTCGGCGTTCTCGAACCCGCCGAGGTAGGCGTGGGAGACGCCGGCGCATGCGATAAGCGGGACCGCGGCGAGCAGACGGAGCGACTTCATAGATTCTCTCTCCTGGCTTTTGAAGAACCCCAAGCACGAGCCGGAAAGACCCGCGGCATGTTGGAAACAGCGGGGGCCGGCGTGGGAGCCAAGGGTACTTTGGCCCTAACAAACCGTCAAGGGAATTGATGGGTGGCGGGGGAGTGGAGGAGTTTCCCCCTCCGCCTCGCAGAGCCTCGGCACCTCCCCCGCGGAGCCGGGGGAGGAGGGGAGCGCCCCATCAGGCAAGTGGCTTTCCGGTGAGGCGGTAGAACGGGGCGAAGGTGAGGGCGGGGAGGTGGGTGAGGGGCCACAACGCAAGGGCGAGGTTGGGGCGGGTTAGGAGTGCCGCGGCGACACGGCAGGCGGGGAGGCGGGTCCGGAGGCGGCGGCTGTACGCCCCGGCGAGGGAGTGCTGGGTTGCCGGGAGGGCAGGGAGCGTGCTGAGGCGGTGGGCGAGGGTCGCCGCGGACCACAGGGCGAGGCCGATGCCCTCGCCGCCGATGGGGTCCACGGCGGCGGCGGCGTTGCCGATGCGGAATGAGCGGGGATGGCCGGGGGTGATGTACCGGGAGCGCGGGACGCCGCAGGCGTGCCAGGGGCCGGTGCGCCACTGGGCGCGGTAGTCGGGCCAGAGGTGGGTGAGAAGGTCGTCGGTGTTGGGGTATCGGCGGGTGAGGCCGCGGGTGCAGACCAGGGCGAAGGTGTGGTGCTTGGGGGCGATAGCGATGGCGCCGATGTACGCGCCGGGGCAGATGCGCATGGAGACGGCGGAGTCATTGAAGGCGGGGATGCGGAGGTGGCACTTGTGGGCGATGAGGTTTGGGGCGATGGGTGTGGGGCCGGCGGGGTCGTGGGCGCCCTTACCGTCGGCGTGGATGAGGAGGTCGAAGGGGAGTGTTTCGCCGGTCGTGAGCGTGAGGGTGGCGTGGGTGTCGTGATAGTTCGCGGCTCGGACGGAGGCGGTGATGAGTTGTGCGCCCGCGCCGAGGGCCTTGCGCTGGAGGAGCGTGTCGAGGCTCTCGCGCGCAAGCGACCAGGCGGGCGCGGGGGCGTGCCAGGAGGCGGTGCGCTGGCCG
Organism: Planctomycetota bacterium; assembly: GCA_023434205.1. Classification (GTDB taxonomy): domain Bacteria; phylum Planctomycetota; class Phycisphaerae; order Phycisphaerales; family UBA1924; genus JAEYTB01. The sequence continues at coordinate 11,953 of JAEYTB010000128.1, read as the reverse complement.
AGGTGGAGGGTGAATGTGTCGATGCGCTGCGCGCCGGCCGAGAGCAGCGCGTGGGCGGGAAGGATGGTTTCGAGCAGCGCGGTGGCGGCGGGAGAGATGTACTCGCCGCAGACCTTCGGGCGTGGGAAGGGCGTGCGCTCGATCAGCGTGACGTGAAAGCCGGCGCGGGCGAGGTGATACGCCGCGGCGGCCCCGGCGGGGCCGGAGCCGATAATGGCGACGGAGTTTGGGCGAAGAGTGTTGATAGGTCAGATGGGCCGGAGCAGTCTGATCACCGGGTGAGAACGGGGGGCTTCTCGCCGGCGATGGTGAAGCGGTGCGTGAGCGGACGCCAGGAGTACGCGGCGTAGGTGATGCCGGCGCGGGAGGTCAGGGCTTCCGCCTCTTCGCGGGTGAACCCGGCATCGACGGAAACGCGGGCATCGTGCTGGACAATGTGGGGCATGCCGGTGGTCAGGAGGCGGATGACGCGCCGGGCTGCGGGCGAACGGACAAGATCGTTCCAGATGATGCCGCGGGAGGCGAGGGTGTGCATGTGGCGCAGGACGGTGATGATCTCGTCGTCCTTGAGGTGGTGGAGGAAGAGGCCGGCGTGGACGTAGTCGAAGGAGTTGGGCTGGAAGGTGCGGTCGAGCGTCAGGGCGTCGGCGTTGAGGAGCCGGATGGGGGCATTGCCGATGTGCTTGCCCGCAAGGCTCAGGGTCTCCGCGTGCTTGTCGATGGCGGTGATGCGGAGCTCATAGCCCCGCCGGCGGGCCCAGCGGTACGCCGCGAGCGGGAGGTCCGCGGAGCCGGTCGCGATGTCGAGGAGCGTGATGGGCTCGTTCCGCGGCCAGTTGACGGACCAGGCCTTGAGGTGCCGGAGGAGGGCGGATGTGCCGCCCAGCGCCCGGTTGACGGCGCGGATGAAGCGGAGCGAGAGCGCGAGCTGATCCGGCGGGACATGGGGATCGTCCATCAGCTCGGGCGTGAGGGTCCGCTGCATGGGGGAGGGTAGGGGGAGGGGTGTGCTACAGTTGGGGCGTGAAAGAGCCTTCATCAGGGCCGCGGCCGGGGGACCCGATCACGATCAAGACCATCCGGCGGATGGTGCGGGAGGGCAAGCCCTTCGCGTGCCTCACGTGCTATGACGCAACGACCGCGCGCTGGCTGGCCCGCGGGGGCGTGCATGTTCTGCTCGTGGGTGATACCGCGGCGGAGGTCGTGCTGGGTTTCAAGCGGACTATCGACATGCCCCTCGAGGTGCTGATCGCGCTCACGGCGGCGGTCAAGCGGGGTGCGCCGGGCGTCATGGTGATGGCGGACATGCCGTTCATGAGCTACCAGGCCGACGACGCGGAGGCCGTGCGTAACGCGGGGCGGTTCATGACCGAGGGCATGGCCGACATCGTGAAGGTCGAGGCGGACGCCGCGCACGTCCCATTGATCGAGAAGATGGCGAGGGCGGGAGTCCCCGTGTGCGGGCACGTGGGGAGCCGGCCGCAGTTGGCGGCGTGGGCGGGGGGGTACACCGGGGCGGGCCGGACGGCGCGGGAGGCGGACCAGGTCGTCGAGGACGCCGTCGCGCTCGAGCGGGCCGGGTGCGTGATGCTGCTCGTTGAGGCCGTGCCGGACGAGGTGGCCCGCCGCGTGGTCGAGGCGACGACGGTGCCGGTGATCGGGATCGGCGCGGGGGCGGGCTGCCATGGGCAGGTGCTGGTGTTGCAGGACCTGCTCGGATTGAGCGAAAACCCGCCGCGGTTTGCGGAGCCAATCGCGGCGTTTGGGGGTCTTCTGGAGGGGGCGGCGCGCGAGTGGGTGTCCCGGGTGGCGGCAGGGTCCCAGAAGCCGGGCATCCGGGAGGGTGGAGGCGGCGAACAGAATGGGGACCCGGGTCAGCCGGGAGCCGCCGCAGTGCCAGGGCGGGAACGCCGATAAGGAGTCAGTGGTAACCCAGGAGGGCGGGCTGATGCGAAGGTTCATGACGTTCGGGCCCGCCTTCGTGGTGCTGGTGACCGCGGCCGTGACGCTCGTGGTGGTTCCGGGCGCGATCCGGAGCATCGGGGCGGCGCAGACCCAGGCGACCGTGACGCTCGCCCAGCAGGCCCTTGAGCAGGATGATGTTCTTGAACGGTTGAACCGCGCGACCCGGAACATCGCCGCGGCGGTGGAGCCTTCGGTCGTTCACCTCGACGTGTCGGCGGGCCGGCGGGGCCGCATGTACCGCGGGTCTTCGGGCTCGGGCTGGGTCTTCGACCAGCGCGGCCACATCGTCACCAACGCGCACGTCGTGAGCGGCAGCGAGGAGGTGCTCGTTCAGTTCTATGACGGGCAGGTGGCCCGAGGGCGGGTGGTGGGGGCTGACCCCATGAGCGATATCGCGGTGATCAAGGTGGACGCGGGGGATCACCTGCAGCCGGCGCGGCGTGCGACGGGTGTGCGGGTGGAGCGGGGGGACCGGGTGTTCGCCTTCGGCTCCCCCTTCGGCTTCAAGTTCTCGATGTCGGAGGGGATCGTGTCGGGTCTGGGGCGGTCGGCGCGCACGATGATGGGGATGTACGGGATTTCGAACTTCATCCAGACCGACGCGGCGGTGAACCCGGGCAACTCCGGCGGTCCGCTCGTGGACATCCGCGGGCGGGTGGTGGGGATGAACGTGGCGATCGCCACCGCGGAGAACGCGAACGGCGGCAGCGAAGGGCAGAGCGCGGGGATCAGCTTCGCGATCCCGCTGGCGACGATCGAGACGCGGGTGGAGCAACTGATCCAGGGGGCGCCGATCGTGCCGGGCTACCTGGGTGTGACATACTCAAACCGGCCCCGCGTGGACCGGATGGACCGGCGCGGCGTGCAGATCGACCGTATCGCGGAGGATGGGCCCGCCGAGAAGGCGGGGCTCCTGGCGGGGGACGTGATCACGCTGTTCAACGGCCAGAGCACGCCCGACTGGGAGGTGCTGCGGTCCATGATCAGCGCGGCCCGCCCCGGAGACATCGTGGAGATGACCGTCCTCCGCGGCGACGAAGAGCTGAAGTTCCGCGCGACGCTGGGCGAGATGCCCGTGCAGGCCCGGCTGGCGCAGCTCCGGCCCGCGCTGGCCGAGGAGTTCGGGCTGGTGGTGACGGACAGCGCGGAGGGCCCGGTGGTGGCCGTGCTGATCGATGAGAGCCCGGCCAGCCGCGCGGGGTTTGAGCGCGGGCAGCTTATTGAGAGCGTCGGCGGCGACGAAGTGCCCGACGCGGATGCGTTCCTCGCCAAGCTCTCGGAGAAGGGCCTGTTTTCCGGCAAGGCCGTGCGGGTGCGGGTGACCGACACCGACAGCACCGGCGCTCCCGGCGCGAGCGAGCTGACGCTGCGGCTTATTCCGGCGCGGTAATGCGCACCACCACGGGTGTGTTGTAGGGCGGCAGCGTTTCGCGGTTGGCGATCCACTGCGGCTCTTCGACCTGGGAGTCGGGGTTGAACATCTGCGTCCAGGCGATGGTCTCGCCGCCGAAGGTGTGCAGGCCGATGAGCGTGCCGTCGGCATCGGCGCGGTAGTAGTCCTGGCCCTGACGCTTGTAGATCTGCGAGCCGGCAAAGACCCAGTTGTTCGTCGCGGACTGCGCGAGCGTTTCACGGTTTCTCGCGTTGAGCACCCAGTCGGCGGGGCTGACGGTGTGCTGCCGGTTGTTCAGCGTGAAGGTGCAGGTGATGGTGAGGCGCGGGCCGGTGGGGGGCGTGGCGACGAGCTGCTCGCCCGACCAGTCCCAGACGCCCGGCGAGCCGGGCTCAAGGCCGATGAGCAGCAGCGCGGCGTGGATGTGCGAGGGCTTGGCCTTCGTCAGGAGCAGGGCCTCGTGCTCCTTGGTATCGGGGGGGCAGGCGATCACTTCGAGGTAGATGCGGGGCTTCTCGGGGTCGTGCGCGTTGATGGGGATGGTGGCGTCGAACTCAACGGACTTGGCGGCGGTGTCAACGCGGACGCCGGGGAACAGCTCCCTGGCCTGCGTCGCGGGCGGGACCGGCGGCGTTGGTGGGGTGGGGGGGGTCGGTGGGGTCGGAGTGCTCGGCTTCTCGGGCGGGGTGGGTGCGGTGGGCTGCGGATGCGCGGGCGGCGTGGGCCTGGGATGTGTGCAGGCGGCGAGGGGGAGCGTCAGGAGGAGGAGAAGGGCGGGTTTGAAGAAGGCATCGAGGCACGGGGCACCGAGGCATGAGGAACTGGTGCATGAGTCGGTCGGACAGGAAGCGGGAGGGGTCATGGGGCGGCTCCGGCGAGTTTGGCGAAGTGCTGGCCGCGGGACTCGTAGTTCTCGTACTGGTCCCAGGAAGCGCAGCCTGGGCTCAGAAGAACGATGTCGCCGGCTCTCGCACGCTGGTGGATGGTGTGCATGGCCGCGTCCAGTGTGCCACACGCGATGGCGGCGGGCGCGGCGGCGGCGATGATCGGGCCGGTCGTCCCGATGGTGTACAGCCCGGCGAGCCGGGGGGCGAGGGCGGCGATGGGGGTGAGGTCGGACTTTTTGTCGTAGCCGCCCGCGATGAGGTGGATGCGCCGCGACTGGTCGCCGAAGGCCCGCACCGCGAGCAGGCACGATTCGGGCGTGGTGGACTTGGAGTCGTTGTAGTACCGGAGGTCGTTCCGGGTCGTGACCAGCTGGAGGCGGTGGGGGAGGCCGGGGTAGGACTGGACGGCGTGTTCGGCCTGATCGCGGGAAAGGGCAGGGTCCATCGCACACGCCGCGGCGACGGCCATGGCGGCGTTGAGCTGGTTGTGCGGGCCGGGGATGGCCAGCGAGGCCTCGAGCGGGCGGGTGATCATGTGACGGGTGACGCCGGCGGGCGTCGGCCAGTGCGAAACCGACTCGCCGAGGATGGCCGTGTCTCCGGGCCGCAGGTGGGACAGCAGGCGCTGCTTGCTCTGCTGGTAGTGCTCGAAGCTGCCGTGCCAGTCAATGTGGTTGGGGGAGATGTTGGTGACGACCGCGACACGTGGGGACCAGTCGCAGCCGGGGGAAGCCTCGCCGAGCCAGTAGAGCATCGCGTTGGAAAGCTCGAGGACGACCAGCGTGTCGGGGGTGATGGGCTCGTTCAGGAGCGAGCCCCCGATGTTGCCGCCGAGCACCGTGGGGCGGTTGGTGGACTTGAGGATGTGGTGGATCATCGCGGTGGTCGTGCTTTTTCCGGCGGAGCCGGTGATGCCAACGACGTTGCGTGAAGGGAGCCGCTCGACGAGCAGGCGGACCTCGGTGGTGATGGGAATGCCCGCCGCCGCGGCGGCACGGAGGAACCGGTTGTCCCAGGGCCGGGGCACCGCGGGGTTGGCGACCACAAGGTCGGCGGTGGTGAAGTCGCTGACGTTGTGCTCGCCCAGGCGCAAGGTGACCTGCCCCGAGTCGATCAGGGGCTGGAGCGGCGCAAGCGAAGCGGTGAGCTTGTCCGCGGCCTCGAGGTCGGTCAGAAGGACCTGGGCCCCCTGGCCGCAGAGCCAGCGGGTGACGCCGGCGCCGCCGCCGAAGCGGCCAAGGCCCATGACGGTGACTTTTTTGGATTCGAGGTGCATTGGAAGAAGTGCGACAGTGCGTAAGTGCGACAGTGGGGCGGTCACATGAGCGCTACAGGATCGACATCCACGGCGGTTTTGGCATCGCTTTTGAGCAGGCCGTGGGCGCGGGCGGTGGCGAGGGCGTACTGGAGGGTGGTGGCCTTGGGGGCGAGGGCGTCGATGGCGTGGCGGTAATGGCCGGCGATCCGGGAAACCGGGCAGGGGGCCGGGCCCTTCACCGTGACCAGGGGGCGGAGGAAGTCGGCGAGCTGCGCCGCGCGGGCCGCGGCCTTGTCGTTGTCCTCATCGCGGCAGACGATGCGGGCCATGCGTGCCGCGGGGGGCAGGTGCGAACGGCGGCGGATCGCGAGCTCGGTGTTGGCAAAGGTGGTGTAGTCGTGCGCCGCCGCGAGGGTGATGGGCGTCGCCTCGGGGTTCACGGTCTGGATGATCACGCGGCCGGCCGTGGTCGAGCGGCCGGCGCGGCCGGCGACTTGGCTGACAAGCTGGAACGTACGCTCGGCAGCGCGGAAGTCGGGGATATTGAGCGAGGTATCCGCGTCGAGCACGCCGACAAGGGCGACGTTGGGGTAGTCGAGCCCCTTGGCGATCATCTGTGTGCCGATGAGCACGCGGGCCTGGCCCCTGGCGAAGCGGGAGAGGGCGTCGTAGTAATCGCGGGCGGAACGCATGGAATCCGAGTCGAGCCGCAGGAGCGTGTCGTTCTCGACCAGCCCCATGCTCGTGAACTTGCGGATCAGCTCGGCCTCGGCCCGCTGCGTGCCGCCGCCGAAGACGTTGAGCTTGCCCTGGCAGGTGGGGCACGCGTGGGGGACAAGCTGCTCGGCGAGGCAGTGGTGGCAGCGGATCAGTTCGCCCGAAGGGACCGCGGCGTGCCGGTGGAGGATCAGATTGGCGTCGCAGTGGTCGCACGTGGCGACAAAGCCGCACGCGGCCCGCGGGCACGCGATGTAATGGGCAAAGCCGCGCCGGTTGAGGAGCAGGATCGCCTGCGAGCCCTGCGCCAGGGTCTGCTCAAGCGCATCTTCCAGCGTGGGCCCGAGCAGGTGCAGCCGGCCGTCGTCGCCCTGCTCGCGGTGGATGCGCACGCGGCGCTCCTCGCGGAGGTCCACGATCTCGACGGCCGGGAGCGTGGCGCCGCCCACGCGTTCGGTCAGCTCGTGCAGGGTGAACGCGGGGTTCCCGGAGGTCGCGTTATGCCAGCTCTCCAGGGACGGTGTGGCCGAGCCGAGCAGCACCGGGCACCTCTCGAGCTGGGCCCGCTTAATCGCCGCGTCGCGGGCGTTGTAGCGGGGGAGGCGGTCCTGCTTGTAGCTGCTGTCGTGCTCTTCATCGACGACGATGAGGCCCAGGCGCGGGACCGGCGCGAAGATGGCAGAGCGCGCGCCGACCACGACCTGGGCCTGGCCGGACGCGGCACGCGACCACTCGCGGTTACGCTGCGCGGCGGTGAGGCCGGAGTGGAGCACGGCGACGCGAGACTGCCCGAAGCGGCGCGTGAAGCGGTCGGCGGTCTGGGGGGTGAGGGCGATCTCGGGGACGAGGACGATCGCCGTGTCGCCCTGCTCGAGCACTTTGGCGATGAGACGGAGGTAGACCTCGGTCTTGCCCGAGCCGGTGACGCCGCGGAGGAGGTGGGCGTGGAAGGTGGAGAGGGCGGGGGCGATGGCGTTGACGATGGCGAGCTGCGCGGGGGTGGGGGTGATGTCATCGGGGGACGTGGCGTGGGGGAGGGCGAGGGTGGCGCGGGCGTGGACTTCGTCGGCGATGGTCGATTCGAGGGCGCCGAGCTGGATGAGGTGGCGGAGGCGGGCGGGGCTCTTGAGCTCGAGGCGTGCGGCGAGGTCCTTCAGGGGGAGCGGGAAGGCGTCGGTGGGCAGGGCACGCACCTGGTCCAGCAGCTTCCGCTGGGCGGCCTTGAGGTCGGGCACGTCCTTGGGGAGGAGGCGCACGGTCTCGACGGAGCGTTGGCCGACGCCCTGCTTCACCGCCGCGGGGATCATGGAGGCCATGACCATGCCCAGGGGGCAGACGTAGTACGCGGCCATCCACTGCGCCAGGGCGACGAGGCTGGGGGCCAGGGCCGCCCCGGAGCGGCGGGTGATCGGCTTGACCTTGGAAGGGCTCAGGCCGTCGAGCAGCTCCGGCCCGCCCACGGCGACGACGATGCCGGCGGTCTGCTTGCGGCCCAGGGGCACCTCGACACGCTCGCCCACCGCGGGCGCCGGGGCCGGGCTGCTGTAGGTGAGGCCCTCGGACTCGTTGTCGATACCCCGTTCCACCGCGACGCGGACGTAGAACGCCGCGGGGGGCGTTTCGTCGACTTGGAACAGGGTTTCTCGCTGCGTGGCCATTACAAACGAGGATCGGCGTCCTACACTCCCGCTCGATGCCCAACGACATCGAGCAACCCTTGAACAACCCGGCGGATCGTACTTCACAGCCCGTGGGCCGGCTTGCGCTGGCGGACGGGAGCGTGTTCCATGGGACGGCGTTCGGTGCCGTGGGACGCGGGGTGGTCTCGCAGGCCGAGGTTGTGTTCAACACGGCGATGTGCGGCTACCAGGAATCGCTGACGGACCCCTCCTACACCGGGCAGATCCTCGTGCAGACGTTCCCCCTGATCGGGAATACGGGGGTGAACCCGGAGGATGTGGAGTCGCGGAAGGTGCAGGTGTCGGGATTCGTGGTTCGGGAGCTGGCCCGGCGGCACAGCAACTTCCGGGCGACGGGAACGCTGGAGGACTACCTGGCGGAGAACCGGGTGCTGGGGCTGAGCGGGGTTGATACCCGGGCGCTGACCAAGCGGCTGCGGAGCCAGGGCTCGATGGCGGGGGTCCTGACCGACCGGACCGACCTCACCGATCAGCAGCTCGTCGAGATGGCCCGCAACGCCCCGTCGATGGCGGGGCAGAACCTTGTGCCGCGGGTGGGGTGCAACAGCGGGAGCACGTGGCGGGAGACGTTGGGGGAGTGGGCACCTGAGCACCGGGAGCCGGCCCGGAAGCTGCGGGTGCTGACCCTGGACTGCGGGGCCAAGGCCAACATCCTCCGCAACCTGGCGGAGCGGGGGTGCGAGGTGGTGGTCGTGCCGCATACGACGCCCGCTTCGGAGATCATCCAGCGGTTCGAGAAGGGGGACATCGACGGGCTGTTTATCTCGAACGGCCCGGGCGACCCCGCAGCGGTGGAGCAGACCATCGCAACGCTGAAGGGGGTTCTGAGCAAGCCGGGCGAGCCGATCCCGACCTTCGGCATCTGCCTCGGGCACCAGCTTCTGGCCTTGGCGGCGGGGGCCAAGACCTTCAAACTGAAGTTTGGCCACCGGGGGGCCAACCAGCCCGTGCTGAACTCCACGAACGGGCGGGTGGAGATCACCAGCCAGAATCACGGCTTCGCAGTCGATCCGGCGAGCCTTGAAGCGGTGGGGGGTACGGCGACGCACATCCACCTCAACGACGGGACGCTGGCGGGGTTCGCGATGAAGAACAAGCCGGTGTTCGCGGTGCAGTACCACCCGGAGGCCTCGCCGGGGCCGCACGACGCCTCGTACCTCTTCGACCAGTTTGTCGAAGCGATGGAGAAGCGGGTAGCGGTGGGCGTCTAGGTCGTCAGGCCCAGCACGACCACGAAGCGCGGTCGTGGCACATCCACGCAAAAACAGCGGGGCCCCAGGTCCACGAGAACCTGGGGCCTATCCCGCTGCTTTTTGGGGCTTGGTTGATCAGCGCCCGCGGCTGATATTTTTCGTGACGACCGCATCGCGGAGGACAAGCCGGGTCGCCTCGACCGGCCCGCCGTCGTTGAAACGGCTGACCTCGTCGATGCGGCCGGTGATCGTGCAGAACTCCCCCTTATCGATGCCGGCGAACTCGTCCACCACCGCGACCAGCCACATCTGGCCGAAGAGCGGCGTGGGCTGGCTGATGGCGATGCGGAGGGCCTTCCCGCCGTCCTGGGCCTTGGTGACGCTCTCCACCGCGACCTGCCAGCCGGGGTCGGGGACCCACATGTCGAGGTACCCATCGCCCGCCCGGATCACATCCGCGGGCATCACGGTGGGGTCCAGAAAGGTCTTAGGGGCGTCCGCGGCGGGGGCCGGCGGGGCCGCGGCGATGTCCTGCTTCTTCTTCAGGGTCGCGACGACGAAGAAGATGCTCACCCCGAGCACTGCGATGATGGCGAGATGGACCAGCCGCATGCCGTGGAACCCCTTGGAGCCGCCGCCAGCATAACCGGGGCCCCGGTGGATGCAAGCGGGGACATTGAAAGCTCAGTCCTTGAGCGTAAAAGGGGTGAAGTTGGTCCCGATATCGTAGTGGTCGATGCCCTCCCTGCGCTTCAGGAAGCCGACGACGATGTAGGTGGCGGGGGTCATGACGACCTCCACCATCGTCTTCATAAACCAGTTGAAGAGCACGACCTGCATGACGGTCTGGGCGTTCCAGCCGCCGAACGTGCGCAGGATGTCGGGGTCGGTGACGCCCAGGGCGTTGAGCAGCGGGGCCCAGGAGGCCAGTGCGACGGGGTAGAAGATGAGCGAATCAAGCCCCTGGCCGACCATGGTGGAGCTGATGGTGCGGACCCACAGGAAGCGGCCCCTGGTGATGACCTTGAGCCTGGCGAGCACGTAGGAGTTCGCAAAGTCGCCCACCCAGAAGGCGATCGCCGAGGCGATGACGATCCGCCACGTGCCGCCGAAGCAGACCTCGAGGGCGGGCTGGATGACCTCGTTGTACTTCTCGTTGGGGTTGACCGGCAGCCGGATGACCGTCCAGCCCATGACCGCCGCGAAGATCAGGGCCCCGAAGCCCGCCCAGATCACCCGCCGGGCGCGGGCGTAGCCGTAGACCTCGGTGAGGATGTCCCCGAAGATGTACGAGAACGGGAAGAAGATATTGCCCGCCCCGAAGACCAGGGCGGCGCCCGCCCAGATGGGCAGCCAGTCGGGCATGGTGATGGCGCAGGACTTGCCCGGCCCGATGAGGTTGGAGCAGAGCAGGACGGTGACAAAGCCGGCCATGACCAGGTCGTAGTAGCGGAAGGTGCGGGGCGGGGCCTGCGCTGGGGTCATGCGGGCAGTGTAAAGGGAAAGGCGCAAGGCGGCCGGAGCAGGGAGTTCAACGCGGAGTTTGCGGAAGGTGCGGAGTTTCGCGGAGTCTGATCAGAATATGGGTTCATCCCTCTTACCGCGCCCTTCCTCCGCGCGACTCCGCCCGTTCCGCGTCCTCCGCGTTCCTGCCTTTCCTCTTCCCACGGCTTAGAATCGCCCATGACCACCGCCCTCAACGTGCCGACGACCGAGTTTGAGAAGAAGGACCGCTGCGCCGACCTGCCGCACCGGCCGCGGGTCTTGCTGGGGAAGATGGGGCTGGACGGCCACGACCGGGGGGTGAAGGTGATCGCCCGGGCCCTGCGCGACAGCGGCGTGCACGTGATTTACTCAGGGCTGTGGCAGACGCCGCGCTCGCTGGCGATCTCGGCCCGCGACGAGGACTGCGATGTGATCTGCGCGTCGATGATGTCCAACTCGCACCTGGTGCTGGGCCCCAAGCTGGTGGAGGAGCTCCGCAAGCTCGGCCGCGGCGACCTGCCGGTGTACATGGGCGGGATCCTGCCGCAGGAGGACATCCCCAAGCTGATCGAGGGGGGCATCAGCAAGTGCTTCACGACGGGCGTGGGGCTGATGGACATTGTGAACGCGGTGCATGGGGCGACGAGGGAGCGGAAGGCGGAAGTGCGACAGAGCGACAGTGCGACAGTGCGACAGGGGGAGAGCGAAAGTGGGAGTGGTGGGGTCGCGGCGCAGTTGGCGAGGGACATCTCGCTGGTGCATGATGGGAAGGCGGTCCGGGCGGGCGCGGTGCGGCGGCGGCCGAAGCGGGTGATCGGCGTGACGGGCTCGCCGGGGGCGGGCAAGTCGACGCTGGTGGCGCAGATGGTGGCGGAGTATGCGAAAAGGTCCGCCGCGGGCGAGAAGGGGTTCGAGGGGCGGTGCGCGGTGGTGGCGTTCGACCCCATGAGCCCGATCACGGGCGGGGCGCTGCTGGGCGACCGCCTGCGCGTGGACTTCAACACGCTGGATGAGCGGGTGTACTACCGCAGCCTGGCGATCAGCGGCGAGGACTACGCGAGCCTGCCGGCGGTGATCGAGCTGATCGGCGGGGCGTTTGGTGCGGGCGGCGGGGCTGGGGCTGGTGGTGCCGGTGCGGATGGTGGTGCGATCGACACGCTCTTCGTCGAGACCGTCGGCGCCGGGCAGAACGAGACCAGGATCCGCGGCTTCGTGGACAAGACGGTGGTGGTGCTGACCCCGGGCATGGGCGACGCCGTGCAGATGGACAAGGCGGGCATCCTCGAGATCGCCGACCTGTTCGTGTGCAACAAGGCCGACCACCCCGGCGAGCACGAGCTGGTCCGCGACCTGCG
>JAEYTB010000239.1 GCA_023434205.1 Planctomycetota bacterium | reverse complement strand
TCGCACCCCAGAAAATCAGGTAAATCGCCACCAGCAGCACCGCGATGACCAGCGCCGGGTTGCGCTGGCCGCCGAAGACGCTGGCGATGAGGCCCGCCACCAGCAGGATGCTGCCGGCGCGGAGGATCCACTTGCGGAATGCGCCGTAGCCGGTCGGCGTGCGGCGGTTGGCGGCGATGCCGGCGTAGCCGCACTCGGGGCAGGGGGAGCCCGGCGGGGCGCCCGCGCGGTCAAAGCCGCAGGCGGGGCACATGGGGAACGCGTCGGGCGGGTCGACGGTGTCGCCCACATCGACCTCGCTCCAGTCGATGTCCACCGAGTCCTGCTTGATGGCGCGCAGCGCCGCGGCGGCGCGGTCGCGGTCTCCCGCGCGGACCATGACCTTGATGGTGTCGAGGCTGTGCTGCCCGAACTGGAGCACGGTGGCGGCGCCGGTGAACAACCGCGCGGGAATGCCGGCGGCTTCCAGGGCGGCGACGATGGTGTTGCCCTCGAACTCCGTGCGGGCGGAGGTCAGGACGACCAGGCTGTCGGGGTCATCGGGCACCGGGGAGCATAGGGCCGGTGCGGTCCGCTCCCCCGCTGCGTCCGGGCAACGCAGGCGGGCGCGGGTGCTCCTACCGTTGCCCTTCTATGCCGCCCGCGGCTTCCACCCTCACCGCCGTCTCCATCGGCAACTTCGATGGCGTGCATCTCGGCCACGCGGCCTTGATCCAACGATGCCGCGAGCTCGTCGGGCCGGGCGGCCGCGTCCACGTGCTGGCGTTTGATCCCCACCCGATGACGCGCCTGAAGCCCGAGGCGGCCCCGGCCCGTCTCTCGACCTTTGAGCGGCGTGCCGCGCTATTGCGAGGACTAGGGGCCGATGAGGTCGTGAAGCTGGTGCCCGACGAGACCCTTCTCAGCAAGCCGCCGCGCGAGTTTGTCGGCTGGCTCGTGGAGCGGCACGGGCCGGCGTGGGTGGTCGAGGGGGACGACTTCCACTTCGGGAAGGGGCGGGCGGGGAACAACCGCGTGCTGCGGGAACTGGGCTCCGAGTTCGGGTTTGGCGTGGACGTGGTGCCGCCCGTCGAGGTGGCGCTGGGCGATGATCTGGTCGTGCGGGCGAGCAGCAGCATCGTCCGCTGGCTTGTCGCGCACGGGCGGGTGAGCGACGCCGCGAGGGTGCTTGGGCGCCCGTACGAGGTCGAGGGAGTGGTGGTCAGGGGTGATCAGCGGGGCCGCACGATCGGTTTCCCAACCGCCAACCTGCGCACCGAGCAGCTCCTGCCCGAGGACGGCGTGTACGCGGGCACCGCGACGCTGCCCGACGGCTCGGTCGTCGCCGCGGCGGTGAATGTGGGCCACCGTCCAACCTTCCGCGGCACCGAACGCCGCCTCGAATCCCACTTTCTCGACGTTGCGCCGGCCGGCATCGCGGGCTACGACTGGCCGGTCCGGATCGCGCTGCACGCGTGGCTGCGTGACGACCTCCGCTACGACGGCGTGCCGGCGCTCGTCGAGCAGATCCGGCGCGACTGCGCCCGCACCCGGCGCGTGCTCTCCATCCGTTCACAACCGATTCGCGAGGAAACTCCCGCTTGACTACCTGGGCCACCAACACCACGCTCGAACAGCTCGCGGACCGCCTGCGCTCCAAGAAGAAGATCATCGTGCTGACGCACGTGAAGCCCGATGGCGACGCCGTGGGCTCCACGCTGGGGCTTGTGCGGGCGTTGAACAAGCCTCGGCCCTGGGTGCAGGCGGACCGTGCGGAGGCGTGGTACTTCGGCCCGACCCCGCCGTGGATCGCGGATATTGCGGGCGGCACCCCCCACCGCCTGCTGGGTGAGGGCGGCCCGCCGCAGGTCGAGGGCGTCGATGCGGTGGTGGTGCTGGACACCGGATCGTGGACGCAACTCGAGGCGGTGCACGAATGGCTGGCCCCGCGCCGGGAGATGACGGTGCTCGTGGACCATCACATGCAGGGCGACCCCGAGGTCGCGTCGGAGCGGTTCATCGATACGTCAGCCGCGGCGGCGTGCCAGCCGGTCGCGGAACTGTGCCGGCTGCTGCTGGGCGTGCCGGACCGGACCGCGCTGCCGCCGGATGTCGCCGAGGCTCTCTACATGGGGCTGGCGACGGATACCGGATGGTTCAGGCACAGCAATGTCTCGCGGGCGGTGATGGTCACCGCGGGGGACCTGCTCCAGGCGGGCGCGGATCACGTGAGGCTGTACCAGCTGCTGGAGCAGCGGGAGACGGTGTCGCGGCTGAAGCTGCTGGCGCGGGCGCTCGCCTCACTGGAGTTGCACGACCAGGACCGGCTGGCGGTGCTGACGGTCACCAAGAAGGACTTTGCCGAGGCGGGTGCGCAGCCCGGCGAGTCGGGAGGGTTCGTGGACTTCGGGCAGTCGATCCCGACCGTGCAGGTGACGTGCCTGCTGACGGAGGCGACGGCCTCGGACTTTGGGCCCGGCGCGGACCCCAAGGGGCCGATGACGAAGGTCAGCCTGCGGAGCAAGGCGAGCGGGCACGAGGTGGATGTGAACGTCGTCGCGAAGGCGTTGGGGGGCGGGGGCCATGTGCGGGCCGCTGGGGCGCGCACATCCCGGAGCATCGAGGACACCAAGCAGGAAGTGATCCGCCTGGTGCAGGCCCAGACGAGGGGCGCATGAGGCCGAGGGACGACGTTCCGCGCCCGGACCGCCCGCAGCCGCGGCCGACGCTCCGCGTCATGCCGTCCACGCTGTGGGAGTACCCCAGCCAGCACTACACGCGCACGAACCCGCCGGGCAAGGGGCTGCGCAGCATGCAGGGGGACAAGGCGTACGTTGGGGCGACGCCCTCCTGGGTGATCTGGCAGCTCCTGCAGCGGTACACGCGCGAGAACGATGTGGTGCTCGACCCGATGTGCGGGAGCGGCACCACGCTGGATGTGTGCGAGGACACGGGGCGGCGGGGCGTGGGGTTTGATCTTGCCCCGTCGCGGCCCGACATCCGGCAGGCGGATGCGCGGCACATCCCGCTGCCGGACGCGTCGAGCGACTTCGTGTTCATCGACCCGCCGTACTCGACCCACGTGGACTACTCCGACGACCCCCGCTGCATCGGCAAGCTCGACAGCGGGGGCGACGACGGCGGGCGGGCGTACTACAAGGCCATGGGCGCGGTGATCGCGGAGATCGACCGCGTGCTCAAGGACCGGCGGTACATGGCGCTGTACGTCAGCGACTCGTTCAAGAAACGCAAGACCGGCGGCGTCTTCATGCCCATCGGGTTCGAACTGTTCTCGATCCTGCGGAAGCACTTCAAGCCCGTGGACATCATCGCGGTGGTCCGCCACAACCAGAAGCTGGACCGGGGCAACTGGCGGAAGGCGGCGGAGGAGGGCAACTTCTTCCTCCGCGGGTTCAACTATCTTTTTATCATGAAGAAGCAGCGC
>JAEYTB010000227.1 GCA_023434205.1 Planctomycetota bacterium | reverse complement strand
CGTCGGCAGCGTCAGTTGTGTATAACCGACAGGCCCGGGGCGGCGTGACGGGCCTGCTGCGGCAGCTCGGGCGTTGGATGCTCGTGGTGCTGTTTGCCCAGGTGCTGCTGGGGTGGGTGACGCTGTTCGCGGTGATGCGCAGCCGCGGGATGGGGGGGGAGGCGGAGTCCGTGGGCCGGGTGCTTCTGAGGACAGCGCACCAGGCGAACGGGGCGGTCTTGCTGGGGCTTGTCACGGGGCTGGCGGTGCTGGCGAAGATGGTGTACCGGTCGGTCCGGGTGCGTCAGGAACGCTGTCTCCGCTGCGGGTACGGGCGAGAGGGGCTTCCGGCGGATTCGCCGTGCCCGGAGTGTGGGCTGGCGATCTACGAATCGACGAAGGCCGGTGCCTGAGGGATTTGGCTCGCAAAGCGGCAAGGGCCCGATAGATTGGAGGAGCCTGTGGTGCAATGCGCACCGGGTGAAGGGCGTTGAACCGGGACTTTCCGAGGGGTCCGCATGCCGCAGCCACAAGAGAGCCAGCCCGCGTTCGAGCCTTCACCGGTCGATCACGATCCTGCGGGGCACCTGCGGCTGATCAAGCCCGAGGCGTTCGGGCCGGCGCAGGCGCGGCACCTGCTGTGGCGGGCGGGGTTCGGGGGGTCGGAGGCGCAGGTTCGGGCGGTGGTGTCGTGGGGACCGGTCAAGGCCGTGGACCACATCGTGGACTTCGAGAAGGTGCCCTTCGAGGGGGCGCCGGAGGACGCGTTCGACAAGGACATGATGCGGCCGCCGACGCCCGAGGAGCGGCGGATGGCCGCGGCGGCGCGCCGGTCGGGTGACCAGGAGGAGATCTCGCGGCTTCAGCAGGAGCGGCAGCGGCGGGAGATGCGCGATCGCGGGCAGATGGGCGAGGTGCAGAAGTGGTGGCTGAAGCGGATGATCGAGACGCCGCGGCCGCTGGAGGAGAAGCTGACGCTCTTCTGGCACGGGCACTTCGCGACGAGCTTCCGGAGCGTGGAAGACAGCTACCACATGTACATGCAGAACCGGCTGCTGCGGGAGCACGCGGCGGGGAACTTCGGCGCGCTGCTGTACGCGATCATCCGCGACCCGGCGATGATCAAGTTCCTGAACAACAACGAGAGCCGCAAGGGCCGGCCCAACGAGAACCTGGCGCGGGAGTTGATGGAGCTGTTCAGCCTGGGGGTGGGGAACTACACCGAGAAGGACATCAAGGAGGGGGCGCGGGCGCTGACGGGGTATACGTACCAGGACGATGAGTTCGTGTTCCAGCGGCAGAACCACGACACGGGGGGCAAGTCGATCCTGGGCAAGAGCGGGAACATGGACGGGGACGACTTCGTGCGGGCGATCCTGGCGCACCGCGCGTGCCCGGCGTTTATCTCGCGGAAGCTGTACCACTACTTTGTCGCGGACCTGCCGCCGATCGAGCGGGCGGATGATTCGGATATCCCGGCGTGGCAGCGTGGGGTGCTGCGGGAGATGGCGAGCACGCTGCAGGGCTCCAGGTACGAGCTCAAGCCGCTGCTGAAGAAGCTGTTCCTGAGCGAGCACTTCTACGACCGCCGGTTCATCAACGAGCAGATCAAGAGCCCGGTGCAGCTCGTGGTGGGGGCGGTGCGGAGCCTCAACGCGCCGGTGCGGGACCTTTCGATCCTGAACGATGCGCTGGACCTGATGGGCCAGCGGCTGTTCCTGCCGCCCAGCGTGAAGGGCTGGGACGGCGGGCGGTCGTGGATCAACACCTCCACGGTGTTCGTGCGGCAGAACATCATGACGTTCCTGATCACGGGGCGCAAGCCGCAGGGCTACGACGGCTCGGCGCAGACGGACAGGTTCGACGCGATGGCGGTGCTGCCGGCGGGGGTGCGGGGCCCGGCGGAGGTGGTGGACGGCGTTCTGGATGTGACGCTGGGCCAGCGGCCCAGCGCGGCGCGGGCGGCGCTGACGGAGTTCCTGGAGAGCAAGGGCAACGAGGTCAACAACGCGACGGTCACGGGGCTGGTGCTGCTGGCCACGGCGATGCCGGAGTATCAGTTGTGCTGAGCTGGGCGGCTTTGCGGAAAAGAGGAAAGCGATGAAGTTCCACGATCCTTACACGCGGCGGGAGTTCCTGAGGAACGGGCTGGTCATGGCGTCCGCCGCGGCGACGATTCCGGCGTTCCTGAGCGCTTCCGCTCACGCGATGAACTCGGCGATGGCGGGGCTGTCGAGCGTGCCGGGCGTGCCCGACGACCACATCCTGGTCGTGGTGCAGATGTCGGGCGGTAACGACGGGCTGAACACGGTGGTGCCCTTCGGCATGCCGGAGTACTACCGGGCTCGCGCGGGGATCGGGATCCCCGAGAAGGACCTTCTGAAGGTGAGCGGGGGCGATGGGATCGGCCTGCACCCGGCGCTGGCGGGCGTGAAGGACCTGTTCGACGGCGGGCAGGCGTCGCTGATCCAGGGTGTGGGGTACCCGAATCCGAACCGCTCGCACTTCAAGTCGATGGACATCTGGCACACCGCGGATGTGAATGCCGCGGGGGACGGGTGGCTGGGCAAGTACTTCGATGCGGAGTGCTGCGGGTTCGGCAAGGGGGAGAGCGGGACGGTGGAGGGCGAGGCCACGGCGGGGCCGCCGGGCATCGCGATCGGCCGGACCGCGCCCTTGGCGATGGAGGGGCGGAAGATCAAGCCGGTGAGCTTCGAGAGCGCGGAGCTGTTCCGCTGGACGGGGACGCAGGTGGATGAGTCGCTGGCGGACCCATACATGGACCTCAACCGGCGCGGCGATGGGCCGGTGGATGGCAAGCGAGCGGACAGCAACACGGCGTTCCTGCTGCGGACGGCGCTGGATGCGCAGGTGTCCAGCGACCTGATCAGGAAGGCCGTGGCGCGGCGGCCGCAGACGACGTTCCCGCAGACCGACATCGGGCGGCAGCTCTCGATGGTGTCGTCGATGATCCGCGCGGGGCTGAAGACGCGGGTGTACTACACGAGCCTGGGCAGCTTCGACACGCACAGCGGCCAGGGCGGCGCCCAGGGTCGGCACGCGCAGCTCCTGCGGCAGTTCTCCGACGCGGTGAAGGCGTTCTACGCGGAGCTCAAGGAGCAGCGCAACGACGGGCGCGTGCTGACCATGAGCTTCTCGGAGTTCGGCCGGCGCGTGGCGCAGAACGCGAGCCAGGGCACCGACCACGGCACGGCGGCGCCGATGTTCCTGTTCGGCCCGATGGTGCGTCCGGGCGTGATCGGCGAGCACCCCTCGCTGCGCGACCTGGATGATGGGGACCTTAAGTACAAGGTCGACTTCCGCAGCGTGTACGCGGGGCTGCTGGAGGGGTGGATGAAGGCGGACAGCAAGAAGATCCTGGAGGGGAGCTACAAGCCGGCGGTGGTGGTGAGGAAGGGCTAGCGGCGCACCTTCGCAAAGTCCTCCGGCACCACCCGCCGCTCGAACGGCACCAGGTCCATCGGTGTGAGGCCCAGGTCCATGAGGCGGTGCCGGCGGCCGCATTCGACGCAGCGGACGAAGCGCTTGGTGGGGTCCAGCCCCGTCCCGATCTCATCGATGCGCAGCCCTTGCAGGCTGTGCTTGCACTTGGGGCAGCGGGCGCGGTAGACCTCGGCGCGCACGCCCCAGTAGATGAGGAAGTCGCGCACCAGCAGCCAGGTGATGATGAACGCCGCGATCGCGCCGAAGGCGAGGTACATCCACGCGGCGGGCGAGCGCATGAAGGGCACGGGGAACCAGTCGTAGTGTCGCGCCAGGATCAGCAGGGCATAACCGCCGGCGGAGATCAGCAGGGCGATGAAGAGCGGGATGAGCGTGATCTGTGCCGCGCGGGTGGTGCGGACGTAGTGGGTGTAGCGGCGGCAGTCCTCGTCCGTCAGCGGGTCGTCGTAGGCGCGGCGGAGGCTGGTGAACGGGACCCACATGCGTTGACCATTGTTAGAAGCCCCACTCGTCGTCGATCACGGCGCGGCGGCGGGGCTTGTCTGATACCGGCCCGCGGCTGGCGTGGTGGCAGGCGTCCATGAGGGCCTGGTGGAGTTTCTCGTGGTCGGGGACGGCCCGGAGGTACTCGAGCAGGTCCAGGGCGCGGTAGTCCCAGGGCAGCTTGGGGTTTACCTTCGCGATCGCGGCGTCGCCGAGGGCCTCCTGCGTGGCGATGAACCACGAGCCGGGGGGGCCGGGGCGCGGGCCGTGCTCGCCGTTGCGGGCGGAGTGCTCAAAGCCCGGGGGCGGGGGCACCTGCACGCGGATCACCAGCGACTCGCGGTCCGTGCCGCTGACGCCGACGATGGGCCACTTGCCCTGGCTGGTCAATGGCTCGCGGCAGAGGACCATCGCCGGGACCTTCTTGCGGTCGCACAGTGCCCGAAAGTCCGCGGCTTCGATGCCGATGAGCGGGGGCTCGAGCAGGTAGCAGCCGGGCTCGATCGGGAGGGTGCGGTGGGGCAGGTCGTGGAAGATGACGGTGCGGCCGGCGTCGAGGGCCTGCTCGCGCTTCTGGCGGCGGGCTTCCTGGAGGGGCAGGCAGATGCGGGCCATGCGGCCAAAGTCGCCCGCGCTCGCGGCACGCTCCAGGGCTTTGAGGGCGAGGGCCTCGGCCTCGAAGTAGTGCGTGGCGACCAGCGCGGCGCTGGCCTTCTCCATGAGGTGGTCGATTGAGTTGGCCGCCGCGGCGGTCATTACGCAGGGGTCCCCGGGCCCAGGCCCTTGATGTAGTCGGCGAAGGCGGTGAGAAGGGCGTGCCAGGTCTGGGCGTCGGCGTCGAGGTCGTACCCGACGATGTCGGCGAGGGCGGACCAGTCCTGCGTGCTCAGGGCGTCCTTGAGCTGGGCGAGGTGGGCGAGGAGCGAGGTGGTGGCCGAGGCGAAGGTGGCGCCCTCCGGCACGCCCTGGAGGGCGAGGGTGTCGAGGGGGATGGAGAGCAGGGCGGCGCCGCGGGCAACGACGTCGCGGGCGGCCTGCCACGTGATGAAGGCGCGCTGGAGGACCTCAAGGGCTTCGCCCGCGTTGCCGGACTGGATCAGGTCGGAGGCCTGCTGCTGGTCGGCCCGGACAGACTCCAGGGCGTCCGCGGCGTCCAGAACGGTCTGGCGGACGAGCAGGCGGGGGTCGGCCGAGAGCATAGCCAGCTCGCGGACGGGTGAGTTCTCATCGGAGGGGTTGGAGAGGTCCTCGCCCGAGAGAACGACGCCGTCGGCCTTGACCTCGATGACGATGCGGCCGCGCTTGACGGCGTCCGCGGCGGCGGCCTGGATCGCCAGCGCGATGGAAGGGCGCGGTACGGCGATAGGAAGACCGTCAAGCAGGACCTGCATGAAGGCAATGTGTCCCAGAGATGAGCGCGCCGCAACCCCCGTTTAGGGAAGGATGTGCAAAAGCTTGCGTCAGGCAGGCTCGGTGGGGGGAGGTTGGTCCTGTGTTCGGTGTCGCTGGAGGTACAGCAGGCGGATATTGCGCACGTACACGACCAGCCCCATCGACTGGCCGAGCAGGCCGACCATGTCCTGCCGCCAGATGAAGTACGCGGCGAGCGCGACCGCGCCGCCCAGGCTGAGGTACCAGAACGCCGCGGGCACGACCGGCCGGCGCTTCTTCTCCGAGGCGAGCCATTGGATGAGGAACCGGCAGGAGAAGATGAGCTGGCCGCCCAGCCCGACGGCCACCCAGGAGAACTGCCGTCCCGTGGAGACGTTGAAGAGCCGGTAGTGCCAGGGGCGGCCGACGAGGTTGGTCTCGTCCTGAAGTCGGGCCTCAAACTCTGGCCCGGTCATGATCCGCTCGTCGGCGAGCGGGCCGCCGATGAAGCGATACCGGAATGTGCCGTCGGCCTGCTTGACCTGCTCGACCTTGACCTTGTGGCTGGCGATGAGCATCTCGAACACGGCGGCGCCGGGCGTGGGCGCTACCCGGCGCGAGGTCGAGAGCATGATCCAGATGCTCAGCGAGAGCACCAGGACCATGGCGATGACGGGGCCGAGCTTCATCGCGTGAGTTCCTGCGGCTGGGGGGCCACGTCGGGGGCGAGTTCGGTGCTGGTGGTGGGGCGGCGGCGGGACTTCATGTAGCGCACGGCGAAGAGGTCGATGAGGCCGGGGAGGGCGCGCTGCACGATGCCCAGGCCGTACTTGGTCTGGCCGGCGGTGCGGGGCCGGTGCGTGACGCGGACCTCGGCGACCTCGTAGCCCAGGTGGACGGCGGTGATGGGGATGAAGCGGTGCATGCCGCGGAACTCGAGGGGGATTTTGAGCGCGAGCTCCCTCTTCATCACGCGGAGGGAGCAGCCGGTGTCGCGGATGGTGTCGCCCAGGAGGGTGCGGCGGAAGGTGCGGCCGACGATGGAGCCGAGGCGGCGGACGAGGTTGTCCTTGCGGGCGTGGGAGCGGTCGCCCTGGACGAGCCCTGCGCCCGAGGAGCGGAGGAGCCCGACCATCATGGGGATCTCGGCGGGGTCGTTCTGGAGGTCGGCGTCGAGGACGGCGATCAGTTCGCCGCGGCAGGCGCGGAAGCCGGCGTGAAACGCGGCGGACTGGCCGTTGCCGCGTCCCTGGGGCGTGTTGGTCATGGCGACGCAGCGGAGCCAGGGGCGTGTGCGCATGGCGTCGAGGAGGCGGGCGCGGGTGGCGTCGGTGCTGCCGTCATCGACGATGACGGCCTCCCAGGAAAGCCCCGAGGGCGCGAGGGCCTTCTCGATCTCGGTGATGAGGGGGAGGATGTTGTCCTCCTCGTTGTGCGCGGGGGCGACGACGGAGAGGTCGAGCGGGGTGGAGGGCTGTGGCCCGGTGGGCATGGGGGCCAAGGATAGGGACTAGGATCGGTTGATGCACCTCAAGCACTCAGATCGTCCACACGGGCCGGACGTGGTCCCGGTCACGTTCATCCTGGAAGACCCCGAGGGCGTGGCGGGGACGGACAAGCGCGAGCACCAGTTGAAGGCGGGGGTGGGTGAGTCCCTGCTGGAGGCGGCGCTGGAGCACGGGATCAACATCGAGCACGCGTGCGGGGGGGTCTGCGCATGCTCGACATGCCACGTGTACATCGAGAAGGGCAACGAGCACCTCGCGGAATCGACGGAAGCGGAAGAGGACCGTGTGGAAGAGGCCCCTGGCCTCCAGCGCAACAGCCGGCTGTCGTGCCAGTGCGTGATCGAGCGGGAGGGGCCGATCGTCGTGCGGGTGCCGGCGTGGAACCGGAATGCGGTGAAGGAAGTTCCGCACTGACGGTGAGGGTCGCATGGGCGGGCGAGACACGTTCGGGTGGCTGGAAACGGACCTGATCGGCGAGCTCCTGGCCGAGGCGCACCCGGAGCGGGACCCGGTCCGGGTTGGCTTCGTGGAGCTCAAGCAGCTCGTGCAGGGGCTGCCCGGCTTCCAAGAGGAGCCGGGGCACCCGGTGAACGAGAAGATCCTCGAGCACATCCAGGCCGCGTGGATCGAGGAGCGGGAGGACCGGCGGGAGGAGGAGGAATAAAGGGCAAAGGGCAAAGGGCAAAGCCGGAGCCTGCCCCTCTTCTGATTTGCCCTTTGTGATTTGCCCCTTTGCGATTTCCCCCATGCCCCAGCCGCGGAAGCTCCATGACGTGTACTTCAAGCAGGCCAAGGCCGAGGGGTATGTGGCGCGCTCGGCGTACAAGCTGATCGAGATCAACGAGAAGAAGCGGGTGCTCCGGCCGGGGAAGCGGGTGCTGGACCTCGGCTGTGCGCCGGGTTCGTGGCTCCAGGTCGTGGAGAAGATCATCGGCGAGCGGGGCGTGGCGGTGGGGGTGGACCTTCAGCCGGTGGAGACGCGGTTCGGGCCGCGGGTCCACGTGCTCCAGGGCGATGTGTTCGCGCTGGAGCCGGCGGTGCTGCTGGGAGAGAGCGGGAAGAAGTTCGATGTGGTGCTGAGCGATATGGCCCCGAGCACGACGGGCCACGGCGACGACTTCATGTCGGTGCGGCTGTGCCGGCGGGTGCTCGAGCTGCTGCCCGCCGTGCTGGCGCCGGGCGGGGCGGTGGTCATGAAGGTGCTCGAGGGCGCGGAGTTCCCCGAGCTGCTCAGAGAGACCAAGCGGGTCTTCCGGGAGGCCGGGGCGACCAAGCCCGCGGCGAGCCGCGACGTCTCGCGCGAGATCTTTATTGTCGGGCAGGGGTACCAGCCTCCGGACCCAGGGTGAAGAAGAACGTCGAGCCCTGCCCCGGGGCGGACTCGACCCAGATCTCGCCCTCGTGCCGGCGGATGAGCATCTGCACGAGCGCGAGCCCCGCGCCGGTGCCCCCGCCGTACGCGTCGGCGGGGTGGAGGCGGCGGAACATGTTGAAGATGTTGGCGTGGTGCTCGGGCTTGATGCCGATGCCGTTGTCGCGGACGTAGACCACCGGGTCCGGGCTTGAGGCGCTGGTGACGCAGCCGACCTCGATGAGCTTGGGGTCGCGGTCGTTGTACTTGATCCCGTTGATGATGAGGTTGGCGAGGATGCGGCCGGCCTGCACGCGGTCGCACCGGATGGTGGGCAGGGCGCCGACCTTGGTGATGAGGGCGTGCTGCTCGGCCGCGAGCGTGTCGAGGTTCTCAACGACCTCGTTGAAGAGCGTGTCGAAGTTGACGGGGGTGAGGCGGAGCTGGGTGCGGCCGGCCTGGGAGAGGTCGAGCAGGGCGTCCACGAGGGCCGTGCCGCGGGCGGCGAGGCGCGAGATGGTGTTGATCATCCGCACGGCCTCCTCGGGCAGCTCGGCGGAAAAGTCTTCCTTGAGGAAGGAGGCGTAGAGGGCCAGCCCCCGCAGCGGTTCCTTGAGGTCGTGGGCGGCGGCGTGGGCGAACTGCTCGAGCTCGCCGTTGCTGCGGGTTAGCTCGGCGGCCTTGAGGTTGAGCTCGTGCTGGGAGCGGATGAGCGAGGTCGTGTCAAAGCTCTCGACGAGCATCAGGGGCGCCCCGGAGCGCAGGTCGACCACCCGGGCGGTGACTTCGACGTTGAGGACCGCGCCGCCCTGGGTGCGGTGGCGGGTGGACATGGTGCCCTCGAAGTGCTCGGCGGGGGAGTGGTGCTGCTCGAGCTCGGTGGGCGGCTCCGTGCCGGCGCGCAGGTCCGCCAGCGTCATGCGGAGGAACTCCTCGCGGGTGTAGCCGTAAGTCCGCACCGCGGCGTCGTTGACCTCGACGAACGCAAGGGTCTCGAGGTTCACGAGCCACTTGGGGAACGCGGCCTGCTCGAACAGGAGCTGGTACTTGACGGCGCTCTCGGCCAGGGCGGCGTGCGCCGCCTTGCGGTTCGTGATATCGCGGTAAACCATGACGGCCCCGACGACCGGGCCGCGCCGGCCCGCCCGTGCGGGGCCGAAGATCGCGGCCCCGTTGAGGACGACGGGCACGCGGACGCCGTCGGGCCGCTCGATGATGAACTCGCGGTCGATGACCGGCTCGCCGGATTCGAGCACGCGGGTGAAGGGCCGGTCCTCGTGCCGCAGGCGGGCGCCGTCGGGGAGGTAGGTGCCCCAGCGGTCCATCAGGTCGCTGAGCCGCTGGCCGACGAGGCGCGAGGTCTCTACGCCGGAGATCTCGGCGCCGCGCCGGCTGACGAAGCGGACGGTGCTGTTGGGGTGGTCGACGATGAGCACGCCCTCGGGGATGGATTCCAGGAGCGCGTTGAGCGTGTTGCGGGCCCGGTGCGCCTCGCTGTAGCGGACCAGGTGCCGGGCCTCGACGTGCTCCCGGTGCGCCGCCAGGCCGCACATCAGCGCGGTGAACAGGCCGTAGAGCACCAGGTCTGGGAGCGGGGGCAGCACGCCGCGGGCGAAGATCAGCTCGTGAGCCAGCAGCCCGGCCCCCGCCGCGAGCAGCGCGGGCCCGGCGCCCAGCAGCCACGCGGCGACCACAACGGCGGCCGAGGCGCCCGTCAGCGGGTACCCGGGTCCCGCGTACGCGTCCAGCAGGGCGTGGAGCACCGCGCCGGCCCCGGCGAGGACGAGGGCCCCGGCGTACCGCGCGGGCCAGGGGCCGGTCATGAGGCGGCGGAGCGGGGGCGGGAGGTCGGGCGGGGAACGCTCGGGCGTCGGGAGGGTTCGGCGCTGGTCTTCCGGGGCGGGGCGCGGCGGGGCCTCGGTGCGACCGGGGATCCCGGCGGGGGCGGGGCTGGGCGTCGGCGACGGCCCCTCGCGCGATGGAACGGATGATGGATCGCGTGCAAAGGTTCCGGCGGGCGGCGGGCCTGATTCTCGGGGTTGGCCGCGTTGCGTGAGAGCACCTCGTCGTTGGATCGAGGTACCGTACTTCCAGGGTCGGGCAACCGGGTACGTGCCGGGTTAACCGCGATCAACCCGCGTGGAATGAAGAGCGGGGGTTCTGGTGCAGGCGGCTTAGCTCGTGCCGGAGCGAGGCGAGGCCCTCGCGGGTGGTGACGTCGTACGCGAAGACCGCGGCGACGCCGCTGGCCTCGGGGTTGAAGATCCAGACCGTGTCACGGTGGGCGCTGCCGGGGGAGAAGTCAATCACGACCTTCCGGCCCGAATCGCCCCGGGAAATGGCCCAGCGAAGGCCGCCCCCGGGCGTCGGCTCGGGCTCTCCCAGGGCGGCGGTCAACGCCTCGAAGGCGGCCCGCGTACCGACCTGGGGGCATTGAGCGTTGTCGTAAACCATGTGAACCCTCCTGGAGCCGTCGCTTGCGCTCAGCCGGTCCTCGGCTCGCACAATCCGCCTGAAGGTTAAAACGCACACCGTGTGAGCCTGTCGTGAAAGCTATGTAAAGGCAGACACTTAGGTGCGATTTGCGGTCGAATCGCGTGAGGGCAGGTGGCGTGATTGGGGTTTGGAAGGTATGCAAAAGGGGATGGCCTGGGCTTGACCGATCGGGTAGGGTGGCGGGTGGAGACCTCTATGCCGCACGCTCATGTTCTTGGCTTGCTGGGACTTGCTCTCGCCGCGGGCGGTGCGTTCGGGCAGGCGTACGACTTCACGATCACCCCCGCGGGCGCCACGCCCAGCAGCATGACGGCGACGTTCGAAGGGACGGCGGCCTTTACGGGCACATTCACGGGCAACTACCACCAGACGACCAACCCGACGGGCACGCGGGTGCTGAACTACGACATCTTCGGCAACCGCCCTCCCGCGCCCACCAACCTCGTGAAGACCCTGAGCGGCAACGGCGGGGCGGATGGCGACGCCGTGGGACGCCCCGTGGGCACGTACTCGCTCGAGGTTCACGACGCGAGCGTCACGCTCCGGGGGCTGTCGACGGACCTGGTGGGCAGCGCGGCCCAGACGCCCTCGCCCGTGGGCACCACGATCTCGTACCAGTCGTTCCTCACGGCGGCGCCCAACAACAGCTACCCGTTCCTGGTCCCGATCCCGGTGAACATCGGCGAGGCGTCGGTGAGCAGGGTGGAGATCGTGCAGACGGCGGACGCGACGGGCTCGATTACCTCGGGCTCCAACGGCACGTTCACGTTCAGCATCGAGACGCCGGTCGAGGTGACGGCGGCGGTGAACTTCCAGGGCAACGACGTCACGCAGGTGTCGGAGCAAACCCTCACAGTGACGGGGTCCATCACCCCCGGGCCGACCACCGCCACCGCGACGCTGAGCCTGAACCTGACGCAGTCCAGCTCCAACAACACGCCCCAGCCCCAGCCCACAGTGCCCTTCCCGCTGCCCCCGCTATCGGGATCGGGCGACCCGGCCAACCTGCTGCTGACGCTGACCATCACGTCGCAGAGCACGAGCATCACCGGGGCGGCGAGCCTGCCGGCCAACGGGGTGCCCTCGGCGCTGCCGTGCGGGACGTCGGACTTTGACGGCGACGGCGACTCCGCGACCGACGCGGACATCGAGGCGTTCTTCGCGTGCCTGGCGGGGAGCTGTTGCGGCACGTGCTACGCCGGGGGCGCGGACTTCAACGCCGACGGGGACAGCGCCACCGACGCTGACATCGAGAGCTTTTTCCGGGTGCTGGCGGGCGGCCCCTGCTGAGGGCCGGCAGGGGACCTCAACGGGCGGATTTGGCGTGTGGGTGCAATATGGGCATGCCGGCGGACATCCATTCGCGGGGCGCGGCCGCTCGTACGTTCGAGCCGGGCGGGCCTGTGCGGAAGACGGGGGCCAGCTTGACGGCTGCCGAGTTTGCGCGGAGGTATGAGGCGTCCCGGCGCACGCTGTGGTTTATCGCCGCGGCGATTCTCGGTGACCGCGCGCTGGCCCACGACGTCGTCCAGGAGGCGGCGGCCGTAGCCATGACCAAGCTCGCCGACTTCGACAGCTCGACCAACTTCACGGCCTGGATGGGGCAGATCGTCCGGTACGTGGCCCTCAACGAGGCGCGGAGCCGGCAGCGCCGGCGTGCCGTGCGTGCCGGCGACGCGGAGGAGCTGGGGATATCCCGCCCCGCCGGGGTCAACCCCGCGGACCGGGCCCTGGACGAGCACGTCGCCTCCGGGCTCATGAGCCTCGACGAGTGCGCCCGCACCTGCCTGGTGCTGCGGGTGGTCCACGGCATGAGCTACAGCGAGATCAGCCAGGCCCTGAGCATCCCCGAGGGCACGGCGATGAGCCACGTACACCGCTCCCGCCTGGCGCTGCGCGAGCGGCTGCGCGGGCGGGAGGAGGAGCTCCGGGGCGTCCGCGTGGGGCCCGGCAGCCGCAGCACAGGAGGTGCCGCGTGAGCACGGTCAGCCCCCGGGACCTGGAGCGGATCAGCGCGTACCTGGACGGCGCCATGAGCGCCGACGAGCGGGCCGCGTTCGACGCGGAGCTCGGCGTAAACACGGCCCTGCGCGACGAGCTGGAGGCGATGCGCGCGGTGGACGCGTCGCTGTCGCGCCTGTTCGAGCATGTCGAGTCGGAGGGCGCGCCGGCCCCGATCCCGCTGAAGCGGGGCGTGCCCCGCGCGGTGAGGTGGGGCGCGCTGGCCGCGGCGCTGCTGCTGGCCGGCGCGGGCGCGTGGTACTTCACGCGCCCCGACCCGCTGCTGATCCCGCCGCAGCAGGTGTGGGCCAACATGGAGGCGGTGAACTTCAAGCCCGTGTGGCGGTGCGAGAACGATGAGCAGTTCATCCAGCTCCTGCGGTCGCGTTTGGGCGAGGCGTTCCTGATCCAGGAGTCCGAGCAGCTCCGCGTGCTCGGCTGGGCCTACGGCGCGGACTATGTGCAGTACCCGCTGAGCAAGGACACGCTGATCCTGATCAACAAGGTGGGCGAGGAGCACTCGATCATCCTGATCGACCGCGCCGACAAGGAGCGGAACCTGAAGGTCCCGCAGAGCACGGGGCTCAACCTCTATAAGCAGCGCGTAGGCGGGCTGGTGCTCTACGAGCTGACGCCGCTGCCCGAGGCAAAGGTGCTGAAGGCTGTCAAACGGGTCTGAGTTAGCGGCGCTCGCCCAGCAGGCGGCTGCGGCGGGGCGCCTTCTTCATGGTCTCGGCGTGGCTCTGGATGCCGCGAGCGATGACGGAGACGGCCTCGTCGGGCGAGTCGGTGACGGTGAGCAGGTCGATGTCCTCCGGGCTGATGGTGGCCTCGGCCAGGAGGGTCGATCGGCAGAACTCCAGGAGCGGGGCCCAGTAGTCAGCGCCCATGAGGATGACCGGGAAGGAGTGGATCTTGCGGGTCTGGACGAGGGTCATGGCCTCGAACAGCTCGTCGAGCGTGCCGTAGCCGCCGGGCATGCAGATGAAGGCGTAGCTGTACTTGACGAGCATGACCTTGCGCACGAAGAAGTAGCGGAACTCGATGAACTTGTCCACGTAGGGGTTGGGCTGCTGCTCCATGGGCAGGACGATGTTGCACCCGATGGACTTGCCGCCGGCCTCGCGGGCGCCGCGGTTGGCGGCCTCCATGATGCCCGGGCCGCCGCCGGTCATCGTGGTCAGGCCCATGCCGGCGATGCGGCCGCCCATCTCGCGGGCCAGCCCGTAGTAGCGGTTGTCCTCCTTGAACCGGGCGGACCCGAAGACCGTGACGCAGGGCCCCACGAAGTGGAGCTGGCGGAAGCCGCGGACGAACTCGGAGGCGATGCGCCAGACGCGCAGGGCCTCAAAGAGTCGTGACCGCGGGCCGGTGAGGAATCGCTGGATGTCGGGGTCGCCGGGCACCTTGGACCAGCGCGCGCCCGGGGCGCTGTAGGGGACGGAGTGAACGGCCTTGACGTCCCCCTGGTGGGGGGTTGGGTCCGACTGATGCACAGGAGGTTTCCGGCCGATCAGGGTGGAGGAGGGATAGATTTTCACCCCGCACCCGGATCGAACCCTCGTTATCGACCCGGGAGGGGGGTGGGCCGGGAAAATCCGGGGTTCAGACGAATCCACGCGTTAGCCATTGTCGGATTTAGGGTTAGGAGAACAACGGGGTCGCAGGTCCGGTGAACGCGCCAGGAGGATCGTGCGGAGAGGAGTGACGGCGCAGGGATGCGTAGAGACATGATGCAATCAAGTGTTCGAGATATCGGGACCGGCGCAAGGACGTTTCAGCCGCCCAAGGACCCGTTCTGGTCGGCGCTGATGGACGACACCAACCTGCCTGTGCTGGTCGTTGATGTGAACGGAGTGATCGAGTTCGCCAACCCGGTGGCCAGCCGGATCATGGGGACGGAGAACGCCTCGGGCAAGAACCTCCGCGAGTTCTTCAGCGAGGAGCTGGTGAACGAGCGGCTGGGGATGATCCGTGACGCCGTCAACACGGGCCGGCCCATCACCGTGGAAGGCATGGTCAAGGGCAGGCTGATGCGGGCGGTGTTCCGCCCGCTGGTCTCCCCCGGCCAGCCCCCCCGTGTGCTGGTGGTGAGCCACCTCTCGGTGGGCGTGCCGCAGGCCGAGGGCGACGGCGTGGTCCGCGCCCGTGTGAATGAGTCGGGAGCCCTGGGCTCCCTCACCACGCGGGAGATGGAGATCCTCAAACTCATCGGCGTGGGGCTTTCCACGGCGGACATCGCCAAGAAGCTGGGCCGCAGCGTCAAGACCGTCGAGTGGCACCGGGTGTCGCTGGGCGACAAGCTGGGCGTCACCAACCGCGTGGAGCTGGCCCGCATCGCCATCGCCGCGGGGCTGGTGGGTCTGGACGAGCCGGCGGGCAAGGGCAGCGAGAACTGACCGCCGTGTCTGGACCGATCACGTTGGCATAACTCGGGTTTCTGTGCACCACATCCGAGTCCTTTTCACCACGCCACGCTCGATGCGTGGCGTGGTGCTTTTTTGAAACGGCCGTTGGGGGCACCGGGCAACGGCTCGCTGTACCATCTGGCCCACATGACCGCACTGAAGATCGAGAACCTGGCCTTC
>JAEYTB010000123.1 GCA_023434205.1 Planctomycetota bacterium | reverse complement strand
GTCAGCCGCACGATCCTGCACCACGCGCTGGAGAAGGGCGACGGCGTGCTCTGCACCAACGCCATGACCGACCCGCGCTTCGCCAGCGGCGACAGCGTGCAGCGGCTCAACATCCGTTCGGCCATCTGCTCGCCCATCCGCTTCCGCGAGCGCACCTACGGTGCCATCTACATCGACAGCTCGGTGGCCAACTACACGTTCACGCAGGAGCAGCTCGCCCTGATGAACGCCATCGGCCAGCACGCGGGCCTGGCCCTGTCCAACGCCGAGCTCTACCAGCAGAAGCTCCAATCCGAACGCCTCGCCGCCATCGGCGAGACCGTCGCCACCCTCAGCCACGCGATCAAGAACATCCTCCAGGGCCTCCGCGGCGGGGCCGACGTCGTCGAGATGGGCCTCAACAAGAACGACCTCAAGATCGCCAAGGGCGGCTGGCAGATCCAGAAGCGAAACCTGGACCGCATCATCTCGCTCACCATGAACATGCTCGCCTTCTCCCGCCAGCGGCGGGTCGAGACCGAGTTGCACCGACTTGCGCCGATCATCGAGGACTGCGCTCAGGTGCTTGAGCCGCAGTGCGCCAGCCGCCAGATCGCGCTGATCGTGGACACCGACCCCGAGATGCCGCCGATCCCGTTGGATGCCCCGCTCATCCACCAGGCGATGATGAACCTGCTGAGCAACGCCGTGGAGGCGGTGGAGCCGGGCACCGGAGCCGTGACCGTGCGCACGGTGTACCGCGCCAGCGGCGGGGGCAAGGACAAGCGGCACCCGGAGGTCGAGATCGCGATCATCGACAACGGCCCGGGCATTCCGGTGAGCAAGCAGCCGTGGGTGTTCGAGCCCTTCGCCACCACCAAAGGCGCCCGCGGCACGGGGCTGGGGCTCGCCGTCGCCAAGCGCGTCGTCGAAGAGCATGGCGGGCGGATCGCGCTGGAATCGGTCGAGGGTCGGGGCTGCACCTTCAGGGTCGTGCTGCCGGCGGACGCCGGTGCGGCGATCGACCCGTCGGCGACGACGGCGAGGTAGCGCCAAACGCAGAGTCGGAACACGGCCCGCTCTGGAACGTCTCACCTCACAATGGAGACGTGGACCCTGGTAAGTTGGGCGGTGTTCGCCGCGGGCGTTGCGCTCGCGGCGTGGGGAGTCCACCGCCGCCCCGTCGGCACCCGCAGGTGCCCGGCGTGCGGGTACAGCCTCGTGGGCGTGCCCGGCCTCCAGTGCCCGGAGTGCGGTCACGTGGCGAAGAGTGAGAAGGACCTGGGCCTGACGCCCCGGCAACGTTGGCCGTGGCTCCTGGTGCCCGCGGCGGCGTGCGTCGGGGCCTTTGTCTCCCAAGTACCGCGTATGGAGGCGGAGGGGTGGCGAGGGGCGGTGCCCACCACACTCCTGATCGCAGCGTTCACACCCCTCAACGACTGGCACCCCGAGAAGGGTTGGCGTGACCCGTTGCGGAAGTGCCTCCGCTCGCGTGCGGACTGGATGGAAGAGTGGTGGGGTTGGCAGCGGCAGTGGTACATCGGCAAGGCTATTGAGCGGATGGAGTCCGAGGGATTCCCGCTGATCCAAGGCCCTACAACCGTGCCATTGGACGGCAGAGTGTTCGCGGCAGTTCACGTTCCCGACGAGTGTTTGTACGCAGACGTCGTCGTACGTACCTCGGCCGGCGCATCGCTGTTGTCCTCCTCCGGCTGGAACCATCTCAGCATCTTCGACGTCGGCCCCTCGCGGGAGGGTGATCAGGTCATGCCAATCGCCATCCGAATTCAGTCCGGTGGAACAACGCTGTGGTCGGGTCGGCGGCTGCTCCGCTACACCGGAGCCGGCTCACTCGCTCAGCGGGTCACGCCTCTGCGCAATGCAGCAACCTCCGCGTGGATCAAGGACCAGTTCTGGGTGTCGAAGCAGGGCCTTTACATCGCCGAGCCCTGGGAGGCGGACAACCAGCACAGCGACCTCGTGTGTGTCGTACTCGAGTTCCTGCGCGACGGGCGCGTGGTTGCCGACGGCTACCTTGACTTTCAACGAGGAAGGATCCCGCCCCTGAGCCCGATTCGGGAGGCCGGGCTCAAGCCGACCATGCGCTGGCATGGCCACGAGCCATTCGAAGATGTTCCGAACGATGGAGCGCGGTGGACGTACCGAGTGCGAGGCGTCCCGGCCTTCGCGGCGGCGTGCTCGTCGGCTGATCCGCCGTTCCCACTCCACTGCTGGGCGGGCGAGTTCGAAGCCGAGTTCCGCACGTGGGCTCACTGAGCTGATACCGCGCTATCGGTCGGAGGGCGGTGCAGTCCGAAGCACCGCCGGCCGAACCACCAACCCGGCGACCAACACCACCGTCATCAGCCCGTACCACGGCATCGCGTACCGGTCGTTGCCACTGAACACCAGCACCGGCACCGCGACCATGTGCGCCAGCAGCACCAGCCCCAGCCCCCCGAGCGCCCACCGGCGGTGGCAGAGCAGGCGCACGACCGCGAAGATGAAGAGCAGGGAGCCGATCTGGCGGAGGAACCGGGCGATCCTCCACATTCCATCCACCACGCGCGCGTGCGGCGAGCCGCCGATGTCGCCGAGCTCGTGCTCGACGCGCTGAAACAGCGGGTGTGTGGTCTGCGGGAACGTGTTCAGGTCAAAGAGGAGCGTCGTCGTCCCGAACTGGTGCGGGCCGCGTCCGATGAGCGGGCCCAGCACGAACTGGGCGTCGCCGTGGAAGTAGCCGGGGCTGTGCGTGCGGAATCCGAACATGGAGGCGACGGCGCGCGGCAGGAGCCGAAGGAAGAGGTCGGGCCGGCGTGCCGCGGACTCGCGCCAGAGCGGGCCAGAGCGCTGGTCCTGCTGTGTCCACGGGTGGACGCCGCGGTCGGCGGGGAGCAGGCCGCGCTGGTGGACGTAGTCCGGCAGGTCCCAGGAGTAGAACGTGCCGGCCTCCACCTCCCTGTGGACTTCGCGGAACTGGGCGTGGCTGAGCACGCCCGACTGGTTCCAGTCCAGCACGCGGTTCTCCCAGCTCCAGATGGCGCGGTTCCAGTCATTGCCCACGACCACGCCAACGCGCGAGAAGGTGCGGTAGTTGCTGATGATAAAGGGCGTAAGGCACGCCGCGAGAACGACCGCGGCGAGCAGGCCGGGCGCCCACCAGCCGCGCGTGCGCGGTGCGGCCGCCAGCAGCAGGAGCGGGGCCAGGAACGCGAGCACCTGGAGGTTCGGCCGCGTGAAGCACGCCGAGGCGAGCACAAAGCCCAGCGCGACCGCCCGCCACCGCGCGCGAGGATCATCGAGGATGCAGACCACCAGCCACGCCGCGAGCATGATCAGCACGCACGACTGGAGCTCGGTCATCACCGTGCGCTGCCAGACAAAGATCATCGGGTCCAGCGCCACCAGCAGCCCCGCCAACTGCGGCCAGGGCGCCCGCACCCGCCCGCGGAGCATCCCCCACGCCGCGATGGCCGGGACCACGCCCAGCAGCGCCTGCGCACACCCGACGCCCGCGGCATAGTCCTTCATCGCCGCAAGGAACGGCGCGATCAGCAGCGCGTACCCCGGCAGCCGCCACCCGTCGTAGTGGTCGAAGTTCCCGTTCTGGAGCACGAGCAGCGCGTGCAGGACGTACGCCGTGCCATCCCCGGACAGAATCACCGGCGACCACGCCAGCATCCACAGCGGCACGCCGAAGATCGCGGCCCACATCAGGCAGGCGAGAAAGGTCCAGCGACACTCGCGCCGGCGGCCGCGAGCCAGCGCCCGGTCGTACACCGGAACAGCCCGCACCAGCACGAGGATCGCAAGCCACACCCCGCCCGACAGGCCCAGGCACAGCCCGAGCGTCACCGCGTCGGCCCAGGCCGGCGGCGGCGGGCAGGTGAAGTGCAGCGAGCCCTCCCCTTCGGCATCGGCCGTGAGGGGGAGCCGCACACGGGCGTCAGCGGGCTCAAGGGGGGCCCGGACGCGGAGACGCTCCAGCCCCAGGACCGTCGAGTCCACGAACGCCTCAACAACCGTGACACGCGCCCCCGCCGGCCCTTCCACCCAGTGCAGGGCGATATCCTCCACGCCGTAGTTCGCGAGGCGCA
Organism: Planctomycetota bacterium; assembly: GCA_023434205.1. Classification (GTDB taxonomy): domain Bacteria; phylum Planctomycetota; class Phycisphaerae; order Phycisphaerales; family UBA1924; genus JAEYTB01. Next base: position 31,625 of record JAEYTB010000123.1, on the reverse strand, counting down.
CCCTGATCGACTCGTGCGCGCCCGCGGTGTTCAGCGCCGGGCGTGTCTGATCGGCCAGCCCAAAGTCCACCCAATGCCCGTTGCGCTCCACGCCCAGGCCCGGCGACCAGTCCACCTTCCAGACCGGCCCCGCGCCCTCAAACCGCAGGCGGAACTCGATATCCCGCGCCGTGCTCCAGCCGCGGATGCCGAGGAACAGCACAAGCGCAGCGAGCAGGCACAGGCCCGCCTGTACCCACCTGCGCCGCAGTATGTTGATGAGGAGTTCCGCGATCAGCACGCGAGGGGAGACTACCAACCGCGTGCTCTACCGCGTGCTGCTTGAGAATCGAGGGGTGGTTGATTTTCAGCCATTACACCAGCCGTAACCCTTACGCGATCGTCACGCCCTTATCCAGGTACACATCCTGGATCGCGTTCAGCAGGGCCACGCCCTCCTTCATGGGCCGCTGGAACGCCTTGCGGCCGCTGATCAGCCCCATGCCCCCCGCACGCTTGTTGATCACCGCGGTCTTCACGGCGTCCTGGGTGTCGCTGGCGCCCTTGCTCTCACCGCCCGAGTTGATGAGCCCGATCCGCCCGCTGTAGCAGTTGAGCACCTGGTAGCGGCAGAAGTCGATGAGGTTGCCCCCGCCGCCGTTCTCGTCGCTGCCGGAGAGGTCCGTGTACACGCGCTTGTCGAACTTGCCGTAGCTGCTGCCGCCCATGTTGAGGGCCGCATAGCCGCCGTTGTTGGTGGGCAGCTTCTGCTTGATAATGTCGGCCTGGATCGTGACGCCCAGGTGGTTGGCCTGACCGGTGAGGTCCGCGCCGGTGTGGTAGTCCACGCTCTTGCCGTCGGCGCCCTTCACCTTGAAGGCGTTGCTCCGCAGGTAGCACCACAGCACCGTCACCATGCCCAGGCTGTGGGCCTCCTCGAACATCGCCGCGACTTCCTGGATTTGCCGGCGGCTCTCGGGGCTGCCGAAGTAGATCGTGGCCCCCACCGCCGCGGCGCCCATCTCATAGGCCTGCCGCACGCTGCCGTAGAGCGTCTGGTCGTAGGTGTTGGGGTAGCTGAGGATCTCGTTGTGGTTGAACTTGACGAGGAAGGGAATCTTGTGGGCGTACTTGCGGGCCACCGCGCCCAGCACGCCAAACGTGCTCGCCACCGCGTTGCACCCGCCCTCGATGGCCAGCTTCACGATGTTCTCGGGGTCGAAGTACTGCGGGTTGGGCGCGAAGCTCGCGCCGGCGGAGTGCTCAACTCCCTGGTCCACCGGCAGGATCGACACGTACCCGGTGCCGGCCAGGCGCCCGGTGTTCAGAATCTGGTTGTAGCTCCGCAGCACCTGCAGCGGCCGGTCCGTCGCCACCATCACCCGGTCCACGAAGTCGGGCCCTGGGACCTGGAGCGTGCTCCGCGGCACCTTGCACTCGTACCGCAGCAGCGCATCGGCCTCGGCCCCCAGGATGGATCGAATATCAGTCTTGCTCGTCTCGGGCATCGGTGTTCCTCTCGCTGTGGAGCCGGGGACTCGCCGGGCCTGTGGCCCGGGTCTGGATTATAGATCACGCCCGGCGGGGCCCGGCAGCATTCCGCGCCGGCGGGCTGAAAAGCCCCAGGGCGATGGTCGCCGCGACCAGCGGGTAGAACGGCGCCGCGTACCGGTACTCCGCGGCGTAGGTCAGCACCGGCACGCCGATGCAGTTGGCCAGCACCACCAGCCCAATGCACGCGTATGCCCACCGGCCGGTGAAGACCAGCCTGAGCACCGACGCGATGAAGCACATCGCCAGCCCCGCCCGCAGCCACCGCCACAGATCAAACCACGCGCCGTACACGCGTGCGGCGGGGTGCGTGCGTGTCCATGAGATGTCCCGCACCGCCCGGGCAATGGTGGGCTGCACTTCGGGCGGGAAGCGGTCGAGGGTGAAGTCGAAGTTGGTGGTCGTCCGCGGGTTCTCCTCGGCGCGGAGCTGCATGAAGATGGCCCAGGTGCCGTCGAGGGCGTAATCAGGGTTGACGATCGGGAACCCCATGAGCGCGGAAAAGGACTGGAACTGCCGGAGCGAGACGCCCGGGCCCTGGCGAGCAACCGCCTCGTTCACTTGCGCGCCGGCCATCAGCTCCATCGCCAGCCAGCGGGGCGCACCCTCAGGAACAGAGACCGTGCGCGATTCGCTCGCCAGCCATCCCAGGACATCCCAGTCCGTCATCGGCCGCGACCGCAGCTGCGTCCGCAGCTCCCGGAACTCTTCGAACGACAGCATGCCCGACTGGTTCCAGTCCGTCGTGCTGTTCTCCCAGCTGAACAGGGCACGCGTGAAGTCGCGTCCCACGGCTGGCGCGAAGCGGCCGTACTGCTGCTGGTTCAGCACGCACAGGGGGAGCAGCATCGCGACGGACAGCGCCGCGGCGGGGGCGGCGGCCAGCCACAGGCCGCGGACCTTCCACAGGTACCCGCACCAGACCAGGCCCGCGACAAGCACAACCGGCACGACCTGGTTGTTGCCCCGGACAAGGCAGGCCGCGCCGCTGACAGCGCCCAACGCCAGGCCGAGCAGCAGGGCACGGGCGGGGCGCAGGGTCGAAGCACGGTCGATGATCCGAAGGAACAGCCACGCGCTCATCGTGATGAGCAGTGCGGAGAGCGATTCGCCCATAAGCACACGCTGCCAGCCCAGCAGGATGGGGTCCCCCGCGGTCACAACCGCCGCGAACTGCGGCCAAGGCCTGGGCACGCGGGAGCGGAGCATGTCCAGCACCAGGAGCGCCGTGCCCGCGCCGAACGCGGCCTGGAGCAGGCCCACCGGCGTTGCGTAGTCATCGAACATCTGGATGAAGGGCAGCAGCAGCAGGGCGTACCCGGGCATGCGCCAGCCGTCCCACCCCTGCCACGAACCGGTCTCGGACACCCGCTGGGCGAGCCAGATGTAGGCGGTGGAATCTGCCAGCACCAGCATCGGCGCCCACAACGCCATCAGCAGGGGCAGCGCGATGCACGCCAGGACCGCGCCGGCGGTGAGGGCGCTCGCGCGTGAGCCCGTTGAAGGTCCGGGCGAGCGCCGCCGCTCCAGCCTCCACGCCACTGCCCACGCGCCCCACGCCAGCCCGGCGATCGCGGCACCCGCGACGGCGCTGGTGGCGACGCCCCGCGCCATGGCGCTGCGCCAGACCGGCTGAAGCGGGGGCAGCACGCCGCGCTCCGGCGCGCTGGTCTCGGCGATCCGCAGGGTTGGCAGGCGCGCCCCCACCATCCAGCTCTCCACGCGCGCCTCGGACACCGAGACCCTTGAACCCGGCGGCCCCACGACCTCAAACTCATCCGCGCCGTACGAGGGCAGCCACTGGCGGATATGCAGCGTCCGCGAGCCGTGCGGCCCCTGCTCGATGTCGATGCCCGGGTCGTCAAAGTCCAGCCAGACCCCGTTGTCCCGAGAGCCGGTCGCCCAGCGGAGCATCACGGGGCCCTCTCCCTGGAGCGTGATCCGAGCATCGAGGCGCCGGCTGACGATGCGCGGCGCGATCCACGGCCATGCGAGCACGCCCAGCGCGGCGCACACGATGACCGCCGCGGTCCACAGGCGGGTTGGGAGCGTGCCCCTCATGCGAGCGGGCAGTCTAAGCCGTCAAGGCCCGCCCGTCGTCGCGTCGCGCATGAGCGTTTCGAACGTGCCCACCGCCTCGGGCGAGTCGGGCGCGGCGATGGCGGAGGGTGTGCGGCGGTTGTACGACCCGCCCGGTGTCAGGTCCCACGCGTTGCGCTGATCGGCGAGGTGGACGTCGATGATCCGGTTGAGCCGCTCGCGCGCCGCGCGGTCGTGCACCGGCACGCCCACCTCCACGCGGTTGCTCAGGTTGCGGTACATCCAGTCCGCCGACGCGATAAACCAGTCGCCGTCCAGCGGGTCTTCCTGACCCGCGGCGAAGTGGAAGATCCGCGAGTGCTCGAGGAACCGGCCCACCACCGACATCACCCGGATGTTCTCCGAGAGGCCGGGCACGCCGGGCCTCAGGCAGCAGAAGCCGCGGACGATGAGCGTGATATGCACCCCCGCCTGGCTCGCCGTGTAGAGCCGCTCGGTGATGTCGCGGTCCTCGAGCGAGTTGATCTTGGCGATGATGCGGGCGGGCTTGCCGCGCCTGGCGAACTCGATCTCCCGATCGATCATCGCGTTGAACTTGGCCCGCATGTTGAAGGGGGCCACCAGCAGCGACGAGTAGCTCTGCGTCGCCACCAGCCCGGTCAGGAAGTTGAAGAGGTTGACCAGGTCGTGGGTGATCTCGGGGTCGCTGGTGAGCATGCCCACGTCGGTGTAGAGCTGCGCGGTCTTCGGGTGGTAGTTGCCGGTGCCGAAGTGGGCGTAGCAGCGCAGGCCCTGCCGCTCCTTGCGGACCACCAGGCTGGTCTTGCAGTGCGTCTTGAGGCCGGCGACGCCGTAGGCGACGTGGACGCCCGCCTTCTCGAGCTGGCGCGCGAAGCGGACGTTGCGGCCCTCATCGAACCGCGCCCGCAGCTCGACCAGGCACGCCACCTGCTTGCCGTTCTCCGCCGCGCGGACCAGGTTCTCGATGAACGGCGAGTCCGGCGTGGTGCGGTAGAGCGTCTGCTTGATCGTCAGCACGTCGGGGTCGCTCGCCGCCGCGGCGATGAACCGCTCAACGCTCGCGTTGAAGCTCTCGTAGGGGTGGTGAAAAATGATGTCCTGCTTGCGGATGGCGGCGAAGAACGCGGCCGAAGCCTTCTCCGCGCTGCCGCCCAGCACCGTGGGCCGCAGGCGGCGCGGCACCACGCCCTTCCACGGCTTGTGCTTGAGGTCGGGTCGGTCCAGGTCGGCCAGCTCCGTCAGCGCGAGAAAGTCCACGTTGCTGGGCCGCTCGTAGACGTCCTGGTTGTCCAGGCTCAGTTTGTCCTGGAGCCAGCGCAGGAGCTGCTGCGGGGCGTCGGGCTCGATCTCCATCCGCACCACGCGCGCGAAGCGGCGCTGCTTGAGGTCGGCCTCGATCGACTTGAGCAGGTTGGCGGGGTCCAGGTCGTCCTTCTGGATGCCCGCCGAGCGGGTGACGCGGAACGTCACCTGCTGGTCGATGGTCATCCCCGGGAACAGGTCGTCCAGGTTGTTGCGGATCAGGTCCTGCAGCACCAGGAACCGCAGCGTTTTGTCCGCGCCGCGCCGGCTGGGCACGGGGATGAAGTGCTGGATGGTGGGCGGGAACTTCAGCCGCGCGAACAGGTTGTGCGGGTTGCGCTCGATGGACCGCTCGCTGCGCCTGCCCGCCGGCGCCCGCTGCTCGCCCGGGCGCGCCGTGTGCGCCAAAATCGCCAGGTTCTCCGACAGGTTGGAGATGAACGGGAACTTGTGCGTGGGGTCCACGGCGAGGGGCGTCAGCGCCGGGAACACGTTGGCGCGGTACCAATCGTCGAGCCACGTCCGCTCCTTCGCGGACAGGTCGTTGTACGAGATGAGGTGGATGTCCGCCTTTGTCAGCGCGGGCAGCACGCTCGCGTTATAGATCGTCGCCTGCTGCTGGGTCAGCTCCGCCACCGACTCGCGGATGTGCGAGAGCTGCTGTCGCGGCGTCAGCCCGTCGGGCGACACCACGTCGATCCCCGCGTGGATCTGCCGCTTCACGAGCCCCACCCGCTTCATGAAGAACTCGTCGAGGTTGCTCGTGAAGATCGCGAGGAACCGCAGCCGCTCCAGCAGCGGCATCCCCTCATCCGCCGCCTGCGCCAGCACCCGCCGGTTGAACTCGAGCCAGGAGAGGTCCCGATTGAAGAACCGCTGCCCCTCCGGCGTCTCGCGGTCGGTCAGGGGTGTGCTGGTCGTGGTGGTCGTCATGGCAGGTGTGAGGCTTCGTACGCCCCCAAGGGTTGCTCGTTCAGTCTTCTTCGTCCCACGCGGCGATCTTCACACTCCGGCCCCCGAGCCCCTCCGTCCCTGGCCGGGCCGGTAGGTCGTGGAGCAGCCGGGCGCCTCCGTCACCCGCACCCAGGCGACGCCCGCACCGGGCGGAAGGCGGCCCCCCAGGCGTGCGGCGAGGGTGTCGGCGATGTGCTTCGCCACGTTCTCGGCCGTGGGATTGACATCGGTAAACGGCGGGACCCGGTTGAGGTCCGCGTTATGGTACGGCCCGATAACCTCCCGGAGCACGGCCTCGACGAGGTGGAAGTCGCACAGCAGGCCGTCGGCGTCGAGGTTGGGCCCGGCGATGGTCGCCGTGACCCGCCAGTTGTGGCCGTGGACGGCCTCACGCTGGCCGGCCATCACGATCGCGTGCGCGGCACAGAACTCGGCCTGGACGGAGAGCTCGAACATCGACGGATCGTAGGTGGGGGCGACGGACCTTCGGCCGCGAGCTGTTGGAGCGCGTTCTGAACGCTCCAATCCGGCAATCAGCCCTACGCGCTACCCCAGCTTCATCGCCTGCATCATCGCGCTGCCCATGTCCGCCGGACTCAGCGCCACCACCGCCCCCGCGGCCTGCAACGCCTTGATCTTCGCGTCCGCCGTGCCCTCGCCCCCCGAGATGATCGCGCCGGCGTGGCCCATCCGCCGCCCGGGCGGGGCCGTCCGCCCCGCGATGAACGCCGCCACCGGCTTCTTCACGTGCGCCTTGATGAACTCCGCGGCCGCCTCTTCATCGCTACCGCCGATCTCCCCGATCATCAGGATCCCGTGCGTGTCGGGGTCATCCTGGAACGCCCGCAGGCAGTCGATGTGGTTGAACCCGCGGACCGGGTCGCCCCCGATGCCCACGCACGTGCTCTGCGCCAGACCCCGCTGGCTGGTCTGCCACACCGCCTCGTAGGTCAGCGTCCCCGAGCGGCTGACGATGCCGATGGCTTTGTCCAGCTTCGCCTGGCTGATGTGCGTGTGGATGTACCCGGGCATGATGCCGATCTTGCAGCCCGCGTTGGTGTACGGGTCGCTCCCGCTCTCGCCGCTGCCGGTCTTGGGGCCCGGCGTGATCACGCCCGGGCAGTTGGGGCCCACCAGCGTCACCCGCTTGCCGCAGGCATTCATGTCGTCCAGCACCGCGCGGGCCTTGACCATGTCCTGCACCGGCACGCCCTCGGTGATGCAGCACACCAGCGCGATCCCCGCCGCGGCGGCCTCGAGGATCGCGTCCGCCGAGAACGCCGGCGGCACAAAGATCATCGTCGCGTCCGCGCCCGTGGCCTTCACCGCCTGCTCGACGGTGTCGAAGATCGGGATGCCGTTCTCGTCCCTGGTCCCGCCCTTGCCGGGGGTGACGCCCCCCACCATCTTGGTGCCGTAGTGGAAGCAGCCCCTGGTGTGGACCGCACCGAACGAGCCGGTGATGCCCTGGCAGATGACGCGCGTTTGAGCGTTAACAAGGATGGCCATAAGGAGGGGACGGTAGGTGGACCCCGCCCCCAGGGGCAACCAGCCCCACCCCGGTTCCCCGCCTCTCAGGGGAAGATCATGTCGAACGTCCCCAGCGTCACGCCGGGGATGTTCCCCACGACCCCCTGCGAAATGTTCCCCGCCAGCGACAGGGTGTACGAGCCGTTGAACAGCCTGAACTGGCCGATCGGGGGCATGATCCGGTACCGGGCCCGCAGCGTCCCGTCCAGGCTCGTCACCACCGACACCACGCTCACGCGGGTCGGCCGCCCGTCGGGCGCCTCCACGATCAGGTTCCCCGGCTGGATCGTGCCCGTATCGATCAGCCCCCCGGGGTTCCGCAGGATGACCTCGACATCCCAGGCCGTGCGGGCCACCGAAATGGTCCCCGCGCTGACCACGTCCGGCTGGCCCGCGGGGATCGTCAGCGCCTGCACCAGCGGTGCACCGATCGCGTTGCCGGCGCCATCCCGCACCTCCCCCGGGCGCACCATCAGCGTCGCGTTCTGCTGCACCCACACGCTGTTCGGCGAGACGAAGCGGTACGTGGCCGTCACCGACCCGTCGGCCCCCACCGTCGGCCCGCCTACCAGCGAGCCTGAGACCGACGATGCATAGCTGAAGATAAAGTCGCGGAACGACAGCGCCAGCACGAGGTCGTTCGAGCCGATGGAGCTTGCATCAACCCCCTGCGGGTCTGTGTAGCGGACCGTCACCGCCATCGCCGTGGAGGATGTCACCGTGCTCACGTGCTCCAACCGCGGCGAGCTCACGTTCACCGTGAACTGCTGCGTGAGCAGCGCCTCGGTCACCGGCTGCCCGGCGATCCCCGAGCCCGGGCCGCCCCGCAGGAACACGGTCATCGTGTACACGCCGTTGTCTGAGGCGTCCCACCCGCCGCCGGGCGCCGCGAACCGCAGGTCGACCACGGTGTTGTCCCCGTACCCCTGGCTGCGGTGCCCGGGACGCCAGTAGTTCACCAGCTGCTCGCTCACCACCAGCCCGTTGGGCCCCGTCAGGCGCGCGAACAGCCCGTGGTTCGTGACGTGGTGCGTCCTGTACTCCGCCGTCACATACCGCAGCACCACCCGCGCCGCGTCGGTGTTGTCGTACTGCACATCCGGGACCGCTGTGCCCGTCCACGCGTGCGGCGCCTCCTCGACCTGCACCGCGGGCGTCTGGAACCACAGCCCGAACGTCCTGATGTTGGCTTGCGCGTTGCTGTCCCCGTTCTCGCCCGCCTCGCGCACGCTCCCCTCCAGGAACGTCAGCGTGTACGAGCCGTTGTCCGTGCGGAAGTCCCACGTCAGCCCGTTGGGCAGGAAGTGGTACACCCCCAGCAGCGTCGTGCCCGACTCGGGCACCACCTGCACCAGCGACCCGAGCTTTGCGTAGCCGAACGGCCCGGTCAGCCGAAGGTCGTCGCCCCCCAGGCTCGCCGCGTCGATCGCCTGGTCGCCGGTGTACCGCACCACCACCACGAGCTTCCCCGCCGTGGTGTACGCCGACTTCACGCTCGCCGTCACCAGCCCGCCCGACGCGACGCTCACGAGGCGCGACCTCGCGAAGCCCAGCACCTCGCCGTCGCTCGCACGCACCTCCTGCAGGCCGCTGCGCACAAACACGTTGCCGCCCGCGACCGCCCCCCACCCGCTCACCGGCTCCGCGATCCGGTACCTCGCCACCACCGTGTTGTCGTGCAGCACCAGGGGGAGCCCGACCATCGCCGCGGTGATCAGCCCGTGGCCGGGCACCGAGACCTTGATGTCCCCCGCCCCCACCGACGCGAGGTCGATCCCGGACGGGTGGCTGTAGTTCATTGTGATCAGCATGCCCCCCGGGCTCACGGAAACATCCATCTCCGCCTTCACCCCCCGGGGTGACACGTCAAAGGTGTGCTCGACCAGCACCGGGGGCGGCGGCGGGATCGGCGACGGCAGCCCCGTGTGGTTGAGCAGCGGCGGCTGGAGGGTCAGCGTAAACCCGTACTCCCCCGCATCCAGCGCATCCCACGTCTGCCCCGGCGCCTCGAACCGGAACGACAGCACCGCCTCGTACCCGCCCCCCGCCCGCGCCACGAACTGACCCACCTGCGGCACCAGCGTGACCGTGCGCACGTAGCCCTCCGGGCCCGTGAGCACGCCCGTCAGCATCCGCGGCTCGATGTCCAGCGAGTGCGTCTCGTACCGCACATCCACCCGCGCCTCATCGAACACCGACACCCGCCCGGAGCCGTCGGGCAGGCCCGTGTAGCCCATGCCGTACACGTCGATCGCGCCCGTGCCCGCCAGCACCACCCGCGGCGAGGCGAACCACAGCGAGAACGTGTGGACCAGCGCCGCTTCGTTCGTCTCGCCCGCGTTGTCCGCGACCGTGCCCTCAAAGAGCTCAACGTCGTACCGCCCGTTGTCGGTGAAGTTCCACGCCGGCTCCGGCGACGCCACGCGGTACCTCGCCACCGCGCCGTTCTCGCCGTAGCGGTTGAAGTGCAGCAGCTCCGCGCCCTGCGCATAGCCGCCGCCCTGCTTCACCACCCGCAGCTCATCGCCGTCCAGGCTCGCGAGGTCGATCGGGCGGTCGCTCTCGTACCGCACATAAAAGTACAGCGACGACGCGTCCGTGCTCGCGTACTGGAGCTGCGCGGTGACGCCCGCCAGCAGGACCCGCGCTTCAAGGGCCTCGAACGCACCGCTCCCGGCACACGCACGCACCATGGCTTATCTCCGATGAAGGGGCACGCCGCCAGCCCTCCCGAAGGGGCGCAGCACACCTCACTCGGCAGGAGCCTACCACCGGGTGACCACCGGCACAAGCATGTTCTGAGGGAGCACAAAAGGCGAACACGCCCCCTCGGGAGGGGCGTGCTCGGCCTGCCTGACGCCGCGCGGGGTGCGCTCACGCGCACCGCCGCGGGCTTGGATGTTGCCGCACCGACCGGATCAGTAGTCGCGGCGGATGACCGTCGTCTCATCGGCCGGGGCGGGGCTGGTGTAGGTGGTCGTGCCCGGCGTCGTGTAGGTGGTGGTCGTCGTCGTACGGGTGCGCACCGGCGCCCGCGCGGGGTCGGGCTTCTTGTTGATGATGCCCCCGCCCACGTACGGCGAGGCCGAGCTGCCCGTCACACCCGTGTTGGCGCCGTACTCGGAGACGTAGGGCGTCCAGTTCATGTTCAGGTGCAGGTTGGCCGGGTCGTTGAAGCCGTGGTAGGTGCCGTCCTCGTAGCCCTGGTAGGACGTGCGGGTCTCTGTGCAGCCCACGCCGGTGAAGGCCAGGGCGCCGACGATGCTCGCGAGGCTGATACGAATGATGGTCCGACGCATGATCGGTTCTCCTGTATGTGTGTGTCCGACCCAACCATTCCGCCCCGCGCTGAGTCGGGCATGAAACCGGGGCAGCCCACCCGCTCGTGCCGGGATTCATGAAAAAAACGCCCACTCGCGTGGGCGTTTGTTCGGGTTGGAAACATCACTCGGCTCAGCCCCGTGCGGGCGGCTTCACCTCGCCGTTGTCGTGCGGCGTCACGTCGCGGTCGGCCAGCTTGCCCAGCGCCGCGGGCAGCTCGATCCCCGCCTGCTTCGCGAGCTCGTGCAGGCGCGGCAGGGCCCCCACCATGCCCGAGAGGAAGTCGCTCGTCGCGTTCCGCCCGTTCGCGCCCGTGCCCTGGTCCCACACCGTGATCTTGTCGATCTTCAGGCTGCCGATCGCCTTGACCTGCTCGGCCACCAGCTTGGGCAGCTGCTCGATCAGCAGCAGCGTGGGGCCCACCGCCGGGTCGCTCCCGCACGCCTCGATCAGCTTGCGGTAGCCCTCGGCCTTGGCCTCCATCACCATCTGCACGCCCTTGCTCTCGGCCTCATACTTCGCCAGGATCGCGTCGGCCGCGCCCTGCGCCTCGCGACGCTGCTTCTCGGCCTCCGCCTCCGCGGCGATCTCGATCCGCAGCTTCTCAACCTCCTGCGGCGCGATCATGTCGCGGGCCAGACGCGCCTTCTCCTGGTCGCGCTGCGCCAGCATCACCGCCTCCTGAGCCTTGGCCTGCGCCACCTGCGAGCGGCGCGTCGCCTCGGCCTGGATCTCCGCGAGCTTGGCGTTGCTCTCGGCCATCTGCGCGCGGGAGGTGTTCTCGCCCGTGGTCGCCGAGGCCTCCGCCTCAGCCACGCGGATGCGCTGCTCCTGCTCCGCCTTCTTCTTCGCGGCGATGGTCTCCGCCTCGCGCTGCGCCGTCGTGATCTCGCGCTCCCGCTTGGCCTGCACCTCGCCCTTGATCGCCTCGGCCTCCAGCGCCGCCACCGCCACGCGCTGCTTCTGCTCGGCCAGCTTCTGGCCCTCCACCGCCGCGGCGGACTCCGCCGCCACCTTCACCGTCTTCTCGCGCACCGCCGCCGCCTCGCCCGTCGCGCCCTCGCGCTCCTGCTGCGCGACCTCGACCTTGGCGCGGTTGATCGCCTCCGCCGCGGCCCGCTTGCCGATCGCCGCGATATACCCCACCTCGTCGGTGATGTCCCGCACGTTCACGTTGATCAGGTCCAGCCCGATCTTGTTGATCTCCTGGGCCACGTTCTCGTTCACCAGGTGCATGAACTTCTCGCGGTCCTTGTTGATCTCCTCGATCGACAGCGTCGCGATCACCAGGCGGAGCTGCCCCAGGATGATGTCCTGCGCCTGCTCGCGCACCTGCTGGGGGTGCAGGTTCAGCAGACGCTCCGCGGCGTTGTTCATCAGCACGGGGTCCGTCGAGACGCCCACCGTGAACGTCGAGGGCACGTTCACACGGATGTTGTTGAGCGACAGCGCCCCCTCCAGCGGGATCTCGATCACCAGCGGCTCGAGCGACAGGTACGAGTAGTCCTGGATCAGCGGCCAGATGAACGCGCCGCCGCCGTGGAAGCACTTGCTCGCCCGGTCCCTGCCCACCGAGCCGTACACCACCAGGATGCGGTTGGAGGGGCACCGCTTGTAGCGGCTGGCAATGAACAGCACGATGAACAGGAACAGCAGGACCACCGCGCCCACCAGGCCCAGCCCCCACATCGTCCCGCTGTCCTGCGCCAAGGTCGTCAGCATCTGCATCGCAAGGCCCTCCCCAGTCAAAAGCGAACCCCAGCATACCCGAACCTGACCACAGACCGGCCACCCGGCCGCGGGTCCGTGCGGCGCCGGCCACCCGAAACACCCCGCCGGCTCACACCGGCGTCACCGTCACCGTGTTGTCCCCGTTCACGCGGACCACCCGCACCCGCGACTGGCTGGGCACGCCCTCGCCCTCGCTCTGCGCGTTGATGATCCGCATCCGGTCGCTCACGACCACCTTCACCTGCCCGGACCCCTGGCCCTTGGGCGGAATCCCCACGTACACCTCGCCCTCGCAGCCCACGGTGGTCTCCAGCTTCTGGTTCCCGCTGCTCTGGAGGTCCAGCATCATCCGCAGCATCACCGCCAGCAGCCACACCATCACCACGCCCGTCCCGCACGCCAGCAGCAGGCTCCGCCCCAGCGGCCAGTTCAGCGTGTACAGCCCCAGGATGCCGCCCCACCCAAACCCCATCGCGAACGCCGTGACGGTCTGCAGCGACAGCGCCTTGAACGCCCCCGCGGCGTCGTGCCCATCGGGCGACGCCCCAGCGTCCGTGTCCGGGCTCACGCCGTGATCCCCACCCAGCAGCATCAGCACCATGCGGACCACGAAGAGCGCAGTCCCCGCCAGCGCCGGCACACCGAACCAGATCGCATCACCCTGAAGCAGCATCGAGAACAAGGGTCACCCCCTTCGTTGGCAAGCGTCCGCGACCAGTATCCCAGATCGCGGGCCCTGCTGCCCACACTACTTGGATTCCCCCGGGCCGGGTTTCACGAACCATAGGTAAGCAAACACCAACCACTCACCGCCCGCACAGCACCCGCAGTTCTTCCACGATGTTCGCCACCGCCGCGGGACGCTGCGTACCCGCCCGAAGGTCCTTGAGCTGCGCCGCCTGCCCGCTCTCCAAAATCACCGCGTACCGCGCCCGCAGCCCCGCCGCCTCCTGCAGCAGCTTGCCCACGTTCCGCGTCGTCTTGTAGGTGTGCCGCGCGTGCAGCCCCGCCTCGCGCAGCGCCGCGACCACCCCACGCAGAGCCGCCTCCGCCCCCGGCTCGCCGTTGCTGACCACGAACACGTCCGGGTTCAGCCCCACCCGCTCCATCAGCGCCGCGTCCGTGGGCATCAGCCCCTTGTCCTGGAGCACCAGGCTCAGCACCACGTCCCCCATCCCGAACCCCACGGCGGGCGTCGGCGGCCCGCCGAACAGCTCCACGAGGTTGTCGTACCGACCCCCGCCCGCGATCGCCCGCTCGCCCCCGCCCGCCTCGTGGACCTCGAACACCATGCCCGTGTAGTACGCCAGCCCGCGCACGATCGAGAGGTCAAAGTCCACCCAGTCCACGATCCCCGCGGCGACCAGCTCCTGCGACAGCGGCGTCACCGCCTGCGAGAAGAACGTCAGGTCCACCAGCTCGCTGGGCTTCTGCGGGTCCTCCGCCGTGACGCGGATGATCCCCTTCTGGAACACCTCCGCCTGCTCGGGCGTGAAGCCGAACACGGCGAGCTTGGCCGCAAACTCCGCCGGCGGCATCTTGCCCTTCGCGTCCAGCAGTCCCAGCAGCGCCGGGTGCTGGTCCTCCGGCAGGCCGCGAGACGACAGCCACGCCGCGAGCGCCGCCCTGTGGTTCACCTTCACCCGCACATCCTGGGGCGTCAGCCCCAGCGAGCGCAGCAGCGACACGCACGTGGCGATCACCTCCGCGTCCGCCGCGGGGGAAGGGTCCCCCAGCAGGTCCACGTTCCACTGGAGGAACTCGCGCAGCCGCCCCCGCTGCGGCCGCTCTGCCCGGAAGAAGGGCCCGGCCATGAACCACTTCGTGGGCTTGGGCAGGCTGTTGGCCTTGGTCGCGTACAGCCGCGCCAGCGTGGGCGTGAACTCCGGCCGCAGCGCGTACGTCTTCTCCCCGCCCTCTCGGGTGAACGAGAACAGCTCGCTGACGATCCCCTCGCCGCTCTTGACCGTGTACAGGTCCAGGTGCTCGAACGTGGGCCCGTCGATCTCGTCGAAGCCGTGCCGGACCGACGCCCCGCGCCAGGCTTCCATGATGAAGCGGCGGCGTGCCGCGTCCTGCGGGTAGAAGTCGCGGGTACCCTTGGGGGACTGGAAGACGTGCGGGGAGGCCATGGGGGTGAAGGGTAGCAGGCCCCCGTCCGCCGCTTACCGGCGGCGGCGGTTGATCAGCAGGCCCGCGAGCCCCAGCAGCGCCAGGCTCCCGGGCGTCGGCACGCCGTCGATCGAGCCCTCACCGACCGCGGTCCCATAGAAGAACTGCACGCGGCCGATCCGCCCGAGGTCAAAGTCCGCCCCGGCGTTGCCGAGCGTGAACACCACGCTGTTCTTGATCAGGCCGTCGCTGCCCGTCACGCCGCCGTTGCCCGTCGCGGGGTCATCCCCCGCGGACAAGAGGCCGTAGTTCAGGCCGTTGGGGCTCAGGGGCGGCGAAAGGTCGGGCCCCGGGAAGACATCCCCAGGCCCGAAGAGCCCGATGCCCGTGGAGCTGATCCCATACCCGCGGTCCCCCGGCGCCCCGATCAGCCCGCCCCGGTACGCCCACTCGCCGCCCACCACGCCCCCCGCCGGCTGCCCGTCGGGGTCGTAGAACACCGTCGAACCCGCGCCCAGCACCGCGCTGGTCCGCGTGAGGGGCACGCCCGCCCCGGAAATGTCGAACAACAGCGCCGTCAGCACATCCGAGGGGACCAGCACATCGTTCAGCGACGTGTTCGTCAGCGTCACGACCAGTTCGCCCGCGCCGTTGACCGAGAACTCGGCCATCGCGGACTTGCCCGCGTTATCAGCCCCCGTGAACACCACCGCACCCCGGGCAGACCCCGCGCACACCCCCGCCAGCAGAATCGACGCAATCACACCCCTGGACATGGACGCCTCCCTGTGTGCGCAACGCACGACGCGCGTGCCGCAACAAATCGATGCTGAACCCTTGGAACACGGCGGACCCGAACGTCCCGCCTCCCCCTCGAGCAACAGTTTCGCAGCCCGGCAACCCGAGTTCAACAATTTCTTGTGCGATCGTGCAGTTTTTTGCGCGTGTCACCGCGCCTGGGCGGTTATCGGCGTCGGCGAGCGTAAACCCCTGCCGCGAGAACCCCTAGGAGAGCGGTCGCGGGAGCGGGAACCGCCGGCCCACGGGTCGACCACTCTTCAAACCCCGCGCTCGCCGGGTAATCGCCGCCGAACGCCGAGTAGAAGTAGACAAAACTGTCCGTATCCGCGCCCGCAAAGTAAGACACCGGGACAAGCATCGTCATGTCGCCCGAGCCCGACCCGCTCCCAAGGTCATAGTTCAGCTTGATCGAGTTGTTCCCGCCCGCGTCCAGGTCGTACCGCAGCACCCCCAACGACGCGACGTCGGTGGTGTTCTGGCCGCCGATCCCGGACGTGTAAATCTGGACCTTGTCCAGCGACAGCAGCGGGTGCGAACCCCCGTTGGACTCGTTGATGTCCAGCCGGAAGTCGAAGTACATCACCCCATCCCGCACCACGGTCCCCAGTTCGCTCAGCCGCATGTCCCGCGTCCAAGGCCCGGGCTTCTCGTCAAAGGGCAGGCTCGAGGCCGACGTGTTGTACCCCTGCTCCATCCCCGTCCGCTGAATCCGCACGAACGGCTGGAACACCCCCGTCCCCGTCGGCTGGTCCTCATTGGTGAAGAAGTGCGCGCCGTTCACCACCCCGAACGAGCCCGCGGCGGTCAGGTCGATCTCCGCCGCCGCGACTGAGCCGGCCGTCCCGGCCACCGTGCCCGCAACCAAGACGATCATGCCCGCTTTGAACATCCCTGTGTCCCCTTTGTCCGAAGCCGCGCTCCTTCGCGTGGCTCCGTCGGAACAAAGGTGCCCCACATTCCGGCCCCTACCACAGGTCCACAGGCAAAGTCCGTCTGTGCGGGCTCACAGGCCACCCCGCCCGCGCACCCCTCCGGTCCGGCCCGGTTACCTGACCTGAAAACCATGGCCGCTCTGGACGTCCCGCCGCGCCTGTTCAGGTAGCAGCGGAGGACACCATGATCGGCTACCTCGACACCGTCAACCAGGGCCGCGAAACCGCGGCGGCCGTCCGTGACGCCGCCAACCGCATCTCCGGGCTGCTCGACAGCCTCGCCGCACCCCCCGGCGCCCCCGCCGTCCCCGACTTCGGACTGGTCCCCAGCCCCACCGACCTTGGCCGGTCCCGCCTCAACGACCTCATCCCCCAGACCCCCTCGCTCGACGACCTCCCTTCCATCCCCGACCGCTCCAGCCTCCCCGATGTCCCCGACTTTTCCGATCTCCCCGACCTTCCCGACCTGGGCCTGCTGGGCGACTTCCCCGTTGACCAGCCCGAGCAGATCGAGGACCCTGTTGAAGAGCTCTACGCGGACGCGGTCGAAGAGGCCGCCGAGCCCGTCAGCGAGCCCGCCCCCTGGGCGAAGGACGAAGAGTCCGCCACCGCCGTGCTGCGGGTGTGCCGCAACGGCTGGAACACCGTGGACACCCGCCCCCTGGTCGCCGCCTGGTTCAGCGCATGACCACCTCCACCCCAACACCGCCCGCCAAGCCCAAGGCCGCGCCGCCACCCGCGCCCATCCACCCGCGCGAGACCAGCTTCACCGACCTCCCCGCGGGCCAGCTCAACCTCATCTTCGTGGATGTCAGCAACGTCTGGTCCAAGGCCTCCCGCGAGGCCGCGGCCAAGCGCGAAACCACCAACATCCGCAAGGTGCTCGTCCACCACCACGCCGGCTTCCCGCACGACCTCACCGAGAAGCACAAGAAGCAGACCGCGGCGACCGGCGAGGCCATGCCGCTCAAGTACGTCGACCTCGCCTCAGACGCCTACGCCTCGATCACCTACGGCTACCACTACGACCTCCCCTTTGTCGCCGAGACCATCGACGGAAAGGCCGTGGTCTACGTCACCGCGCCCCAGGAGCGCAACGTCACCCACACCGGCGCGGGGCAGAACGAGTGCGGCATCGGCATCTCCCTGGTCGGAACCATGCGCTCCGCGGGCGAGCACCCCGGCGGCCTGGACTACTCCAAGACCAAGAAAGAGCCCGAGGAGTACGAGAAGGCCCGGGGCCTGCCCAGCGCCCACCAGCGCCGCGTCATGCCGGTCCTCGTCCGCTACCTCCAGGAGCAGCACGGCATCGCCAACTGCCACGTGCAGGGCCACTTCCAGCACAGCAAGCCCACCTGCCCCGGCTTTGACACCGAGCGCTGGCTCCTGGACTACGAGGACAAGGACCGCCGCGCCGGCCGCGGCTTCTGCTACCCCGTGCAGATCGAGTCCGGCAAGGGCGTGCCCTTCCTCCAGGACGCTTCCAAGGAGCTCGCCCGCGCCAAGAAGTACATGCTCAACACCCGCACGGGGCTGAGCGGCTTCTACCCCTTCACCCGGCGCGGCTTCTGGCACGGCGGCGTCCACTTCTTCCCGCCCGCCGGCAGTCCGGTCTACGCCGTCCGAGACGGCTGGATCATCGCCGCCCGCCCCGAGAAGAACGTCACCGTGGACGGCAAGGACTACGGCAGCGCCGCCTTTGTCATGGTCCAGCATGAGGACCCCGGCTTCTGGCCGCTCGACGGCAAGCTCTACAACACCGTCCCGATGTTCCGATGGGACAAGAAGAACAAGAAGTGGCAGAAGTTCAACGGCAAGATCGCCGTGGAGCCCACGTACTTCTCCCTCTCCATGCACCTCAAGCCGCTGGACGACTCCGTCCCCTGGGTCCAGCTCCTCAAAAAGAAGGACCCGGCGACGCACACCGTGCTCTTCGCCGCCAAGGACCAGACCCACACCTTCCGCGACATCGCCCTGCCCGTGAAGACCGGCGAGATCATCGGCTACGTCGGCACGCACGACCCCTTCGCCGCGGTGGACAAGGCCAAGGCCGTGCAGGACAGCGCCGTCTACAACAACACCAGCGTGCTGCACTTTGAGGTCTGCTCCTCGGAGAACCTGGTGGACCGCCTCGAGAGCAAGGCCGTGGCCAAAAAGTGGACGCTCAAGGACGTCGACGAGAACGCCATGGCCGAGGCCGCGCAGGGCAAGCTCAAGGACGTCGCCGGCCTCAAGGACCACGTCAAGCTCCTGACCGACCGCCTCGCCGAGGTCGAGAAGCTCGACCCCCAGCACCTGGACCCCTCCCGCTTCTCCGGCGTCCTTCAGGACGACCTGCTCGAGCCGCTCAGCACGCTCATCACCAGCCACGCCAGCGAGTGGAGCGCGGACTGGAAAACCGTGCTCAGCGCCTGGCACCGCGAGATGGGGCTCGCTCAGGGCGGCAAGGCGGGCAAGGCCGCCAAAGCCGCGGACGACGCCCGAATCGCCAAGACCGTCAAGCACCACCTCGCGATGATCGACGCCTTCAAGTTCGGCGCCGCCATCAAGGACTACCGCAACCGGGCCATGTCGGGCGGCGAGAAGTTCCCGCACTTCTACCACCCCGTCCGCTTCCTCAACTGGATGAACGGCCTGACGCGGACGCCCGACGCCGTCCTCCCGTACAACACGTTCGACAACGTCACCCCCTTCGACGTCAGCCCGCGCCGGGTGCTCGCCCTCAAGCCCGCCGACCAGGGCGACGGCGTCGTCACCATCGCGAAGAACACCGGCAGCCCGCAAATCAAAGACCCTCAGAAGCTCAAGGGAACACGCCTGTTCTTCCCGCCCTCGCGCGAAGTCCACACCGTCCAGCAGGTTGCCGAGACCAAGGCCGGCCTCGAGCTCACCATCTCCCCGGTGCTCGCCAAGGACCTCAAAAAGAACGACGCCATCCGCCTGGGCGGCAACGGCTGGCGCTGGGAGGCCAGGTTCCCCTGGGAGACCAATATCCTCGGTGTCCCCGCCCCCACGCCCGCAGCGCCAGCCCCCGCCAAGGGAACGAAGCCATGATCAGGCACACCGTCCGCCCCGGCGAGGACATCTCCACCATCGCCCGCTCCCACGGCATGCCCGCCGACAAAGTCTGGCGTGAGAACGACGAGCTCCAGCAGCACCGCACGCCCGACGTCCTCAACCCCGGCGACACCATTTTTATCGAAGACCGCGAGCTCCGGCACGAGGAGTGCCCCACCGAGGCCCGCCACCGCTTCCGCTCCAAGCTCGCCCCCGCCTGGCTCCGCCTCCGCTTCCTCGATGACGGCGAGCCCCGCGCCGATGAGCCCTACACCCTCAAGATCAATGCCCTCACCCTCAAGGGCACGCTCGACAGCGAGGGCCGCCTCGAGCACAAAATCCCCCACGACGCCACCGAGGCCCTCCTGCGCCTCAACGACAGCGAGGACTACCTGCTCAAGCTCGGCGAGCTCGACCCCGCCTCACAGCCCGCCGGCGTCCAGGCCCGCCTCGCGCACCTGGGCTACGCCTGCGAGGTCACCGGCAAGCACGACCGCCAGACCGAAGAAGCCCTCCGCGCCTTCCAGCTCGACCACGAGCTCGAACCTACCGGCCAGCCCACCGAAGCCACGCTCGAAGCCCTCCAGCGGTTGCACGAGAGTTGAGCACCCAATCCCCACGTTGAAGCCGAACCCCCGATGGGCATCACCGGCGACCTCTCCGCCTGGGGCAAACTCACCCCCACCGCCCTCGTGTTCATCGGCCGCGCCGGCCCCCTCACCATCGGCCTCGCCCTGCTCCGCCCCCAGCCCCCTGCGGCTCGCTCCCGCGCGATGACCTAGCGATCTGATCTCGAGGAGCTTCAGGCTTGTCGTGGGTCCGGTTCCTTGCGGCGACGCTTGGCAATCCCAACCCCGACAAAGCAGATCGCCGCAAGATTCAGCCCGCCCGCCAAGGCGTAGTCCATCACCATGATCATCCCTTCACATCCGCAGACCAGACTCGATGCGGCCATCACTTGCGGAAGTCCGCTGAGCTCTGACTGAGCTTTGAGCACCTCCACTCGGAGCTTGTACCGCCCGCGAACACCATTTCCAAACGTAAAGAAGTCGCTGGCCGAGCCGAGAGGTCCGTAGACGAGGTGATAGCCATCACAGTTCCACGGCTCTTGCGCTCCCTGCGGACTCTCCACCACCTCGACGCTGACCTCGGACGCATCCAGGTCAATCCATGACTCCGATTGCGGGCGAGGATCGGCCAAGGACACTCGCACCGCATGCGCGAACCGATAGGTCACGTCGAACTCCAGGTCGTACACACCTGGCTTGGAAAAGTCACACGGCACGGTGATGATCGGCTTCAACGCGCTCTCGAAGTCGCGAGCGATCTTCCGCCCATTGAGGATCGGCGGAACCGAACTCACGGCCGCCGCAAGAGCGAAGGCCATGCACACCCAGAATGTCACCGAATATCGCCGCACGCGTTTTCCTACCGACGACGACTCAGGGCGGTTCCTACTTCTTCCCCACACCCTTCCCCTCAATCGTCAGCGAGGCCGACTTCCCCTTCGCCTTCCGCTTCCACGGCCACCACCGGCCCGGAACCAGGTTCCGCACCACCACCAGCAGCGCCCCCGCGGCGAGCACCGTCACCACCCAGAACTGCCAGTCGTGGACGGGCAGCTTCACGACGCACCCGCCAGAAGCTGGTACACCACGAACGCCGCCACGTACGCCACCGCCGTCATCCACCCAAGCTGGAGCAGCGCCCACTTCACGCCCCCCGCCTCCCGTGCCGTCACCGCCAGCGTCGGCAGGCACTGCATCGCCAGCACGTAGTACACCAGCAGGCTCCAGCACACCGCCAGCGTGAACACCGGCGTGCCGTCGTCGCGCCGCGCTGTGGCCACCGCCTGCATCACCGTCTCGTCCTCGGTGTCCTCGTTGCCGGTGACCACCACCGCCATCGTCGAGACGAACACCTCCCGCGCCGCGAAGCTCGCCATCACCCCCACGCTGAGCTGCCGGTCGTACCCCAGCGGACGGAGCACCGGCTCGATCGCGCTCCCGATCCGACCCAGGTACGAACTCGCGCTCGCGTGCCGCGCCTCGACGCGGTCCGCGTCGGCCAGCAGCGCCGAGTGCGCCTCGGGGTCCGATACCGCCGCCGCCCGCTCGCGCATCTCCACCGCCTCCCGCGGCGGCTCAACATGCGGGTACGCCCCCAGCCACCACAGCACGATCACGATCGCCAGAATATTCGTCCCCGCGTTGCGCACGAACACCAGCGCCCGGTCCCATGTCCCCAGCGCCGCCGTTCGCAACGACGGCCGCTTGTACGTCGGCAGCTCCAGAGCCATCGGCCGCCCCTTGCCCCGCAGAATCGTCCGCCGGAACACCAGCGACGTCCCCATCGCCGCCGCGATTCCCAGCGCATAGCACCCCACGAACGCCAGCGCCGCCATCATCGGCCGCCCCGCGAACAGGATCGACGTCAGCAGCACGTACACCGGGATCCGCGCCGAGCAGCTCATAAACGGCGCCACCAGGATCGTCGCCAGCCGCTCCCGGCGATCCGGAATCGCGCGGCACGCCATGATCCCCGGCAGGGCACACGCGTGGCTCGACAGCAAGGGCATGAACGAGTGCCCCGGCAAGCCAAACGGCCGCAGCACCCGGTCCATCACGAACGCCGCCCGCGCCAGGTACCCCGTGTCCTCCAGCAGCGAGATCAGCAGGAACAGCAGGCAGATCTGCGGCAGGAAGATCACCGTCGCCCCGACCCCCTGCACTACGCCGTGGGACACGAAGTCCCGCAGGGTCCCCTCCGGCATCGCCCCGTCGATCCACCCCGACGCCGCGCCGAAGACCCGATCAATCAGCTCCATCGGCACCTGCGCCAGCGCGAAGATCACCCAGAACAGCCCCGTCATCACCGCCGCGAAAACGACCAGCCCCATCACCGGGTGCGTGAACACCCGGTCCAGCCGGTCGGTCAGCGAGTCCGCGCCCACGGCGACCGCATTGGGCCCCGTCTCCACGTGCGCCGCCGCGTGCTCGTACACCTCATCCGCCCACCGCTCCACGCCCTCGCGCGTCCCCGGCGGTGTGCGGTTGGGCACCCGCGCCGTCGCCAGCGCGCTCCGCACATCATCCAGCCCCTCGCCCGACCGTGCCGAGCACACCACCACGCGGCAGCCCAGCCGCTCCTCCATCGCCGCGAGGTCCAGCACCAGCCCGCGCCGGCGCGCCAGGTCGATCATGTTGATCGCGACCACCGTCGGCAGCCGCCGCCGCAGCACCTCGCCCACCAGCACCAGGTTGCGACCCAGGTTCGTCGCGTCCACCACCACGCACACGCCGTCGGGCGCCCCCGCCTCCTGCCCCGGCGCCGCCAGCGTCCCCGCCAGCACCCGCCGGCACACCTCCGCCTCGCTCTGCTCAAGCTCCAGCGAGTAGATCCCCGGCATGTCCACAAGCTGCACCGTGAAGTCGCCCAGCCGCAGCGACCCGACCCGCGCCTCCTGCGTCGTCCCCGGGAAGTTCCCCGTTCGGTGCCGCAGCCCGCACAGCCGGTTGAACAGCGTGGTCTTGCCCGTATTCGGATTGCCGATCAGCGCCAGGCGCGTGGGCGGTGCGGGCAGTGTGGGGGGCACGCCCGGCTCAACAACCGCGTCGCCCGTGGCGGTGCTGTTCATCCCTCAATCGAGCCAACCAGGACGTTGTCCGCCAGCGGCCGCGCCAGCCCGATCCGGCACGCGCACCCGCCCTTGCGACCGCACGACTCGCTCCCGCTGAGAACCTCGATAATGCAGGGCTCCCCCAGCCGGCACAGCCGCACCCGGGCTGAACTCCGCAGCCCCATCGCCCGCAGCAGGTCGGCATCCCCCGCTTCCAGCCTGGTGAACTGCACCCGGGCGGTCTGACCCGGCCTAAGTGACGTCAGAGAAACGACTTCCCCACCGCCAGCACCCGTGCCGACAGGCGTGGGCAGGGCCGCCCCGTGGCTGGTCACCACCACCGGGACCCCCACCGGGACCCCTTCCGCCGCTCCAGCGCACTCATGACAGCCGTTCGACATCGAGAAATGCCCCTTGGATGCGCCGGGACAGTAGGGCAGTTGAGACTGGTTCGCAACACCGACTCCGTGTATTCTGAGCCCGTCCGCCCTGTGAGAGATAGACCGTATGGGGGTGCCCGACAATCCAGGTTCCGCGTCCGCTCGCGTGGGGGCGGACCCCACCGTGGGCATCGTCATCAACACGCTGACGCCCTACTGGCTGCACCTCTTCCGCAGGTTTGTCCGGGAGATTGACGGTGTCCGCTTCGTCACCTGCTCCATCTTCGGCGGCGCTGACCAGCCCTGGTCCCTTGAGCAGACGCGCGAGATCAACCACACCCAGATCGAGACCCAGGAGTGTGTGAGCAAACGCGGCGTGCGCGACGCCCTCACCGACTGGCGCAAGGGCGGCCGTGTCATCCGCTGGCTCCAGGAGCACCGCGTCCGCGCCGTGATCGTCGGCGGTTATTCCGACGCCTGCCGCGCCCGAGTCATCCGCTGGTGCCGTGCCCACGGCGTGCGCGTGTTCATGATCGCCGACAGCAACATCCGCAGCGCGGGCCCCGCCCTCGCCGAGGCCCTTGTCAAGCGTGTCCTGCTGCGGGCCATACTCCGCCGGCTCGACGGCGTGCTCGTGTGCGGCCGCAACGGCGCCGACTACTTCACCTCCTACGGCGTGCCGCACGCCAAAATCTTCGTGTGCCCGATGGAGCCCGACTACAGCCTCATCGAGTCCATCACCGGGCCCGAGGTCGCCGCGGCGATGCTCAAGCACCGCCTCGCCCCCGGTCGCAGGCACCTCCTCACGTGCTCGCGCCTGGTCGGCGTCAAACGGGTCGACCTGGCCATCGACGCCTTCGCCGGCATCGCCGCCGAGCGGCCCGACTGGGACATGGTCATCATCGGCAGCGGCCCGGAGGAGGCCGCCCTGCGGGCCCGCGTGCCTCACGCTCTTCAGGACCGCGTCCGCTTCACCGGCTTTGTCGGCGACCAGCGCGAGGTCAGCGCCCTCTACCGCGCCTGCCACGTATTGGTCCACGCCGCGGAGTACGAGCCCTTCGGCTTGGTCATCCCAGAGGCCGCCGCGGCGGGCCTGGCCATCGTGACCAGCTCGGTCGTGGGCGCCTCGCCGGAGATCGTCGCCGAGGGCGTCAACGGGCGCTTCTTCCCCGTGGGCAACACGCGCCTGCTGACCGAGGCGCTCCGGGACGCCACCGACCCCGACCGCACCACGACCTACCAGGCGAACTCGGTGGGAATGTCGGCCGACTGGCGCCGGCGGCGTGACCCCGTCAAGGGCCTGGTCGAGGCCCTGTCCAGTGTTGGGATGGCCGCGCGGCGGGCTCACCCCCCTGAAAACCCCGGCTCGGTCCCCCGCCCACGCCCCGCGGCCGCCGCTGGGACAGCCGCCTAACCAGCGTTCCCCCATCGACTTATAACCAATCTCCAAATCAGGTGGTCGCGGCCGCATTCCTGCGGCATGTTCCGTGTGGCGTATTCCGCGCGCCACCGGGATGGAGAGATGATCGCGACCGCCCAGACTGTGCTTGAAGGCTCCCAGCGTCCAACCGTGGCGCTGATTTTCAATGTGCTCACGCCGTACCGGCTGCACCTCACCCGCCGCCTGGTCGCTGAGGTGCCCGAGCTGAAGTTCGTCTCCGTGTTCACGCACGACCAGGCCGACCAGGCCTGGGAGCGGCGGCACCACCCCGAAATCAACCCGATCTACTTCGGCCTGGGCCACCCCGTCTCCGATCTCGGCAGCCGGCGGTGGATCAAGCGCGACTGGGCCAAGGCTGACGAGGTCATCGCCTGGCTGAAGGACAACGCCGTCAAGGCAGTCTTCATCGGCGGCTACAACGACGTCACGCGCCTCCGAATCATCGCCTGGTGCCGCCGCAACAAGGTCGCCTGCTTCATGGTCGCCGACAGCAACAGCCGCTGCGATGCCGCGCGGGGCGTCAAGGGGATCATCAAGAAGCTCGTCGTCGGCGGCGTCGTCCGCTCCCTCTCGGGCGTGATGGTCTGCGGCCGCCTGGGCGCCGAGTACTTCGCCCGCTACGGCGCCACCCGCGAGCAGACCTTCATCAGCCCCTACGAGCCCGACTACGACCTCATCAACGCCGTCACCGACGCCGACGCCCGCAACGCCTGCCGCCGCTACGGCCTCCGCCCCCACCTCAAGCGCATCGTCACCTGCTGCCGCCTGATCGGCGTCAAGCGCGTGGACATGGTCATCGACGCCTTCCAGGCGATCGCCGACCAGCGCCCCGACTTTGAGCTCGTTGTCGTCGGCAGCGGCCCCCTCAAGGCCGAACTTGAGGCACGCATCCGCCCCGAGCTCCGCGGCAGGGTCATCTTCACCGGCTTCATCGGCGACCAGGCCGAGGTCAGCGCCATCTACCGCGCCTCGCACGTCTTCGCCCTCGCCTCCGACTACGAGCCCTGGGGCGTCGTGATCAACGAGGCCGTGGGCGCCGGCATGGCCGTCGTCAGCAGCGATGTCGTCGGCGCTTCCGCCGAGCTGGTCCGCGACGGCGTCAACGGCCGCACCTTCCCCAAGGGCGACCTCCCTGCCCTGACCGCCGCTCTGCTCGATGCCACCTCGCCGCAGAAGCTGGACCAGTACCGCGACGCCTCGTCGCGCGTCCTTGACGAATGGCGCGACCGCGGCGACCCCGTCCAGGGCATGCGCCTCGCCCTTGCCGCGGCGGGCGTTCCCGTGGGCGCGGCCCCCGCGTTCACGCCCCTCCGCCGCACGGCCCAGCCCGTTCCCGCCCCGGTGGCCTAACACTCCACGCTCCACAACCCTCAGTCCCTCGGCTCCGCCCGCCGGACCAGGTCCTCCAGCGTCGATCGCGGGTCCCTGAACAGCGTCGGCGACCACACGCGGTGCAGCGTCCAACCCTGCCCCGCCAGGATGTCCGTCCTGAAGAGGTCCCACTCGACCAGGTCATCGGCGAGCGGAAACCGGGTCGCATCGCACAGCACACCCACGGTGACATCATCGGGCCGCTTCGGGTGCCGCAGCGCAAGGTCGATGCAGAAGCCGTCGTTGCCCCAGTGGACGATGGAGCCGACCTGCTGCTGCGACAGCGCATCCGCAAGCGAGTGGGCCAGCGGCGAGGGCGCGCTGCTGGGCTCGACGATCACCTCGTGCGTCGAGATGGGCCGCGGGGCACGGGGCTCGATGTTGGCGTCCGGGATGGAAGGCCTTGGCGTCGTGCGGGCCGCGTCATCAAGGTCCAGCGCCTGGTTGATCAACGCGTAGCGTGCCGCGAGCTGCTCGGCGTACTGCAGGTACGCCATCAGCAGCCAGCCGCCCGAGGGCTGCTGGCCCTGCGGCACCGGCGGCAGCGCCGAGTACACCTCGCGGGGAATCGAGGTTACCAGGTGGACCTCCTCGCGGGCGCGGGTGATCAGCACATTGAGCCGCCGCCCCCCGCCGGGCATCGCCAGCGGGCCAAACCTGCGGTAGAACCGGCCCTTGGGGTCGGGGCCGTAGGTGGTGCTGATGATCATGTGGTCGCGCTCGTCGCCCTGGACGTTCTCCAGGTTCTTGACGAACAGCCCCTCGAACGCGCCCTTGCTCCGCCGTTCGCGCGCCCGTGCCAGCGCCGCGCCGAACGCCGCGTCCTGCGCCGCCAGCTCGTCGAGCGTCTCGGCGATCAGGTCGCGCTGCGCCAGGTTGAAGCAGGCGATGCCGATGCTGGGGGGCTCGGCCCGCCGCAGCAGGTCCTTCACGATGCGGCAGACCTCCTCCGCCTCGCGCAGGTTGGTGCGGTCCTCGTACGTCCCGCCCACGCGGTACAGCGCCAGCGGCGCGACCCGCGCACGGTTGCCGGGGTGGCCGGGGATCGCCTGCAGCCGCCGCGCATAGAAGTGCTCGTTGCTGAAGCCGATGAGGTCGCTGTTCCGCGAGCGGTAGTGGACATCCAGGTACGACTGGTGGATGTCCAGCCCCAGCGCCGCCCCCAGCAGGTCCTCAACCTCCGACTGCTGCGCCTCGAAGAGCTGCTGGTCCGACTCGATCTGCTCGTTCTCGCTCACCGCGAGCGCCGTCTCGAAGAACCGCGTCGGCGGGAGCTGCTTGGGGTCCCCGGCGATCACCACCCGCTTGGCCCGCGTGATGACCGGCAGGGCCTCCTCCAGCCGGCACTGGCTCGCCTCGTCGAAGATCACCACGTCAAAGACCTGCTCGCGCGGGAACACCTGCGCCACCGTCTCGGGGCTGGCCATCCACACCGGCCGCAGGTCCATCAGCGGGTCGCCGCCCTCCATGCCGCGCCCCAGCGCCAGCACCTGCCGCAGCCGCATCGCGTGCCTGCCCCGCGTCGTCAGCCGGCGGCGCACATCCGCCCCCGCGGGCGACAGGCGCGAACCCGTCGAGGCCAGCAGCCGCTCCTTCGCGCGCCCCGTCCACAAGTGATTCACCGCGTCGCGCACCTTGGCCCGCTTCTCCAGCTCCAGCTCCCGGTAGCGGTCAAACTGCGTCTGCACCCGGCGTGGGTCCAGGGACTGCAGCGCAGGGTCCGCCCCCAGCCGGCGGGAGACCTCCGCGCCGGTCACCGCGCGCTCCAGCGACCGGAGCCCCACGCCCGGCCCGACCGAGTCCCCGATCAGCCGCGCCACCGCGGGCCGCAGCGTCTTCTCCACCTGCCCGATCGCGGCCTGCACGCGGAGCACATCCTCCAGCGTCCCCAACTGCGTGCTCAGGGCCGTGTACACCGCCCCCGCGGGCTCACCCGACCGGAAGGCCGCGTTGTTTGACGCGAGCCACGCCGCGCTCAGCATCCCCGTTGCTTCCGCGGCCGCCTCCAGCGCCCCAAGCGCCTGCGCCCGCGCCGGCGAGAGACGAAGGCCCTCGGCGAGCTCCGTGCCGTCCTGGAGCGCACGGACGATCTCGGCCTCCATCGGCCTGAGCGCGGCGTCATCCGCGAGCACGCGCGCCCCGATCGCCGCACCGTGCGCCCGCAGCTCCGCATCAAGCTCGTCGTGGCGGGGTGCCCCGCCGGGCACGCCGCCCGTGAGCTGGTCGAGCGTCGTGCGCAGCACGATCGCCGCACGGAGCCAGCTCAGGAACGCCCGCGCTCGCGCCGCCGACGCCTGGTTGAGCGGCAGCCCCAACGGCGCGAGAACCCTCGCCGCGCCCGACCTCTTCCCGAAGAAAAGAAACCCCCACCACTTGCCCGCCGTGGGCAGGTACGCCTCCAAGGCCCCGAGCTGCTGGCTCAGAGCCGCGACGGTCGGCGGCTGGTCCCGAACCGCCGCGAGCAGCTCCGGATCACGCGGCGTGGCGCGGAACGTATCCACCGCGGGCTGGAGTTCGGCCAGAATCTTCTGGGCCCGGATCGCTTCCGGCGTGGAACGCTGGGCCCAGAGGGCCCGCGTGGCCTGCGGCGCGGCCGCGAACGCGTGCTCCAGCACCGCGAGCAGCTTCGTTCGCGCCGCCGCCTGCTCCGCCAGCGGCATCGACGCCAGGAACGCCGGGATGCGCGGGTCGCGGGTGGCGTCCGCCGCCTCCGCCGCGCCCACCGCCCGCGCCAGCAGCCCGCGGAAGTGGTCCATGGGCTTGGACACCAGGCTCGCCAGCGGCAGCCCTGCCGCGGCCGTCCATGGGTTGGTGGGGTAGGCGATGTCGAGCGCCCGCTGCAAAGACTCGCGCACCAGCGGCCGCGCGGCCTCGAGCTGCTGGAGCGTCGCATCGTCCAGCCCTTCCAGCGGCACCGTCTCACCGCTGGTCAGGGCCAGCCACCGGCCCACCAGCGCATGGAACGACAGCTCATCGCCCGCGGGCGGCGTCGAGAGCGAGCGGTACAGGCGCGTGAGGTCCGCGTGCAGCGCCGAGAGCTCGGCGTCGATCTTCGCAACCCGCGGCTCGGCCATGGGGTGCGTCTTGACCTCGGGCAGCGACTCAAGCTGCGCCCGGATGCTCATGTACAGCTCGCGCTGGTCGCGCTGGGGGTCGTGGACCACCGCGCACAGCGACCCCAGCCCCAGCGCATCCAGACGGTTGGCCACCACATCCAGCGCCGTCCGCTTCTCGCACACAAACAGCACCCGCTCGCTCCGCGAGAGGTGGTCCCCGATGATGTTCGTGATGGTCTGCGACTTGCCCGTGCCGGGCGGCCCGTGGATCACCAGACCCGCCGAGGTCCGCGCCAGCGAGACCGCCCGCGCCTGGCATGGGTCGGCGGGCGCCACCAGCCGCTCCGCCGCGAAGACCTTCGGCCGGCGCGTGGCAGGCCGGCCCGGCTCATCCGGCCCACCATGCTCAGCCGCCGGCGGCTGGTCAAGGCTGATGTCCGACCGCAGGAAGCTCTCCACCGGCCCATGAACCGGCTCGCCCGCGACCATCGCCTGCGTGTCCCGCAGCAGCCCCTGGTTCGCCATCGGGAACAGCCCCAGCACCGCGGCACTCAAAATCGCCGGCGCGGTCGACTCTTCCGCCTTGGGCGCCGCCTCGAGAGGGATCACGTTCGGCAGCAAGTCAGACTGGAACAGCGCCGGAACCTCCAGCTTCAGCGCACCCGCCGCGTGACGCACCAGCCCCGCCAGCTCGCGCCACGGGTTGGCCCCCTCCTCATCGTGGAACAGGTCCGCCGCCTTGTGGCCCGTGTTCTGCTCGATCCACGCCAGCAGCGCATCGTTGGGGACGATGCGGTCCACCTCGTCGCTCTTGCACTCCACCGCCACCGCCGGGTACGTGCCCTGCTTCAGCGTGACCGACACCGGGATGAACGCGATGGGCGCCAGAATGCGGCGCGTGCCCTGCGGCTTGCCCGACGCCCCGGGCGGCAGGCTGACCAGCGGGTACCCCAGGTTCAGCACATACGCCCCCGTGTCGTTCTCGTACGTGCGCGCATCCTCGATCAGCACCCGCAGCTTCGACAGCAGCGACGCCTGCTCCGCGTACGCCCGCTGTGCCGCGGCCTCGGCCGGGTCTTCCGGCGGCTGGTCCGGCCCCTCGGCCGGCCGCTTCCCGAACCGGGCGCGCGCCGGCGTCCCCGGCACCGGCACCCGCGACGTCAGCTCGAACGCCGCGCCCTCCGACAGCAAATCCCGCAGCGCCGCGGCAGGCTCGCGGTCCCCCAGCTTGCTCAGTTGTGTCAGGTCCACCCGCTGGCGGCTGGAGTGAGGGCGGCAGTTGAGGCTTGGCCCGCTCACGATGGCCGCGAACAGCCGGTCGAGCATGCGGTGGAGGATCTTGTTGCCGGCGGCGTTCATGGCCCAAGTGTAATGGCGGGTACGCTGCGGGCATGAAGCCCGACGCGAGCCCCGTTCCACCGCACATGAGCAGCGAGCAGTTCCGCGCCCTGGGACGCCGGATGGTCGACTGGATCGCCGACTACTGGGAACGCGCCGAATCCCTCCCGGTGATGTCGCGGGCCTCCCCCGGCGAGGTCAGGCAGGGGATCGCGACGGCGGCCCCCGAGCACGGCCTCGCGGCGTGGGACCCCGTCTTCGACGACCTGGAGCAGGTCATCCTGCCGGGCCTCACGCACTGGCAATCTCCCAACTTCTTCGGTTACTTCCCCGCCAACGCCACCGGCCCCAGCGTGCTGGGGGAACTCCTCAGCGCAGGGCTGGGCGTGCAGGGCATGCTCTGGGCCACGAGCCCGGCGTGTACCGAGCTTGAGGAACGCGTGCTCGACTGGCTGGTGGGCGCGCTCGGCCTGCCCGCCCGCTGGCGGAGCGATCAGGGCGGCGCGGGTGTGATCCAGGGGACGGCGAGCGAGGCGGCGCTGGTGGCCCTCGTCGCCGCGCGCGAGCGCGCCCGCCGCGCCGGCTGGCGCGATGGTGTGCCGCTCATCGTCTACGCCTCCGAGCAGGCGCACTCCTCCATCGAGAAGGCCGCGATGGTGGCCGGCGTCTCGCGCGGCGCCGGCGACCGCGAACGCGTCCGGCTCGTGCCCGTCGACCACTCCTTCGCGATGGACGCCGCGGCCCTCGAGCGCATGGTGCTCGAAGACTCCGCGGCAGGACACTGGCCCTGCTTTGTCTGCGCCACCGTGGGAACCACAGGAACCCTCGGCTTTGACCCCATCGCCGGCGTCGTGCGGGCGGTGAGCGGGGCCGCGAACGGCGTGTGGGTCCACGTGGACGCCGCCCACGCCGGCGCCGCGTGCGTCTGCCCCGAGTTCCGCTGGATGCTCGACGGCGTGGAGGGCGCCGACTCGCTCTGCTTCAACCCGCACAAGTGGCTGCTGACCAACTTCGACTGCGACTGCTTCTGGGTCCGCGAGAAGAAGTGGCTCATCGACGCGCTCTCGATCACCCCCGAGTACCTCCGCA
>JAEYTB010000120.1 GCA_023434205.1 Planctomycetota bacterium | reverse complement strand
GGTATGTGCTGGAGAAGCTGAAGGAGGCGGGGCTGGGGTCGCTGCCGGGGGGCGGGGCGGAGGTGTTCGACGACCGGGTCCACGACGAGGCGTACAAGGGGAAGATCCGGAGCGACGTGTGGCTGGATGTGCACACGGTGGCGCACGAACTGGGGCTCAATACTAACGCGACGATCCTGTACGGGCATATCGAGCAGCGGCGCGAGCGGCTGGTGCACATGGACATGCTGCGGCGGGCGCAGGATGTGGCGCTGGGACGGCTGTACGGTCAGGAAGTGGTCGAGTGGTCGAGTGGCCAAGTGGCCGAGTGCACTGAGGGATCGGGCGCGGCGATCACGCTGACGCGGCCGGGGGTGCCGCTCCCAGAGCATGTGGCGTACGGGTCTTTGGCTCGACCACTTGACCACTCGACCACTCGACCACTCACAGGCTACTTCCAGACCATCATCCCCCTCCCCTTCTTCCCCGACGGCTGCGAGTTGGAGCACCTGCCCGGTCCCAGCGGCCTGGAGAACTACCGCACGCTCGCCGTGGCGCGGCTGATGCTGGACAACTTCCCGCACGTGAAGGCGTTCTGGATCATGCAGACGCTGCCGATGGCGCAGGTGATGCTCCAAAGCGGCGCCGACGACATCGACGGGACGGTCGTGTGGTACGACATCACGAAGGTGGGCGGCGCGAGCACCCACCAGGAAGTAGACGTGTGGGCGCTGCAGAAGGCGATCCGCGAGGCGGGGTTCGTGCCGGTGGAGCGCGACACGGTGTACCGGAGGGTGGTGCGGGAGGGGAAGAGTTGGCGGGTTGGGTAGGGGGCAGAGCGAAAGAGCGACAGTGCGTCAGGTTTCGGAAAGGCGATGTCTGGGGCGGGTGGCAGGTAAGAAAAAGAACAAGCCCTCCTTTGCGGAGGGCTTGAGCGTGGCATGGAAGTGGTTGGGGCGTGGCCCCGGACGGCTTACTTCTTCTTGTCGAAGTAGTTGCCGGCGTACTTGCGCTGGAACTTCTCCACGCGGCCCGCGGCGTCCACGAACGTCTGCTTGCCCGTGAAGAACGGGTGCGAGCCCGACCACACCTCGACGTGCATCTCGGGCACGGTGGCGCCGACGGTCATGACGACCTGGCCGTTGTGGTAGACCTTGCAGTTGGGGTAGTACTTGGGGTGGATGTCGGTCTTCATGGGAGGCCTTTCGCTCGGGCGGGAAGCTTAGGCACCCCCCCCGCCGGTCTCAAACGCCCGCCCCCGTACCATCATCCTCGTGGAGCCTTCGCCCGAAAACCCCGATCCCAGGGCCCCCAGGGCCGGCGAGACCCCCCTGCACACTGCCGCCCGCCTGGGCGACGCCGCGGCGATCCGCCGTCTGATCGGCGAGGCGGCCGAGGTCAACCTCGCCGCCGACCTGGGGACTCCGGGCCACCCCTGGCTCGTGACGCCGCTGATGCTCGCCGCGGGGTCCGCCGACGGGGCGACCGCCGAGACCGTCCGGCTGCTGCTCGAGCTCGGCGCTGACCCGGCTGTTGTCACCAACGCCGGCTCCGCGGCGGCGTTCGCCTGCGAGGTCCACGCCGGCGGCGATGCCGAACGCCTCCGACTCCTGCTCCAGGCCGGCAGCCCGCTGCCCCGATCCCCGAAGCGCCTCAACCGCCTGGTGTGCGACGTCGCCGCCACCGGTGACGCCGAGCGCCTCGCCATCCTGCTCGACCGCGGCGGGAATCCCAACGGCCACTTCGAACCCGCCGAGGCCCGGCGCGAGCACCTGGAGATGCGCCAGGAGCTCGAGAAGTACCGCAGCGCCCAGCCCGACTTTTTTGAGGGGCTGCCCAAGGAGTTCATCGAGGCCTCCGAGGCGCGGATGAAGCAGTATGACGACGAGCGGCTTGAGCGCAACTCCAACGCACCGTCGCCGTTCGAAGTCCCGCTGCACCGTGCCGCGGCAGCCCCCTCCGCCGCGTGCGTCAAGCTGCTCTTGGAACGGGGCGCCGACCCGCTGCGCCGCGACTCCAGCGACCGCACGGCGATGTACACCGCGGCCACGCACGAGGCCGTGCAACTGCTCCAACAGGCGGGCGTGCCCATCGAGGACGCCGACGAGTACGGCTGGTCGCCGCTGGACGATGCCGTAGGCGACGGCGTCGAGGCGTTCCCTCGCGTCAAGGCCCTCATCGCCGCGGGCGCGAACGTCAACGCTACCCACGACAACGGGTACACGGTGTTCATGTCCGCGGTGGGATCGGGACGGAGCATGGAGACGCTCCGAGCGCTGATCGCCGCGGGGGCGGACCCCAAGGCCGTGTCCGGGTACGGCTACAACGCCTTCCACGCCGCGATCGACGTCAACGGTGCGGAGGCCAACACGGAGCAGAGCATCCGTGAGACCTTCACGTACCTGAAGCAGCTGGGTGTGGACATCGAGCACCGCACGACGGCGGGCCAGACGCCCCTCGCCCACGCCATCTCCCGGGGCTCGAGCACCGAGGTGCGTGTCCTGTGCGAGCTGGGCGCCAACCCCAGCGCGGTCGGGCCCATGCACCGCTGCGACGACGACGGCTGCTCGGTGCAGGAACGTCCGCTGCTCTTCGAGGCCGCGGTGGGGATGACGAACAACTCCGGTGAGAAGGTGGAGTCGCTCCTCAAAGCCGGCGCCGATCCCCTCGCGAAAGACCCGGACGGGTACACCGTCGTTCAACTGCTGGTCTCAAGGATCTGCGCCGCGGCCCCGGACTGGGAGCAGCACTACGACCGGTTCTTCACCGGGCTCCAGGGCCTGCGGCTCGAGGGTCACACCCTGCCGACGAGCCGCGACGAGTTTGTGAAGACCGCCGCGCCGTTCGTGAGCCGCTACGTCAACTCCTGGGGGCGCGGCCTGCCCCTGGGGTCCGACCTCCCCTTCGCCACGGAGATCCGCCGTGACGATCTCGACGCCCTGATCTCGCTCATCTGCCACGAAGGCTGGGCCCGGCACGAGCACCTCCGCACCCAAGCGGCGGCGAGCGGGCCACCCCCGAACAAAAACACCCCGCGGTGACGGCGGGGCTTTGCTCGAAGCTCCGTATCCACAACCGTATCGAACCCGTTCTCTGAAGGTCAACCAAGTTTTGCGGCGAAGTCGTCGGTTTACATGCGACAGTCGGACGGGGCGGGACGAAGGGTGCCACATCCCCTACGCGGGCGGGGGGAGAACCGCGTCTGGGGCCGCCGAAGCCGCCGCACAATGTGCGGCCACCTGGCGTATATACTGCTGCCGACTCATGCTCGACCGTGGCAGCCCATTCCGGGTCTTCGTTAGCCTCCTCTTGGCGGTAACGATTCCGCTTTGCTGCTGCAGTTTCAGGTCGTGGCTGGGCGGTCAGTCGGGTTGTCATGGAGGCCGGTCCCTGGTTGAGTCGGCGGCCGCGCCAAACGATGCACTCCCGGCCTGTCACCGCCACGCCCAAGCGAAAGGTCCGGGTGAGGATGGAACTGACACCTCTCCGGGTTCCCCTGGTGGACCCACCGAAGAGCCTGACGGTCCCTGCACCTGCGGCAAGCACTATACCGGCACGTCCGGGATCGAAAAGCCGGGTGCGGACCTCTCGCCGCCGGTTCTGGTAGCTGTCCTCCCGATAGTCGCGCCTGATCTCACGGGCGCCGCGCTCGCGGTCCGCACTGCTCGGCATGGGCACGTTCCACTTCGGCCGCAGACCTCGCTGCTGCGCCTGCATTGCGCGCTCGTGGTGTAGCGGCTCGGCCCTCCCCACGTAAACGCTGACTGCCGCATTCTGCGGCCGGCGTCCTCTCCTCAAAATCAACCGTCTCGCTCCAGCTCGTCTGCTGTCTCGGCCGCTGGTGCCCTGACCGCCGCGTCGCGCAGCCATGCGGGTCGGCTCCCGGAGTTGAGCACTGTCCCCGCTGGGAAGGTGGCCGCTCATGACCCAAATCGCTTTTCGTCCGATCGCCAGAACCATGCTCACCGCCGCCTGCGCCGGCCTGCTTTCTGCCTGCGCGGGAACACCGACCACCGCTGAACGAGAGCGCCGCGCGGACCTCGCCTCGGTCGAGCGGGTGTTCCGACCGGGCGACGCGAGGCCAGCCCTGCCGGAACTGACCTCGGCGAGCACGCTGGCCGATCTTCTCCGGTTCGCCATGCTCAACAGCCCGCGCGTCGAGGCGGCCTATTACCAGTGGGCGGCCGGCGTGGAGCGGATCACCACGTCAAGATCGCTACCCGACCCCCGCCTGACGTTCGAGGCCGACATCACGGACATGCTCGAGGCGCTTATGCCGGGCTTGATGATGGACCTGCCCGGGCCCGGCAAGCTGCGCGCCGCGGGCGATGTTGCCGCGGGAGAGGCCATTGTCGGCTACTTCGCCTTCGAGGCCGAGGTGCTGCGGACGGCGCTGGCGGTGAAGTCCGCCTACTACCGGATGCACTTCCTCGAAGAGACCATCCGCGTTCAGCGAGAGACGCTCTCGCTGCTGGCCGACCTCGAGCAGATCGCCCAGGCGCAGAACGCAGCCGGCCGCGTCACGCTCCAGGACGTGCTCCGTGCCCAGATCGACCGCGAGCAGCTCGCGACCCAGATCGACAATCTCGATGACTCGCGCGGCGTGCTGCTGGCGGAACTCAAGGCGGCGCTCGGCCTGGGCGCTGGCGCGCCCGATCCCGCGGTCCCGAGCGCGTTCGAGCCCTCACCGGCTCCGCAGTCCGCCGATGCGGTCTTCGCCGCCGCCCTCGAACGGAACCCTTCGCTGCGCGGGATGGCGGCGGACGTCCGCCGCGCCGAGGCGATGCTCGACCTCGCCCGCACCAGCGGCGTTCCAGACTTCTCAGTTGGGATCGAAGCCGATCTCAAGGCGAGCCCCGTGATGTGGCGTCCGTCGGCGGGCGTGACGCTGCCGATCTGGCGCGACAAGATCGCCGCGGAGATCGCCGCCGCCCAGGCCGACAAACGAAGCGCCGAGGCCCGTCTCACCGCCGAGCAGGTTTCGCTGGCGGCCGAGCTCGCGTCCATGCTCTACATGTACCGGGAGAGCTCGCGCAACACCGACCTCCTCGTTGACAGGCTCATCCCTCGCGCAAGGCAGTCGCTGGAGGTGGCTCGCTCAGGGTACACGACCGGGCGGTCCTCGTTCCTGGACCTCATCGATGCCCAGCGGAAGCTCCTGGGCTTCGAACTCGCCCTTGTCGAGGCTCGGACACAGCGAGAACTCGCGCTTACCGCGCTGTCCCTGAGCATCGAAGGGGTGTCCCCGGAGGGCGCTCCGGTGCTCGCGCCGACCAGTTCGACCCCGCTCCTGAACCAATCCACCCCTCGGGAGACTCTCCCATGAAACGCCGCTTGCTCTTTCCCGTCTTCATTGTCTGCTTGGCGATCGCAGCCGCCCTCGGGTTCCTCGCCGGTCGATCCGTCGCCCCTTCGCCGGCGCCCACGGGCGCATCCGCCGCG
The DNA here is from genome assembly GCA_023434205.1 of Planctomycetota bacterium. Taxonomy (GTDB): domain Bacteria; phylum Planctomycetota; class Phycisphaerae; order Phycisphaerales; family UBA1924; genus JAEYTB01. Next base: position 1,022 of record JAEYTB010000120.1, on the reverse strand, counting down.
GCAGCGCCACCCGCTGTCAAGCAGATCTGGACGTGCTCCATGCACCCCCAGGTCCGGCTCGACAGGCCGGGCGACTGCCCCATCTGCGAGATGCCCCTGATCCCAGCGGACTCCGCACAAGGGTCGGGCGACGGTCCGCCCATGCTCACACTCTCAGACCACGCGCTGGCGATGGCGAGCGTTGAGACGGTGGCCATTGAACGCCGACCGCTCTCGCGCGAGGTCCGCGCGGTCGGCAAGATCGAATACAACGAGTCGGCCTTGGCGACCATCACCCCGCGCGTGGACGGCTACGCCGAGCGGCTGTTCGTGAACTTCACCGGCATCGAGATCAACGCCGGCGACCACCTCGCGGAGGTCTACAGCCCCGAGCTGCTCGTCGCCCAGCAGGAGCTGCTGATCGCACTCCAGGGCGGAGCCAACGGGCCGCTGGTGGAGACGGCGAAGACCAAGCTGCGGCTCCTTGGCCTGACCGATTCTCAGATTGCCGATCTGGTCGACAACAAGCGCGTGACCGACCGCGTGACACTCTTCTCGCCAATCAGCGGCACCGTCATCGAGAAGTCGATCGTCGAGCACGCCGCGTTCGAGGCTGGCGACCCGCTGTACCGGATCGCCAACCTCGACAGCGTGTGGGTGTACCTGGAGATCTACGAACTGGAGCTGCCGTGGATTCGGTACGGGCAGCGGGTGCGCATCACCGCCGAGGCACTCCCGGGGCGGGAGTTTGAAGGGCTGGTCACGTTCGTTCAGCCCATCGTCAACGAGACGACCCGCACGGTGCGGGTGCCCGTGCACATCGAGAACCCGGACCACGTCCTCAAGCCGGGCATGTTCGTGTCGACGACGATCTTCGCTTCGCTCTCGGCCGACGGCCGGGCAGCGCCCACGGGGGTGGAGGGCCGGTATTCCTGCCCGATGCACCCGCAGATCCTGCGGGATGAGGGCGGGCCGTGCCCGGCGTGCGGCATGCCGCTGGAACAGATCCCAGGTTCTGCGGCGGGAGCGCCGCCGAGCGATGA
>JAEYTB010000057.1 GCA_023434205.1 Planctomycetota bacterium | reverse complement strand
CCGTGCCCACCCCCAACGCCGGCGCCGCCGCCGGCCCCCAGCGGGCCCAGCGAACCGCCCCACCCTCGTTCCGCACTTCCCCAGAATCCCTCGCCGCGTCCGCGCCCGAGTTCCTCGTCATCGCCCCCTGCGGCCTCACCCTCTCCCAGACCCGCGACGCCGCGCGGGCCCTCGCACGCCAGCCGTCGTGGCCCTCGCTCCCCGCCGTGCGGAACAACCGGGTCGCCCTGGTCGACGGCAATCAGATGTTCAACCGCCCCGGCCCGCGCCTCGCCAACGCCTTCGAATGGCTCGTCGCCTGGATCAACGACCGCCCCGACCTCTTCCCGCCCGGCTTCCCCTGGGAGCCCTTCCAATAGAAGAGGGGCGGCGCCCCGCGGCACCGCCCCTTCGTTCCAGCAATCTCACACGCTCAGGGCAGCCACGTCGGCGGCAGGCAGTTGGCCCCGGGGAGCATGATCCGCGTGCCGCGGATGTAGACGTTGTCCACCCCGCCGCCGGTGCAGGGGTTGCAGCTGCGGTCCTGCCCGGACTTCCACCACCGCTGCGTCGCGGGGTAGTCGTAGAAGCAGATCTTCCCGCCGTCGGGCGTGGGCCCGTGGTAGCGGTAAATCCAGCCGCTGTTGGGCTTTTTGACCGGCGGCGCGTAGTGCCACACGCACCCCGTGCAGCCTACGGGAAAGCAGTTCACCTCCGTGAGCACCTCCCCGAACACGGCGAACTCCAGCTTCACCAGCATCTCGTCCAGCAGCAGATCCACCGCCTTGGCGTCCGTCGCCGGCGGCTCTTCGCACAGCGGGATTTCCGCGTCCACCGCCAGCACCGACAGTTCCGGCGCCGCCTCCCACCCGATGTGGACCAGCGTCAGCATCACCGCCTCGGGGTCCACGCTGGTCTCCAGCAGGATGTGGGCCGGGTCATCGAAGTACAGCCCGTTCACGATCTCCTTGGGCTGGTTCATCTGCGTGTTCTCGTTCATCGCCACGCTCAGCGTCGGGTCGATCTCGAAGATCACGTCGTCCGCGTACGCCGCGCGGATGTACATCACCGCCGTGCCCAGGTCGTAGTCCGACCACCCCGCCGTCGCCCACTGGCCGTTCCCGTCCCGGTGGTACCAGATGATCGGGATGTTGTCACCCACCAGCGACTGCGGGTCCGCCCAGCACAGGAACCCCTTGATCGCCCCCTGCGACACGATCGGCGCGAACGTCCACGCGTCAAACTCCGACCGCGCGTAGTTCGTCGTCGTGATCTGCGCCGTCGCCGGCGCAGACACCCACAACGCCGCGGCTGCGGCTATGCCCAAAATCCACTTCTTCATCGCGGCTCTCCCTCAGCCCCCCCAACACGAACGCGACGGTGAACACACTTTCACCGCCTGTTCGCACACCCTATGGGTTTCCCGAAAAATTGCAAGACAAGCCCCCCCGATCGGCCGATATCTGGGGGTTTTTCTCTACTTGCCCCGCCGGTGGTGCTTCTTCCGCCGGTCGCGGTCCTTGCTCCGCTTGTCGCGCCGCTGCCCGCCGGTCATCTCCTTGAACCCGGCCCCCTGGCCACGCCCCATCCCCCCCGCGGGGGCTCCCCCGTCCTGCCGGGAGAGCTGCGGCTTCTTCGCCTTCCCAGCCGCCCTCCCCGCGGCGTCGTCCACCACCAGCTCCATCTGCCGCTTCGCCAGGTCAACCTGGGCAATCTTCACACTCACCAGATCCCCAAAGTTGAAGCTCCGGCCCGAACGGATGTCGGTCAGGGCCCCGCTCTTCTGGTCGATCTTCCAGATCGGCGTCAGGTTCTCCCGCGTCACATCGCCCGGCAGGTCCTCGCTCTTCACGAACCCGTCGGCCAGGTACTTCTCGATCTGCACGAAGATCCCCCGCGGGTTGATCCCCGTGACCACCCCCGCGAAGCTCTCGCCGATGTGCTTCTCCAGGAGCTGGAGCACCAGGAAGTTCCGCAGCTCCCGCTCGGCCTGCTCCGCGTTGACCTCCCGCTGCGTCGCGTGCCGCCCGATCTCCACCAGCTCGCCCTCGTCGGGGCACTGGTGGCTGTCCCGCATGTCGCGCCCCAGCTCGCGCAGCCCCTTCTCGTTCCGGGGCCGGTCCTTGCCGTTGTCCGTCCGCCGCAAGTACTCCGCCAGCGCCCGGTGTACCGTCAGGTCGGCGTAGCGCCGGATGGGGCTCGTGAAGTGCGCGTACGCCTCGCTCGCGAGCGCAAAGTGCCCGATCAGCGCGGGGCTGTACTCCGCCTTGCTCAGCGTCCGCAGCACCGCGATGTGCACCGCCCTCGCCGCGGGCGTCCCGTGGGTCGCCTTGAGCAAGCCCTGCAGCTCCTCGCGCGTGGGGTTCTTGGGGATCCTGAAGCCCGCGACCAGCGCCACCTTCCGCATGGAGTCCACATCCCCCGGCACCGGGTCCGGGTGGATGCGCCGCAGCAGCGGCACCTCCAGGTTCTCGAACAGGCGGGCCAGCACCTCGTTGGCCTCCACCATGAACATCTCGATCAGCTTGTGCGTGAAGGCATCATCCTCCCTCTCCGCGTCCACCACGTGCCCGTGCTGGTCGTAGATCAGCACCACCTCGGGCAGGTCCAGCACGATCATCCCCTGCCGGTCCCGCCGCGCCTGGATCGTCCGGGCCAGCGTGTTCATCTCCTTCAGGGCTTCCATCAGCTGATCGGTGTACTTGGGCGGCGTCTTCGAGTGCTTCCGCGCCTCGTTGAAGTCGCCATCAATCAGCGCCTGCGCCTCCAGGTACGTCAGCCGCTTGGCGCTCTTGATCAGCGTGTTCGCCACGCGCTCGCCCCGCACGTTCCCGCGCGAGTCGTACTTGATCCACGCCGTCTTGCAGAACCGCGGCACGCCCTCCTGCAAGCTGTGAATCCCGTTGCTCAGAATCTCCGGCAGCATCGGGATCACCAGCCGCGGCAGGTAGCAGGAGTTCGCCCGGTCCTTCGCCTCCTCGTCCAGCGGCGAGCCCCGGGGAATAAAGTGCGCCACATCCGCGATGTGTACGCCCAGCTCCCAGCCGCCCCCCTCAAACTCGTCCGTCCTCCTGATCGAGATCGCGTCGTCGTAGTCCTTGGCGTCGGGCGGGTCGATGGTCAGGATGAACTCGCCCGTCAGGTCCTCCCGGTTCTCCAGCGCCGCGGCCCCCTTGCTCTTCCACGCCTCGATCTGCCGCTCAAACTCCCCCGCGGCGTCGCGGGCCTGCTGGATGCACTCCTCGGGGAACTCGCCGGGCAGGTCGTACGCCGCGATCACCGCCTGCGTCTCGACATCGGGCCGCCCCGCATCCCCCAGCACGCGCACGATCACGCCCTCGCCCAGCATGTCCCCCTCGGGGAACGCCGTGAGCTCGAGCACGACCTTGTCCCCCTCCTTGGCGTTCTTGCTCTCCGCGTCCCGCACCACGATGGGCTGGCTGATCTGCCTCCCGTCGGGCTGCACGAGCCACTGCCCGCCGCGCTTCGTGAGCGTCCCGGTGTAGCTCGTGTGCTTGCGGCTGACCACCTCCACGATGGACCCTGAATAACCGCTCCCGGGCGCCCCGCTGCGGTCCCTGAACACCTTGATCTTCACCGTGTCGCCGGTCAGCGCATCGCCGGTCTGGTCGGGCGGGATGAACACCGCCCCCTCGCGCACGCTCTCGGCGGGCTCCACGAACCCGAACCCGCGGGCGTTCTTCCGGAACTTGCCCGTGATGAACCCGCCCCCCTGCTGCGAGCGCGAGCCCAGGCTGGGCAGCGAGACCATGCCGGTCTGCGCGACCTCGACCTGCCCCTCCGCGGCCATCTGCTTCACCGCCGCCGCGAAGGCCTCGCTCTCCCCCGCGGGCACGTTGAGGTCCGCGGCCAGGTCCCCGATGCGGCGGGGCGTGTAGTCGTCGTGGCGGAGGTGGTCGAGCAGGCGGCGCTGGTAGCGGAGCATGGGCAAAGTCGTTCCCTTTCACGGCCGGGGCGTGTCCCCGGGCCGCACAAGGGTAGTGGAACTTTTGGGGAAGCGATGAACCGGGGTTTAGGGCCTCCTCCCCACACCCCCACCCCGCAGCCCCCCTCACGGCCCCATGATCGCCCGGAACCACGTGCCCCCGGGCTTCACGAAGCCGCCCTGGAAGTTCTGCACCTGTGTGTCCATGTAGGGCACATCGATGAACCCCACCGACGGGTCCAGCGCCCCCGGCACGTCGTAGTAGAACGTGGTGTTGTCGACCACCGTGGGCGCGGGCAGCGTGGTCATCGCCCCCGTGTCCCCCCGCACCAGCCGCCACCGCGGCGAGCGCACCACGCACGGCTGCGAGAGCGTGATGGTGATCCGCGTGCTCACCCCCACCGTGGACAACGCCACGCTGAACCCGGTCACGGGCCTGGGGTCCGGCAGCCCCGCCTCGACGGCGCTCTGCCGGCGCGTGGCCCGGCGCCGCTCGGTCTGCTTGATCGGTGTGCTCATGGCCGCTCCCCGGGAGAGGAAGACTTTCAACGCGGAGGGGCGCGGAGTGAGGAGGAGTGGCGCGGAGAAGAGGCCGGGGTTTGAACCCCGCATCCTCTCCGCGCCCTCCGCGTTCCCCTCCGCGTCCTCCGCGTTCCTCTTCTCTTACGCCGCGATGCGGATGGAGACGGGCGGGGACCAGGGCCCCAGCTCGCCCTTGCCGTTGGTCCAGCGGCCGAAGAAGGTGACGAACTGCCCGGCCTGCTCGGCGCCGTAGCTGTTCTGGAACTTGGTCTTGCTCAGGAACGCGTTGAAGTCCACGTTGCTGGGCTCGATCGCCGGGGCCTCGCCGATGGTGCTGAACAGGAGCAGGCCGGCGGAGCCCGCGGGCTTGGCCTTCTTGTCGGGCGTGAACTGGTCCGCGGCGGTCAGCGTGAGCGTGCCCAGGTTGAAGGACTCGACCGTCAGCACCGGGTAGCTGCCGGGCGCGGGGATCGGGGTGGGGTCGCGGTCAGGAATCCGCAGGCCCAGGCCCATCTTGAGCGTGTCGGACACGGCGCGGTTGGCGCGGATCTGGGCGGCGTAGCCGCGGATCACGCTCTTGACGTTGGCCTTCTGCGTGTTCTTGGCCTGGATGGTGGCGCTGGTGCGGGTCGAGGGGTTGGTCGCCGCGAGGTACGAGGCGTGCCACGCGTCGACCGCGTCGTCGATGGCCGTGGCGTCGCTGGCCTGGAGCCCGTAGTTGGTCGGGTTCGCGGAGATGAGCGTCGCGAAGTTGATCGCGTACGGGTCGAGCTCCGAGTCGCGCGTGGGGATGTAATCGCTGGCCATGTCTTCGCTCCTGACTTGGCGGGGAACCACTTCCCCGGTGGGTTGTGCATCGGCGGCGGGTCGGAACAGGTGCACGCAATCTCGAAAGTGCGAGGTTTCGCCGCGCGACCGGCCCGCGCAGACCCACCAGCCCGCACAACCCGACCGCCGGGAGGCCCGCGCAACCCAAAAGACTTCCCGCGCGCCCGCAAAGAGGTCCGGCGCGGTCTTGCAGAGCCCCGAGGTGCTCGGAAAGACCTTCGCCGAGGTTGGACCGCCCAGCGCCGCCCGTGGAAAGAGCCCCGCGAGGCTTGGAGGGAGGCCCGCCGCGCCCGGAAAGACCTCCGCCTTGCTCTGAGGGAACCCCGCCGCGCGTGGAGTGGGCCCCGCAGAAGGTGGAAAGAGGCTCGCCGGGCCGGCAACGGGGGCAATGGGGTGTGCGGCGATCGGAACAGAGCTTCGAGGCCGCTCCGCCTAAAGGTGCGCTGCTGTCCGAGAGGGGCTAAGGCCGCCCCTCTCGGGCTCTCCCTGCCCCTAAGTTGCTGGTCCACCCGCCCAGGTCTAAACCATCCGCATTTCCGCTAGGCGCAGATGCTCATGAAACCGCCGCAGTCGGAAGGAGCGAGAGTCTCGGCGGGGCCACAACGTGCATGTCGTCCAGTGGGTACACGGCACCATGCAGCCAAGAGTGCGATCGAAGGACATAACCGTGGCGAATAGTGCCGTTCCGAGTACGAATGGTGATTTGACTCCTTCCGGAACGACGTCATCGACAAGCCGACCGAGAGCTTGACCGACATGCTGGACCACGCCTTTCGAGTTTGTGGTCACAAGGACATTGTCGTAAGGCGTGATAAACCTCGACACGTCAACGACGACGAGACCACTAAAGCCACGAGCGCTTATCTGCGCGAAGCCCTTTTCAATGAGCCGAGGAAGATTGGCGCGACTCCCTGCTCGCTTCACAGCGACTCCCAGCGGGATTCGCTCAAATTCCAACACGATGTCAGGTTCGCTATGCCTGACGATGTTTCCAGAGCGAGCAAGAACAGCAGCGATGTACGCGTGAAACTGGTGATCCCGCGGCCGATGGTCGCCTCCGTCGCTCGGAAGATCTTTCCCTCCGAGCGCCTGCCGCAAGAGCGGTTTCCACTCGCTGAGATGACCGAGGTGTCTAGCCGCGGCAAGCATGCGGCGCATCTCAAGCCCCATTGTACCGAACCGCCGGATTTCAGCTTCCGAAACGAGCGTTGGCACGTGAGGTGCATTTGGGTACCGTCGGACGAGATACCGGTGATAGTTCCAGAATCGCGAGCCCGGTTTGAGCTCGAGCCCAAGGTCCTTCATTAGCGTGGGAAAAGTTGCTGCCTCGTTCCACTGCGCGGTGGCTTCCGCCAATTCGTCGGCCGAAAGATTCGGAACCACTGGATCGTTGAGTCTAGGGTTGGGCTCAGCGCCAGAAGCCATGCAGTAGCTTACGGGGTGTCAAGGGAGGTGGCATTACCTTCCCAACCGTGCCACCACCATCGGCTCCGCGAATGGTGGTGCAGTGCAGCGGTTGGCAACAGGCGAGCGTCGCTGCACCCGCCCGGGCTGGGGCGGGCATCGCGGGCGGCCCGCGATCCAGGGGTGTCGAAGACGCCACACCCTGGCTAGGACCGTGCGCCGCGTCCGCGGCGGGGCGCTGGGTGCCGCGGAGTCGCTCCGCGCCCCCGCCACCACCAACCACCCCCCCACGGCCAGCCCGGGAGAGCCCGAGAGGGGCGGCGCTTGAGCCCCTCTCGGATCAGCGGACAGCGAGCGGGGCGAGAGCGTTTGAGCACCCCCTCTCGGATCAGCGGGCAGGGAGCGGGGCGGGAGCGTTTGAGCCCCTCTCGGATCAGCGGACAGAACGACGGCCCATGAAGCACAAAACCCAGGGACCGCAGTCCCTGGGTTCTGGTTTCGGGGGGCACGATCATGAAGCATGATCGTGGCACGGGGTGGGGGTGGCCTACTTCTTTTCTTCCATCAGCGCCGCCTGGGCCGCGGCCAGCCGCGCGATGGGCACGCGGAAGGGGGAGCAGCTCACGTAGTCCATGCCCACCTTGTGGAAGAAGTAGATGCTCTTGGGGTCGCCGCCGTGCTCGCCGCAGATGCCCACCTTGAGGTCGGCCTTCTTGCTCCGGCCCTTCCTGACGCCCATCTCCACGAGCTGGCCCACGCCGCCGGTGTCGAGCGTCTGGAAGGGGTCGGCGGGGAGCAGCTCGCGCGTCAGGTAATCAGGCAGGAAGCTGCCGATGTCGTCGCGCGAGTAGCCGAAGGTCATCTGCGTCAGGTCGTTGGTGCCGAAGCTGAAGAAGTCGGCCTTCTCGGCGATCTCGTCGGCCGTGACGGCCGCGCGGGGGACCTCGATCATGGTGCCGATCTTGATGTCCAGCCGCGGCTTGAAGTCCTGTTCTTCTTTCACCTTCGCGATCGTCGCCTCGACCTCGGCGCGGAGGGCGGCAAGCTCCTTCCTGGTGCCCGCCAGGGGGATCATGATCTCGGGCATCGCCTT
>JAEYTB010000264.1 GCA_023434205.1 Planctomycetota bacterium | reverse complement strand
CCTGGACTCCTGCCCCATCGTCCCCGGCGCCACCGTCAGCAAGCCCCTGCTCAACATGCCCGCCGGCAAGACCGTGGTCTTCGCCATGGATGCCGGCCAGGAGATCAGCGAGCACCGCGCCCCCTTCGTCGGCGCCGTCCACATCCTCGACGGCCGCCTCCGCTTCGTCATCGCCGACCAGGAACGCGACATGGGCCCGCACGACTGGCTCCTCATGCCCGCCAACGCCCAGCACCGCCTCACCGCCCTCGAGCCCACCCGCTTCCTGCTCACCCTCTTCAAGGGCGATTGACCCGCCGCAGCCGTCCTCACCGCAGTCCCGCGGCGTGCCCCCGGTTCCCCGGTGGCTCTGGGAATTCCGGTTGACGAGCACAGGGGCCTCGTGTACGCTCCCTTAGTCGAACTAGGGGAGCCGCCATGCCCGCCAAAGACCCCACCCCCGAACTGCCCCAGGGCGCCCTCGAGCTCATGGCCCTCCGCACCCTCGCCCGCGCCCCCAACCACGGCTACGGAATCGCCCGCGCCATCGAGCTCGCCTCCGGCAAGGCCCTCTCCATCGAAGAGGGCTCCCTCTACCCCGCCCTCTACCGCCTCGAGAACCGCGGCGACCTCAAGAGCGAGTGGGGCACCACCGACGCCAACCGCAAGGCCAAGTTCTACTCCCTCACCCCCCGCGGCCGCGCCCGCCTCAAAGAACAGACCGCCGTCTGGGAAAGACTCTCCACCGCCGTCTCCCGGGTCCTGTCCAACGACCCCGCCCCGGAGCGTGCCGCGTGAGCCGCACCCTCCTCCGCTCCCTGTTCTCCTTCGACCCCCGCCCCGCGCCCGAGGTCGACGCCGACATCCGCGCCGAACTGGATTCTCACCTCGCCATGATCGAGGACGAACTCCTCGCCCAGGGCGCCGCCCCCGCCGACGCCCGCGCCCAGGCCCTCGCCCGCTTCGGCGACCCCGCCCGCCTCGCCCGTCAAGCACGCACCATCAAGCTCGGAGACCGCATCATGCTCCAACGCATCAACCTCGCGCTGCTCATCGTGCTCGGCTCCGCCGTCATCTTCCTGCTCGTCCAGAACCAGCGGATCAACTCCCGCAGCATCCAGACCCTCGAGCAGGTCAGCGCCAGCCTCACCGCCCTCCAGCAGCGCCAGCCCGCGCCCCAGGCCGCGCCGACCCCCCCCGGCCCGCCCTCCAAGGTCGTCTACATCGAGGGCGCCGTCGAGCGACCCGGCACGTTCATGATCCCCCCCGGCGGGTTTACGCTCAAACGCCTCATCGCCGCCGCCGGCGGGCTGAAGGACTCCGCCAAGACCGTCTACCTCGACCACCAGGCCGAGGACGCCCACGACAGCATCTTCTCGACCAGCAACTTCGAAGCCTGGAACGACCCCTCCCTCAAGGCCGACGACGTCGTCACCGTCTCCGACCGCCCCGACCCCCGCGCGCCGTACATGATCCAGGTCTCCGTTCGCGGCTACATCCACACCCCATCGACGCGATGGATCGGGCTGGAGCACGCCACCGTCGCCAGCCTGCTCGCCGGCAGCAACGCACCAATGCACGAGGCCACCCACGTGCGCATCGAACGTGCAGCCGGCGGCCCCGCCGAAACGCTCACCATCGCCGAAGCCCTCGCCGACAAAGGCCGCGGCACGCGGCTCGCCGCGGGAGATGTCATCCACGTCCTCAGCCCCGAAAAGGAAGCCGACGCGCCCGCAGGCTGGCAGACCTACACACGCACGCCGCGGGTCATGGAGCTCGCCAGTTCCAGCCGCGAGCTGATGCAGTCCATCCTGAATCGTGAGCAGATGGACAATGAGTACGAGTCATTAATGAAGGACGGGTACCCGCAAGCGCACCCTCGTGTGAAGAGCGTGCGAGACGCCGCGGCGAACCTCGATCTTCAGATCGACCGGATTCAGGTTGTTCTCCTCAATGAGAAGCTGGAGAAACTCGCAGAAACAGATGCAAGGCTCCGCGAGATGCTCTCCAGACGCTCGGAACTCGCGGAGAACCGTCCGTCGAGGTCCAAGGCCAGTCCCAGCACCACTGAATGGGAGAGCTACTGGGCCGAGTTCACCGACCTCGACCGCCAAATCCTTGCCCGCTACGAAGAGCTCACCAAGTAACCCGGCCCGCCCTCACCGCAGCCCATACTCCTTCAGCTTCCGGTACAGCGTCCGCTCCCCAATCCCCAGCAGTTTCGCGGCGTGCTCCCGGTTCCCCCCCGTCAGCCTCAAGGTCTCCCGGATCGCCCGCTTCTCGATCTGCTCCAGGCTCGTCCCCGCCAGGCTCGCGTACCCCGCCCCCCCGCCGCCCGCCCCGCCCGGCAGCCCCGCATCATCCGCCCCCTCTTCGCTGCGGATGTCCTCGGGGATGTGCCGCGTGTCCAGCACCGGGGCCTCGCCCGCCCCAGCATCATCACTCAGCCCGCTCACGACCATGTTCTGCACCACGTTGAGCAGCTGCCGCACGTTCCCCGGCCACGCGTAGCTCGTCAGCCGCATCATCGCCGCGTCCGTGATCCCCGGGATCACCACATCCGCCGGCTTGCCCGCCATCTCCGTCGCGAAGCGGTCCACCGCGAACTGCACCAGCGGCGGGATGTCCTCCCGCCGCTCCCGCAGCGGCGGCAGCTGGATGTGCGAGCCGTTGATACGGAAGAACAGGTCCTCCCTGAACTGCCCCCCCGCCACGAGCTGCTTGAGGTCCCGGTTCGTCGCCGTGACAAACCGCACATCCGCGTGCCGCGCCTCGTTGCTCCCCAGCCGCACCACCTCACCGCTCTCCAGCACCCGCAGCAGCTTGGCCTGCATCGTCAGCGGCATGTCCCCGATCTCATCCAGGAACAGCGTCCCGCCATCCGCGTACTCGAACACCCCCGCGCGGTCCTTGTCCGCCCCCGTGAACGCCCCCTTCACGTGCCCGAACAGCTGATCCTCCAAGAGGCTCTCGCTCTGCCCCGCGCAGTTGAACGTCACGTACCGCCCCGTCGCCCGCTTGCTGTTGCGATGCACCGCCAGCGCGATCAGCTCCTTGCCCGTCCCGCTCTCCCCCGTGATCAAGACCGGAATGTTCGACGGCGCCACCGTCTTCACCGTCCGCAGGATCCGCCGCATCGGCTCGCTCTGCGCCACGATCCCCTCGAACCCCGCGCTGTCCAGCTCCTGCTTCAGCCGGTCGTTCTGGTGCCGCAGCAGCACCGCCTCCGCGGCACGGTTCACCAAATTCCTGAACACCTCCAGGTCCAGCGGCTTCTGGATGAAGTCGTACACCCCCATCTTGAACGCCGCCCGCGCGGTCGGCACATCCCCGTGCGCCGTCACCAGGATCGTCTTCGCGCTGGGCTGCAGCTTCTGCGCCGCCTCCAAGACCCGCAGCCCCGCATCCGCCCCATCCGCCGCGACCGCCCCCACCCCCGGCACCTCAAACCCCCCCGACCCCGGCATCCGAAGGTCCGTCACGATCACATCGAACGCCCCCAGCCGAAGCTCCTCCACCCCATCCGCCACCGTGTTCACCACCGTGCAGACGTGCCCGGGACGCCGCAACGCCTCCGACATCACAACTGCGTGGTCGGGCTCATCCTCCACAATCAGCACCTGCGCGGCAGCGTTCTGAACAGGCTTCGAATCGGGCATAGACCCGATTCTAGTTTCCACCCCCGGCCCATCCGCGCCGCCCTTGACACACCCCATGTGTTAGTGAATACTAGCCTAATGCCCCTCGACACCTTCCAACCACCCCGCACAGGCAACGGTGTCCATTGGATCGCCCTCGCGCTCCTGCTCGTCCCGCCCGCGCTCGGCTTCGGCACCCGCGCCATCTGCGGCCCGCTGGGCTGGGCCGCCGCCCTCGCGCTCGTGTTCATCGTCCCCGCCGCCGCTATCGCGGCATGGAAGTACAGCACCTACGTCGCCGACACCCACGCCCAGCCCTGGGGCTACATCTCGTTCTTCGCCATGCTGGGAAGCTTCTGGCTGGGGTACCTCGGCCTCGCGGGCTGGTGGCTGAACT
>JAEYTB010000282.1 GCA_023434205.1 Planctomycetota bacterium | reverse complement strand
CGCGCCCAGGGCTACACCGCCTCGCTGCTCACGCAGGAACGCCCCAATATCTTCACGCAGAAGGTCGCCAACATCGAGCCCGGCAAGGCCATCGACATCAACATCACCTACTACAGCACCCTCACCTACAGCGACGGCGGCTACGAGTTCGTGTTCCCGATCGTCTTCGGCCCGCGCTTCAACCCGCAGGGCAGCACCGACGGCGTCGGCGCCGTCGCGCAGGGTAACCACGGCGCCTCCAACCAGAAGACCGAGGTCCAGTACCTCCGCCCCGAAGACCGCTCCGGCCACGACATCGCGCTCACCCTCGACATCGACGCGGGCGTGAGCATCGAGGCCCTCGAGTGCCGCACGCACAAAACCGACATCCAGCGCACCGGCCCCAGCCGCGCCACCGTCACCCTCGCGAAGAACGACCGCATCCCCAACCGCGACTTCGTCCTCCGCTGGCAGGTCGCCGGCGACAGCGTCAAGTCCGCCATCCTCGCCCATGAGGACGAACGCGGCGGCTACTTCACCATGATGCTCGTGCCGCCCAAGGACCTGAAGCGCGTGCCGCGGAACGCCGTGGAGCTCGTCTTTGTCCTCGACCGCTCCGGCAGCATGAGCGGCCGGCCCATGGAGCAGGCCCAGAACGCCATCGCCCGCGGCATGGACCGGCTCCAGCCCGGCGACAGCTTCCAGATCATCGACTTCGCGAACCATGTCAGCTCGCTGGGCAATTCGCCCCTCGAGGCCACCGGCAAGAACGTGCAGAAGGGCAAGAACTACCTCGCCACCCTCGCCGCCAACGGCGGCACGTACATGTTGCCCGGGCTGAAGGCCTCGCTGGCCTTCCCCCACGATGCCGAGCGCCTCCGCTTCGTCGTGTTCTGCACCGACGGCTTCATCGGCAACGAGGCCGAGATCCTGGGCGCCCTGCACCACGGCCTGGGCAGCAGCCGCGTGTTCAGCTTCGGCGTGGGCACCTCCGTCAACCGCTACCTCATGGACAGCATGGCCCGCATGGGCAACGGCGTGGCGACGTACCTGAACCTGACCGACGACCCCGCGACCGTGATGGACACCTTCTTCGACCGCGTCAGCCATGCCCCCCTCTCCGATGTCAAGATCGACTGGGCGGGCGCAGAGGTGAGCGAGGTCTTCCCCAGCCGCGTGCCCGACCTCTTTGCCGATCGCCCGGTGATCATCACCGGCCGCTTCAAGGGTGACCTGCCCCCCAGCGTGCGTGTGAGCGGCCGCGTGGGCGCTGAACGCCGCGAGTTGCCCGTAAGCATTACGCGCACCGACGACGCCGTCGCCACCAAGGCCCTCGCCCAGGTCTGGGCCCGCGCCAAGCTCACGGACATCGCCGACCAGTCCGCCTGGGATGTCCACAACCTCGCCGAGCTCGCCCAGGCCGCGAAGAAAACCGCCCTCGACTACGCCCTCATGTCCGACTTCACGGCGTTCGTCGCGGTCGACTCCTCAGTCCGCACCGCCGGCGAGTTCGGCACCACCGTGCACGTCCCCGTACCAGTGCCCCAGGGCGTGCGCTACGACACGACGGTGCCCGAGAAGTAACCATTGGCAGCCGCCTTGGCACGCTGAAAGCGTGCAAGCCAGTAGGCGTGGACAGAGCGAGGCGTCCTCGCCGAGCGCCGTCCACGGAACCCATGAACGGCGAATCCGCATCGCGTAGCGATGCAAGAAGCGCCCTCCTGGTAAGCTCCCCACCATGATCTCGCGACTCCCCATTCTTGTCACGCTCACTGCGGTCACGCTCGCGGGCTGCGCCGAGGATCGCTACTCGGTCGTCATCGATCCGGGGAACGGCAGGGTCACACGCAGCGTCATCGCTGAATCCGCGGCCGGCTCCCCAACTGCACAGGCCCAGTTCCGTGCCGAGGTCGCGCCCGCGAAGGACAGCTACCAGCAGTGGCGCGAAACCGCAACTCGGGTGAGCATGTCCGGCGACTTCCCGGATGTGATGCCCGACGACATCGGCAATACAGGCCGCGTTGTCCGGCTCCCCAGCGACCTCGGCGAAGTGATCATCTACTCTGAGAAGTTCCGCGGCACCGACGACCTTGCCGCCTTGTGGCAGCGGCAGTCCGATGCCGCCCACACGGTCGCTGACGTCCTTGTTGCGTGGTCGCGGTCTTTGCGCGACAACCCGCAAGCGGCGCAAAGCCTCACGACGTTCTGCGACGCGACGCTCCGACGGGACCTCCAGAACATCGCGATGCTGAGCTTTGTGCGAAACGCTAGCGACGCAGGGCCGAAGACCATTCTTCGCACCGGCCTCGACGACCTTCCAATCAACCCGCAGAGCAGCCCGGAGTTCTGGGGCCAGCTGTGGTCCTATCTGACCTCCCACGGCTACTCCCTGCCCGATTCGGCGCCATTCTGGGCGACCACGGTTCAGGGATTCTCCGAGAAACGAACCGCCGGCACATGGGAAATCGTTCTGACATCCCTCGCACGGAAGCTCCGCCACGACGGGCAGCCCGCTGCTGCGGCACTCTTGGAACCCGTCGAGCACCGCGCAGCATCACTCATGACCTTCATCAGTGAGCACCCTGCGATCACTGCCCCGTGGCACTCGAAGTACAACGTCGCTTCAGCCCCGACCTCAACCGAGCCCGAGAAGCCCGACATTCCCGCGCACTTTGCGCAGGTCTTCGGCGAGATCGGCGGGCAACCACTGCTCAACCACGACCAACTTGAGCTGGAGCTCCGCACGAGCGGCTCATGCCTGGTCACCAACGGGGTGAAGGTCGAGCACGAGGGCGTGCTCGAGAAGGTCACGTGGAAGTTCCGGATCGAACGCGCTCGCGACGAAGGGAACTTCCCCGCCGCCGTCGCCTTCGCCGTTGTAGCAGTCCCGGACCAGGCCGCACAGTCGCGCCTGCTCAAAGGCCGCAAGCTCCACTCCGAGCCCCTTGCGCAGTACTGCCTCGGGTGGAAGGCGCTCACACCAGAGCAACGTGCCGGTTGGACGGCCGCGCTCGCTGAGCACGGCCCCGGAGCCGCGCTCAGCAGACAGGCGAGGGCGATCGGCATTCCCGCTGAAGTTGTCGACGTGCTACATGGGAGTTTCGGCACGAAGTAGCAATGGCCGCGCCCGCGCCATCCCTTCGACCCGCCGAACCGACTCACTGCGGCGTAATCGTCGCCCCCGCCACCGCATCAAAGCTCACCAGCTGCCCCACCGCGAACTGCTCCGCCTTCTGCCGCGCATCCGTCAGCACCGCGTGGATCGGGATCCCCGCATCGATCACCAGCGCGTTCCCCGCGTGCGCAATCACCGTCCCCTGCACCCGCCGCGGACGGCCGAACACCGGCTCCACGAACTGCCCGCCCGTTCCCACGGCGTCGACCCGTCGCGCCTCCAGCCGGATCGTCCCGATCAGCCGCTTGCCGGGCTGGGTGGTGACCGGCGCGGTGGGGACCAGGTGCAACTGGTAGCTCGTGTTGGGCACCCCCATCACAATGTACGAGTTTGAAGGCCCGAACGACAGCAGCTCGCCGCGGGCCAGGGACGGGTCAATCTTGATGGTGGGAGAGGGCGTGATCATGGGGCGGGAGTGTATGAGGGTGCCAGGAAGTTCCGCAGCACCCCCCCACCCTCCGGCGTCATGAAGCTCTCCGGGTGGAACTGCACGCCCTCCACCGCTGCGCCCGCCCCCTGCCGCCGCAGCCCCATCACGATCCGCCCCTCGGGGCCGTCTGTCCACGCCGAAACGTCCCACCCCCGCGGCACGGACGCCTCTTCAACCACCAAGGAGTGGTACCGCGCCGCCGCGAGCGGGTTTGGCAGGCCCGCGAACACCCCGCGTGCGTCGTGGTACACGGGGCTGGACTTGCCGTGGACAGGCTGCGGGCTGCGCACGACCCGCATCCCAAACGCCGCCCCGATCGCCTGGTGCCCCAGGCACACGCCCAGGATCGGCACCCGCCCCGCGAACCGCTGGATCACCCCCACCCAAACCCCCCCCACCCCCGGCGTACAAGGCCCCGGCGACACGATGATCCGCGTTGGCGGCCGCCCCCCGTTCACCGTCTCCACCTTCTCCGGCGTGATCGCGTCATTCCGCACCACGACCACATCACGCCCGACTTCTGCGCCGGGGATGAGCGAACCCACCGCCTGCACCAGGTTCCACGTAAAGGAGTCGTAGTTGTCGACCAGCAAGATCACGTAGAAGGATACGTGCCACGATCATGCTTCATGATCGTGTCTTCTCTCCCTCACTCATCCCGAAACCCCAGCACCACCAGCAAACACGGCCCAGAGTGGATCACGCTCACCCCCGCCGCCTGCGCCCGCTCGATCGCCGGGTAGCTCTCCGCCCCCGGCTGCATCCACAGGTGCTTGATCCCCAGCGCGATCGCATCATCCACCAGCCGCGCCGTAACCCACCGCGGCGTGATGATCGACACCCCGTGCACCCGCTCGGGCAGCTCCGCCAGCGTCGGGTATGCCTTCAGCCCCTCGATCTCCGCCTCGTTGGGGTTCACCGGGTACGCGCGGATCCCGTTCTGCGTGTAGCACCGCAGCACCATGTTCCCATACTTCGCCCGGTTGCTCGAAGCCCCCGCCACGGCAAACGCCGAACCAGCCAGAAACGACGCGATCGGGTCCGCGGTACTCATCCCAGCAGTATGACTCCCAGGTGCCGCGGGCACCAGCCATGCAGCTCAGTGCTGGTCCATAAAGGGACGGTGATGGCTTGGTCGCCGCTAGACTGGACCCCAATGGAAGCCCCCACCCCGCTCGAGCTACCACTTCCACCGGTGACCGACCAGCGTGCCGGACGGCCCCTCGCACGGGTCCACAAGGTGGCACTGATCCTGGGGGGCGTGATCTTCTGGGCGCCCATTCTCCTGGTGCCGGTGTTCATGGAAGTCCACGACTACGCACGGTATGGCCGCGCCGTCGGCGGCTCGTTTCTCGCCTTTCTCGTGGTCGTAGGCATTGCGGCGCTCATCGACCGCGCCAGCCGCCGCTGGTCACGCTGGCCCGGTGTAACCGCGCTGCTCGCAGTGGCGTGCGTGGTGCTTTCGATCTTTGTCATGGTCTTCAGCCGTGCCCGGACAGCGAGGCGCATCGCCGAGTTCGACCGCGCAGAGGCAGCTCATCACGCCCGGCTCCGCGAAATCAAGGACATGGGCGGTAGCAACGCCGACATGTGGCCGGTGGCCAGTGCCGGGGCCGCCGAGCTGAACACGCTCGCCAAGGGCCTGCCCACGCGGGCCGTAACTCACAAGTTGGTCCTGGCCGAGGAGATGGTCCGAATCTTCGAGACGGGTGCTCGTTACCAATCCTTCGTCGCCGAGTATGACGCCCTCGGTGGCCTGAGCGTCGACAACATCCGTTCCGTCGATGCCATCGAAGCACGCCGAGAGTGCCTCCGGGCTGTCATCGCTGAACACACCGCGTTCATGGAATCGATGGCGGGCATTTCGCAGCGCGTAACTCAACGCTTGAACTCCGCCGACGCCCAAGCCAGGCTGGCCGACCCGGACATCGTCGCGTTCCTGTCCAAGATGGCCCCCGACGCAATCGCCTACCGCCTCCACGTGGTCGAGCATGACATTCTGACAACCCAGGATACCTACTGGCGCATTCTGCACGAGGCCTGGGGCCATTGGACGCGCGATGGAAACATCGTTCGCTTCGGCGGCCCTAATGCCGACGACTGGGCCCCGACCTTCGACACAGCCTGCAAAAGCATCCAGTCGCTGCGAGAGAAACAGGTTGAGATGAAGCGGCTGGACGAGTCCGAACGAGGGCAGGACTAAATCCGGCTGACTACGCCGCCTCATCCCGCGCCGCCTCCTCCGGCTTGGTCCCGCACACCCCATCCCGCGTGACATAGAAGAAGTCCGACGAGATCGGGTACGGCAGCCGCTTGAAGTCGTGCTCCACCCGCTCCTGCAAGCGGCGCACGAAGGGCTCCGGCCCGGGGCTGAACGCCACGAACATGTCCCGCGCGGGGGTCGCCACGTAGAAGTTCCCGCCGAGCTGTGGCGCGAGGCGGTCGTACAGCCCGCCCAGCAGCAGTCGTGCCGCGTCGTACCCGTCGTGCTGCGACAGGATCGCCGCGCGGCCGCCCTCCTTGCTCTCCACGATCTGCACCTCCAGCTCCGGCGCGTACGCGTCCAGGTTCTGGCGGGCGATGTCCTCCACCTCATCGATGCTCAGCTTCCACCGGACCAGCTGCTCCACGGTGATGCTGACCGTCATGTGCGGCAGGTCCGTCACGAACACCACCACCGTGTCGTTCACGAACGGCACGTGCGCCACCTGCTCCCGCGAGAGGTGCTGGAAGATGCTCTCGGGCTGGATCCGCGGCATGATGCGGTTGCGGGCAAAGTCCAGCGACATGGCCATGAGCTGCATCGCGTCGCCCGCGAAGAGCTGCTCCAGGTAGTGCTCGACGATCTCCGTGCCGCGGCCGGGCTCGTGCGTGACCATCCGGTACAGGTTCTCGAGGTCGAGCCGCCGCCCGTTGACGAGCAGCTCGCGGGGGCCCACGAGGTTGATGGAGTACTCGGGCTGAAGCCGGCGCAGCATCTCCGCGACGGTTTCAGCAAACGCTTCGGGTTCCCGCGGCATCACGCCCATGGCCCAGTCCTTATTTCGCATCATGTTGGGCAATCCGGCGGGGCCGATGACGCATCCCCGCCGCAGGACCGGGCGTCTCCGCCCGTGGACCAATCCTGCAAGGGGTGTCATCGGACTCCGATACGGGTACCAGAAGTGCCTGTTCTGACTTTCGGGTTTAGCCGGTTCGAGTGCCGTCATAACCCGAACCGGCGCAAGGACCCGCGCGAGCGCTATCCCCCGCGGGAAGGGGTACGGACGGGTTCGCGCCCCGCCCGAGTTGGCAGCGTGACGCGATGGCGTATAATCCGCCCCGCGTGAGGGACTCCCCCGGCCGTGCGTCGGTGTAAGGCCCGGGAGGAGCGGTTTCTCAGTGACTTACGGAGATCGATCGTGACCGAGCAAGAGATTGAAGCGAAGGTCGTCGAAATCGTGGCGCAGCAGATGGGCCACGACAAGGCCAAGATTACGCGTGAAATGAGCTTCACCGACGACCTCAACGCCGACAGCCTTGACCAGGTTGAACTGGTCATGGAGCTCGAGGAAGCGTTCGAGACCGATATCCCCGACGAGCAGGCCGAAAAGATCAAGACCGTCGGCGACGCCATCGAGTTCATCAAGCAGCAGCACGGCGTCGCCTGACCCCCGTGGTCCCGCCGGGGCCCTTGAGAACGCGTCGTTCCCGGCCACAATCCCTGTGACCGTTGGCACGGCGCAAAAACTGCGCCGACCACCCACTCAGGGAGTGCTGATCCAGTGAGCCCATACCCCGCAGACCCCGGTGCACGCATCGTGATCACGGGCATGGGTGCGCTCACCAACCTCGGCCATGACGCCCCCTCCACCTGGGCCGGCATGCGCGAAGGCCGCTCCGGCATCACCCAGATCGAGGGTGAGGACTTCGCCCGCTATTCCGACTCCTGGGATGTCTGCATCGGCGGGCAGGTCAAGGGCTGGGATGTCGGCGCCATCCTCGACCACCGCGAGGCCAAGCGGCTCGACCGCTTCAGCCAGCTGGGTCTGGGTGCCGCGGAAGAGGCGGTCAGGCACTCCGGCATCGACTTCTCCAAGGAGGACCACGACCGGTGCGGCGTGGTGGTGGGCTCGGGCATCGGCGGCATCAGCACGATCGAGCAGGGCGTCCTCACCATGAAGGAGAAGGGGCCCCACCGCATCAACCCCTTCACCGTCCCGCGTCTGATGGCCAACGCCGCCACCGGCAACATCAGCATCCGCTACGGCCTCCGCGGCCCGGCCTCCACCCACGCCACCGCCTGCGCCTCCTCGGGCCACGCCATCGCCGACGCCATGAACATCCTCCGGCGCGGCTGGGCCGATGTCATGCTCGCCGGCGGCGCCGAGGCCGCCTGCACGCCGCTGTGCGTCGGCGCCTTCATGGTGATGAAGGCCCTCTCCACGCGCAACGACGCCCCCACCAAGGCCAGCCGCCCCTTCGACAAGGACCGCGACGGCTTTGTCCTGTCCGAGGGCGCCGCGATCTTTGTTCTGGAGACCGAGGAGCACGCGAAGAAGCGCGGCGCCACGATTTACGCCGAGCTCATCTCCGCCGGAAACTCCGGCGACGCCGGCCACATCACCGCCCCCGACCCCGAGGGCTCCGGCGCCGCACGCTCCATGATGATGGCCATGCAGGACGGCGGCCTCCGCCCCGAGCAGATCGACTACATCAACGCCCACGGCACTTCCACCCCCCTGGGCGACAAGGCCGAGGTCGCCGCGGTGATGCGGGTGTTCGGCAACCACGCCCGCAAGTCCACCGGCGGCAGGCTGCTGATGAGTTCGACCAAGTCAATGCACGGGCACTGCCTGGGCGCCAGCGGCGCGGTTGAGCTCATCGCCTGCATCCACGCCGTGCGTGATGGTGTCATCCCCCCCACCATCAACCTCGACAGCCCGGATGAGAACTTCGACATCGACCTGATCCCCCACCACGCCCGCGAGCGGCGGATCAAGTACGCGATGAACAACACCTTCGGCTTCGGCGGCCACAACGTGACGCTGATCGCCGGCCGCTACGAATAGGAACCGCGACCGTTAGGGAGCGATACAGCCGCGCTTCGCGGCTGTGTGCGGTTTATCCTTCGCGCACTCTCAACAAGGACTCCCCCATGACCACCCCCAAGAACACCATCTGCCTCTGGTACAACAACGACGCCGAGGAGGCCGCCCGCTTCTACGCGCAGACGTTCCCCAACAGCGAGGTCAAGGCCGTCTTCCGCGCCCCCTCCGACTACCCCAGCGGCAAGAAGGGCGATGTCCTGACCGTGGACTTCACCGTCTGCGGCATCCCGTGCCTGGGCCTCAACGGCGGCCCCGCCTTCAAGCACTCCGAGGCCTTCTCTTTCCAGATCGCCACCGACGACCAGGCCGAGACCGACCGCTACTGGAACGCCATCATCCAGAACGGCGGCCAGCCCAGCCAGTGCGGCTGGTGCAAGGACAAGTGGGGCCTCTCCTGGCAGATCACCCCCCGCATCCTGACCGAGGCCCTCGCCAAGGGCGGCGACACCGCCAAACGCGCCTTCGAGTCCATGATGACGATGTCCAAGATCGACGTGGCACGGATCCAGGCGGCGATCAACGGCTGACCTCAACGCCCGACGCCGGGACTGAGGCGGCACCGCCGAAGTCCCGGGTTGTACACGCGCCGACGCGGGATCGGGTCCTGCCGCGCCCGGGTAAGCTATGGCCATGCCCGCCGAACCTACCCTCGCCCCCACCGCCGATTCCGAGCGCATCCACGCCCTCGACCTCGTCCGCGGCGTCGCCCTCCTGGGCATCCTCTTCGTCAACATCCAGGTCTTCGGCGAGAC
>JAEYTB010000279.1 GCA_023434205.1 Planctomycetota bacterium | reverse complement strand
CTCCCACCCCGACCTCGACCACTTCGGCGGCGTCGCCGAAGCCGTCCGCCCTCTGGGCATCAAACGCGTCCTCGTCGGCCACCGCTTCACTCAGCAGGCCACCGACCAGCCCACCGGCGCTGCCGCTATGCTCTTGCTCGAGCTCCGCCTGCTCGGCGTCGACGTCGCCGAGCTCCACGCCGGCGACACCCTCACCCTCGGCGACTCCACCCTCACCTTCATCGCCCCACCGCCCGACGCCCCCTGGCCGCAGGACAACGACCACTCCCTCGTCGCCCGCGTCAGCGTCGGCCAGGAGCAGAGCGCCATCCTCCTCACCGGCGACATCCAGGACGAAGCGATCCGATCACTCTCCGCCAACCACCCCGGCCTCTCCGCCCGCGTCCTCGAGCTCCCCCACCACGGCAGCGCCCGCCCCCCCGCCATCGCCTTCGCCTACGCCCTCCGCCCAGAAGTCGTCATCCAGTCCACCGGCCCCCGCCGCGCCAACGACCCCCGCTGGGACGCCGTCCGCCAGCACACCACCTGGTACACCACCAGCGAAGACGGCGCCGCGTTCGTCGAGTTCCAATCGAGCGGCCTCATGCGGAGCGGCTCGTTCCGCTGACCGACGCCCACATCTCCTCCAGCACCCGCTCAAACCGGCGCGCAAACCCCGCCCCATCGCACAGCGCCGACGCCCCCACGCGATCCCGCAGCCCCGCGCGCAACGCCGCCAGCGCCGCCCGGTCCGCCGCGAGCCCCACCACCGCCTCTTCAAACGCCTCCGGCGTGTCCACCGCCCACTCCCCCATCCCCGCCGCGTGCAGCAGGCTCTTCCCCACCCGCGATGCGTGCGACGGCCCCGCCAGCGACACCACCGGCACCCCCATCCACAGCGCCTCGCACGTCGTCGTCGTGCCGTGGTACGGGTACGTGTCCAGCGCGATATCCACCCCGCCGTACGCCGCGAGGTGCTCCGCCACCGACGGCGTCTTGCCCACAAACCGCAGCCGCTCCGGCGCGACCCCCTCGCGCCCGAACCGCTCCACAAACTGCCCCGCCACCCACGGGTCCGCGAACTCCTTGCGCTTCAGCACCAGCACGCTCCCGGGCAGCCGCCGCATCACCCGCGCCCACAACGCCACGCACTGGGGCGACATCTTCAAGCTCGTGTTGAAAGACCCCAGCGCCAGCGGCGCACCCGCATCGCACCCACACACCGCCGGCGAATCCTCCGGCGGCCGGTAGCTCACAAAGCACCCCTCCACCCGCACCAGCTTCTCCGTCGCCAGCCGCTCCGCGCCCTCCGGGTCCGTGTGCGCATCCACGATCCTGTAGTCAATGTTCGGCACGCCCGTCGTGTTCGGGTACCCCAGGTACGTCGCCTGCACCGGCGCCGCCCGCTGCGCCAGCGCCGCCACCCGCCCCGGCCCCGTCAGCCCGCCCAGTTCCACCAGCACATCCAGCCGCGCGCTGCGCACCGCGTTCAGCATCGCCGCAGGGTCCTGCGCCGAAGCGTCCACCCACTCATCCGCCTTCGCCCGCAGCCGCGCCGTCACCTCATCCGCCGCGCTGCTCGCGCTCACGCACACCACCCGCCACCGCGTCCGGTCCAGGTGCTCGATCAGCGGCTCCGCAAAGTACGCCACCGAGTGCTGCTGAAAGTCCGCGCTCAGGAAGCCTACCCGCCGCACCCGCCCCGGCGTCTCATCCACCGCGACCGCCGGCCCCGGCGGCACCACCCGCTGCAATAACTCATGCAGCCGCCGGTGCTCCGCCGCCACCTCATCCGGCGTCATCACCCCCGAGTAGTTCGTGTGAAAGCAGTACGCCCCGAGGTCCCTGAAGTCCCGCCACCCCCCCGCCTCCGCGCACCTGCGCAGCAGCCCCACCGCCTCATCCGTCCGCCCCGCCACCGCAAACACCCGCGCCAGCGTCCGCATCGCCTGCACGTGCCCCGGCCTCGCCGCGAGCACCCGCTCCAGCACCGGCACCGCCGACCCCGCCTCCCCCACCGCCGCGTAGCCATCCGCCAGCAGCGCCAGCACATCCGCATCCCCCGCGATCGCCGGCGGGCTGTCCTTCAGCAGCTCCACCACCCCCGCGCCGCCCCTGGCCCGCAGCGTCGCCACCCCCAGCGCCAGCCACCGCCGCGCATCCCCACGGTCCGCCGCCAGCGCCCGCCCCAGCGCGTGCAGCCCCGCCTCATGCTGCCCATCCTGCGACAGCGCCTGCCCCAGCACAAACCACGCCCTGTCATCATTTTCGTGCCGCCGCAGGTGCGCCCGCAGCACATCCACGGCCTGCTTCACCCGCCCCGCCCGCAGGTGCTCCGCCGCCGCCTGCACCGGCGTCATACCTTCGGCCCGCTCTCGCCCAGCTTCGCGATCTCCTCCCCATACTGCTCACGCAGCGGCTCCACCACTTCCTTCAGGAACCGCTCCGTCTGCTCCACGCTCCGCCCGATGTACTTCATCGGGTCCATCAGCCCATCCCAGTCCAGCTCGCTCTTCAGCCGCGGCACGTGGAACGCCGCATCCGCCTTCAGCCGCTCCAGCAGGTCGTTGTCCAGCCCCTCCTGCTTCACCCGCAGCCCCGCGGCCTGCGCATGCTGCCGGATCAGCTCGTGGTATTCCTGCCGGTCCCCTCCCGCCTTCACGCACGCCATCAGCAGGTTCTCGGTCGCCATGAACGGCAG
This sequence comes from Planctomycetota bacterium, assembly GCA_023434205.1. Lineage (GTDB taxonomy): Bacteria > Planctomycetota > Phycisphaerae > Phycisphaerales > UBA1924 > JAEYTB01. Next base: position 11,986 of record JAEYTB010000279.1, on the reverse strand, counting down.
CTCGGCCATCAGGTTCTTCCGCACCATCGCCTCATGCACAATCAGCCCGCTCGCCACGTTGTGCATCAGGTCCAGCGCCCCATCCAGCGCCAGGAACGCCTCCGGCAGCGACAGCCGCCGGTTCGACGAATCATCCAGCGTCCGCTCCAGCCACTGCGTCGCCGCGGTGTCGTACGCGTTCCCCACCAGGTTCATCACAAACCGCGTCAGCCCGCAAATCCGCTCGCACCGCATCGGGTTGCGCTTGTACGGCATCGCCGACGACCCGATCTGCTTTTCCTCAAACGGCTCGTCCAGCTCCTTGCGGTTGGAGAGCAGGCGGATGTCGGTGGCGATCTTGTGCAGGACGGAGGCGGTGGCGGCGAGCGAGTGAAGAATGTGAGCATCTACCACCCGCGGATATGTCTGGGATACAAGCCGATACGTGTGAGCATCGATGAGAAGACGCGCCGAATCGCGGAGCACCTGCGTATCGGACTTGGCCGCGAGGGCGGCGTGCTCACGCCGGTGCGCATCGGCGGCGTTTGGGTCGCCCGCCCGATTGCTCCTGTTGGCACTCTCCGCTGTGCGCTCAATCTCCTGCTGATGCCGCCGGTGGGCCTTCGCTGCCCACTCCCGTTCACCCCAGAGAAGACTCTCAAGGATGCTCGCCTCCATCTGATCGAGCCGGTCCGTGTCGTTGTCCAGCAACGCCAGGTAGGACGCCTGCGTACCAGTAGCACCGCGTAACCCGCGCATGCCAAGCACCGGCTCCACCCAAGCGGAGTGAAGATCGCAGGCCCACTGCGCCCCTCGACGACCCACGGTTACCGGCTGCGCTGGCTGATAATGCGTGAAACCGAGCGTTGGGACTGACTTCCACCTGTCTGCGAACGTGGTCAGCCCCTGCAGGCAACGAGCAACCTTGGACCCGATGACCTTGACGGCCTCGCGGAATATCAGCAGCTCGGCGTTGTCGTTGACATCCTGGCTCGTCATCCCCAGGTGAATAATCCCCTTCGCCCTCGGGCACCGATCCCCCCACGCGTGCACGTGCGCCATCACATCATGCCGCAGCTTCCGCTCATACCCTTCCGCCGCGCGCATGTCCTCATCCGTCACCTCCAGGTTCGCCCGCAGCTCCTCCACCTGCTCGCGTGTGACCGGCAGCCCCATCTCGTGCTGCGCCTCCGCCACCGCCAGCCAGATCCGCCGCCACGTCTGAAACTTGTGCCGAGGCGACCAGACCCGCAGCATCTCCGCGGAAGCGTTGCGGGAGGCGAGCGGCGAGGTATAGGTGTCGTACATGGAGGTCATGGTTCCCCAGGATCTTTCAACGACTCCGGGCCGGGCGGGTTGTCCCGCAGTATCGGAGTCAGAAGCTCAATCAGCTTCGGCGCATGCACGGTCGCGATGCGCCAAATCTTGACGTGTTCAACGTCGCCGTAGTCGTGCGCAAGGATGTGCCGCGTGGCGACCACCGCCCCCCACGCCACGCCGGGAACTTGCGCCCGCCCGCCTTTGGAAACATGCCGCGCGGCCTCGCCGATGATTTCAACCGCCCGCTCCACGGCGAACCGACGCATGCGGTTGTCGAGGTACTCCTGATACTCCACCCCTTGAACGAAAGCCGCGGCGTCCCTGGCCGCTTCAAGCATGTCCCACAGGAGCTTGAGATCAGCCTCATCAAGCGGCATAGAGCATCTGCTTTGTTCGGTTGATGGACGCGATCATGTAGGGGTTGCGGAGAGCCGTCGCCTCCACGAGGTCCACCGGGCGGCCCATCAGCGTGCGGAGGTCCTCCAGCAGCCGGAAGTAGACGTCATCAAAGCCGCGCCGCTCCTGCGGCTGGAACACCACCAGGAAGTCCACGTCGCTGCGCCCGGGGTCAAACCCCGTGCCCGTCGCCGACCCAATCAGGAAAAGCCTCTGGACCCGGTAGCGCCGGCAGAGGTCTGAAATATCGTCGAGCTTTGACCGAACCAACTCGATCATGGCGTGATTGTAGGGCAGATTGGCCCTTTATCACCCACCTCCGCCCGCCGACCCCGACCATTCCCGCAGCTCCAAAAAACAGCCCCTCTCACGCGAGAGGGGCTGTCACAAATGCTCATCAAACTGGTCCGCGCGGGCCTAGAACCCCTTCCGACCCCCCGTCCAAGACTTCGCCCCAAACACCCGCGGCGGACGCTTGCTCGCGTCGCCCCGCACGATGTCCCCGCCCTGCACCGGCCCATCCAGCGGCTGGTCAAACCCAAAGCTCCGCCGCGGCTTGCCGTTCTGGTGCGCCGCCTTCGGTGCATGCACCGGCTGCGTCGCCACCCGGTCGTTGTGCCGGTGGATCTGATCGTTCTGACGCTGGGGTCGCCCGCCGCCCTGGCGCGCCGGCCTGTTGTCCGGCCGCTCGCGGGGCTCGGCCTTGGCCGCCGGGTCGACCTTGGGCAGTTCGGGCGTCGCCGTCACCGGCACGCGCGTGCCCAGCAGCCGCTCGATATCCCGCAGCAGACCCCGCTCCTCGCCATCGCAGAACGAGATCGCCTCGCCGCTCGCCCCCGCCCGCGCCGTGCGCCCGATCCGGTGCACGTACGCCTCGGGCTCCATGGGCAGGTCAAAGTTGATCACGTGCGACACATCATCCACATCCAGCCCGCGGGCCGCGACATCCGTCGCCACCAGCACCCGCGACTTGCCGCTCTTGAACGCGTCAAGCGCCCGCTTGCGGGCGTTCTGCGCCTTGTTGCCGTGGATCGTCTCGGCCCCGATGCCCGCCTGCATCAGCCGCTTGCCCACCTTGTCCGCGCCGTGCTTGGTCTTGGTGAAGACCACCACGCGCGTCTTCCCGCCCTCGCGCAGCAGCAGCTCCAGCAGGCTCTGCTTCTGCTGGCGGTGCACCATGTACAGGCTCTGCGTGATCTTCGGCGCGGCCGACGCCACCGGCGTCACCGACACCCGCACCGGGTCCTTCAGCAGCGACTCGGCCAGCTTCACGATTTCGCCCGGCATCGTCGCCGAGAACAGCAGCGTCTGCCGCGTCTTGGGCGTCAGCCCCGCGATCTGCCGGATGGGCTTGATGAAGCCCATGTCCAGCATCCGGTCCGCCTCATCCAGCACGAACGTCTGCACGCACGACAGGTCCACCAGCCGCTGCTCGATCAGGTCGATCAGCCGCCCCGGCGTCGCGACGATGATGTCCACGCCCCGCCGCAGCGCCCGCTCCTGGTGGAACTGGCTCACGCCGCCGTAGATCGTCGTGTGCGTCAGGCCGCTCTCGCGCCCGTACGCCCCCACGCTGTCCGCGATCTGGCACGCCAGCTCGCGCGTCGGCGAAAGGATCAGCGCCCGCGCCTTGGCAGGCCCGCGCGCCGTCTTATCCACCGGCTGGCCCATCAACCGCTGCAGCATCGGCAGCACGAACGCGGCGGTCTTGCCCGTCCCCGTCTGCGCACACCCCAGCACGTCCTTCCCCGCCAGCACGTGCGGGATCGCCTGCGCCTGGATCGGGGTGGGGGTGGTATAACCCTCCTGCTCGAGCGCGCGCAGCAGGACCGGGGACAACGAAAGCTCTGTAAATGTCATGATTCGGGCAGTTCTCCGTAGGGGTCGATCAGGCACTCTACTGGTCGAAAGTTGCGGCGATGCGCTGAATTGCGCTGATGCTCGCCGCGCCAGCAGGTACCCAAGACATCCCTGAGAACTACCGGCGATCGAACAACCTTAGGCCAGCCGCGTCTCAACAACCAGTCGAGACGCCACAACGGGGCAAAACACCCGCCCCGCACACTTATCGGCGCGCCGCCGCGGTCACTCCAGCCGAATCAACCACTACAATCGGGATACGTTGCCCCCCACGCACCACAAGCCCCACCCCCCCACCGACGAGGACGCTTACGACCTCCAGCTCGTGGAGGCCATCCGCGCCGGCAACATGCAGGCCTGGCCCGCCCTCATCGCCCGCTACCAGGACCGCCTCTTCTCCACCTGCCTCCGCATGGTCCACAACCGCGAGCTCGCCGCCGACCTCACCCAGGACGCTTTCGTCAAGGTCATCCAGCACCTCGACTCCTTCGACGGCCGCGCAAAGCTCTCCACCTGGCTCATCCGCATCACCATGAACGTGTGCCTCTCGCGCCTCCGCGCCGAGAAGGTCCGCAAGGCCGCCTCCCTCGACAGCCTCCAGAACGGCACCCATCACGCCACCGACCAAACAGACCCCTCCCGGGCCGTCGCCTTCGAGCAGGGCAGGGAACTCGGCGCCGCTTCGAGCGTCGAATCCCACGAGGACCAGGAGCGGGTTCTGGCCGCCCTCCGCCTCCTGGACCCCGATCAACGGGCCGTTCTCATCCTCTGCGACTGCCGTGGTCTGAGCTACGAACAAATCTCCGAGGTGCTGGGCGTCGCCGTCGGAACCGTCAAGAGCCGCCTCTTCCGCGCCCGCACCGCCCTCCGTGACGCCGTCGACTCCCTCTCCCGCAAGCCCGAACCCTCCCGACCCCGATGACCGCCCGCCCCTCCCATCCCGGCGACCCCACGCCCCCCCCGCTCAACGAAGAGCACATGCTCGAGTGGATCGAGGGCCGCCTCTCCCGCATCGAGGAGTCCAACCGCGCCGCCGCCTCCCGCGCCGGCGTCGCCGACCGCGTCCGCCAGATGCAGGCCAACCGCCGCGCCCTCCAGTCCCTCGCCGATGAGCGCGCCCCCGCCCAGCTCATGGACCGCGTCATGGCCGCGCTCGAGCGCGAGACCCTCCTGGGCCTCACCCAGGGCGAGGACGTCAGCGACCACCCGCCCATCAGCATCGCCACAAACACCGTCTCGCGCAACCGCCGCTTTGAGCGCATGGCCCCCGGCCTCGCCCTCGCGGCAGGGCTCGCCCTCCTCGTCGGCGGAGCCGCCTACTGGGGCTCGATCCTCATCAAGCCCTCCCCGCGCCCCGGCCCCGCCATCGCCGACAACTCCGCCGCCCCGGCGGACACCACCACGACCCGCACCGCCGAGGCCGTGCCCGCCCCGGTCATGCCCGAGCTCACCCAGCCCGGCCCGGTCGAGCCCGCAACGACCGCGATCCTCGCCGCGGCACCGCTCACCGACGACCGCATCCTCCAGCTCGCCCGCGAGGGCCGCCTCGTGATCCACGTCCGCGCCAGGGACATCGGCCGCCTCGCACAGATCGAGGCCATGACCGACCTCGCCCCCGGCCGAACCTGGCGCATCTCCCACGACGTCCCCACCGAAGTCGCCACCGCCCTCCAGCCCGCCCCCATGCAGCCGCTGGACCCGCGCCAGCACGAGCCCATGATCGCCGGCGCCGACGGCCCGATCCGGCGCACCATCGACTGGACGCCCACGCTGCCGCTGCTCGAGTTCCAGCCCGTCCGCGAGACCTACCTCGTCGACTTCCCCGACTCGCAGCGCAGCCTCGCCTCGCTCAAGTCCGCCCTCGCCGACAACCTCCGGGCCGAGGTCGTGTTCGAGGAACTCCCCGAACCCCTCGCCCTGCCGCGGACCGAGGACGACAACGCCCTTCTCTGGTGGACCCTCCCGCCCACCAGCTGGACCCAGCGCGTCACCGCCCCCGTCATCATCCAATCCCGCTGACGTACCCACACCAGCGCACCGTGCCACGATCATGTCTTCATGATCGTGCCGTCAACGCACGCACACCCGTCGCCCCCGGTCCCCCCTCTCCGCCCCCCCTACCCCACCACGAAGTTCACCATCTTCCCCGGCACCACGATCACCTTCTTGATCTCCTTGCCCGCCAGCAGCTCCTGGACCCGCGCATCCGCCACCGCCGCCGCCTGGATCGCCTCGCTCCCGCTCCCCGCCGGCACCACGATCTTGCTCCGCACCTTCCCCATGATCGAGACGGGAATCTCCACCTCGTCATCCGCCGCGAGCTTCTCATCCGCCTCCGGGTATCGCTCGTGCAGGATCGACTCCCGCTCCGCCCCGGGCTCCCGCACCACACGGTGGTAGAGCTCCTCCGCCACGTGCGGCGCCAGCGGCGACAGCATCAGGATCAACGCCTCCGCCACGCTCCGCGGCACGGCCCCCAGCGTCCCCAGGTGGTTGTTCAGCTCAATCAGCTTGCTCACCACCGTGTTGAACCCCAGGCTCTCCATGTCCTTCCGCACCCCGATGATCGTCTTGTGCAGCAGCCGCAGCGTCGCGCGCTCGGGCTCCGCATCCACGCACCGCGAAACCCCCGTCTGCTCATCGATCAGGTTCCGCCACACCTTCTGAAGGAACCGGTACGCGCCGCTGATGTCCCGCGTGTTCCAAGGCTTGCTCGCCTCCAGCGGGCCCATCGCCATCTCGTACACCCGCAGCGTGTCGCACCCGAACTGCTCGAACATCTCATCCGGCGACACCGCGTTCTTCAGGCTCTTGCCCATCTTGCCGTACTGGCGCGTCACCGGCTCGCCGTTGTAGAAGAACGGCCCCGGCTTGTCCTGGTGCTCCATCGCCAGCGTGCCGTCCCCGAGCGTCACCGCGAACGCATCCACCCGCGCCCCGCGCGGGTCCTCGAAGTAGAACGCCTGGATGTACCCCTGGTTGAACAGCTTCTGGAACGGCTCGGGCGTCGAGACGTGCCCCAGGTCAAACAGCACCTTGTGCCAGAACCGCGCGTACAGCAGGTGCAGCACCGCGTGCTCCACCCCGCCCACGTACAGGTCCACGCCCCCGGTCTTGTTGCTGCTGCCCATCCAGTACTGCTCGACGTCTTTATCGACAAACGCCTTCTCATTCTCCGGGTCCAGATACCTCAGGTAGTACCAGCACGACCCCGCCCAGTTGGGCATCGTGTTCGTCTCGCGCGTGTACTTCTTCGGCCCATCCCCCAGGTCCAGCGTCACGCTCACCCACTCCTTCGCCCGGTTCAGCGGCGTCCGCACCGGCGCGTTGGGGTCCTCGCTCGTCTCGGGCCGGAAGTCCTCAAGCTCCGGCAGCAGCAGCGGCAGCATCGAGTCCGGCAGCGCGTGCGCCACCCCCGCCTCGTCGTAGACGATCGGGAACGGCTCCCCCCAGTACCGCTGCCGGCTGAACAGCCAGTCCCGCAGCTTGTAGTTCACCGTCTTCTTCCCGAGCCCGCGCTCCTCCAGTGCCGCCGTGATCGTGCGCTTGGCCTCCCCCGTCGCCAGCCCCGTGATGCTGAACAGCGCCCCCGTGGAGTTCACCGCCACCCCCTCCTCCGTGAAGGGGTGCCCCATCTTCCGGTAGTACGCCGCGCTCGCGAACAAACTCTTCAGCTCGTCGGGGCTCCGCACATCCAGCTTCTCCAGGCTCCTGAGCCACTGCCCCTGCACCTTCCCGCGCCCCGACTCCTTCGCCCCGTCGGGGTTGCCGCGCCTCTTGCGCACCGTCAGAAGCGCCTCCTCATACACCTGCTTCTGCGCCGCGCTGAACACCAGCCCCATGAAGTCCGCGAGCTGCTCCCGCCAGTACGCCGGCGCCGCGCTGTTCACGTACGCGTGCTGCGCAAAGTGCCGCAGCGCCATCACCTCCGGCGGGTACACCACGTCCCGGATCGGCAGGTTCAGCGCCTGCGCAAAGGCGAAGTCCCGCTCATCGTGCGCAGGCACCGCCATGATCGCGCCGGTCCCGTACCCCATCAGCACGTAGTCCGCGATGAACACCGGGATCGGCGTCCCCGTCGCCGGGTTTACCGCGTACGCCCCCGTGAACACCCCCGTCTTCTCCTTCCCCTCCGCACGCTGCTCCTCCGTCTTCCCCTTCGCGTACGCCCGGTACGCGCGCACCGCCTCCGCAGGCGTTGCAAACCCCTTCTCCCCAGCCCCCGCCAGCCCCACCCCGCGCCACTCCCTGGGCACGATCGTGCTCGCCCCCGCCTTCAGCCACTCCCCCGCCGTAATCGCATCCACCAGCGGGTGCTCCGGGCTCAGCACCATGTACGTCGCACCGAAGAGCGTGTCGGGTCGGGTGGTAAAAACCCTCACTCCCTCCGCGCTCCCCTCCACCTCAAACCCAACCTCCGCCCCCTCGCTCTTCCCGATCCAGTTCCGCTGCATCAGCCGGATCGGCTCGGGCCAGTCCACCCGCTCCAGGTCCGCCAGCAGCCGCTCCGCGTACGCCGTGATCCGCATCATCCACTGCCGCAGCGGCCTCTTATAAACCGGGTAGTTGCCGCGCTCGCTCCGCCCCTCCGCCGTCACCTCCTCGTTCGCCAGCACCGTGCCCAGCATCGGGCACCAGTTCACCGGCACCTCGCTCAAAAACGCCAGCCGCCGCGCATCCACCTCCGCGCGCTTCTCCGCCTCATCCAGCTCCTTCCACGCCCGCCCCGACGACGTCTTCACCCGCCCCGACTCGAACCCCTGCACCAGCTCCGCGATCGGCCGCGCCCGCCCCGCCCCCTCGTCATACCAGCTCTCATAGATCTGCTTGAAGACCCACTGCGTCCACTTGTAGAACTCCGGGTCCGTCGTCGACACGCTCCGGTGCGGGTCGTGCCCCAGCCCCAGCCGCGTGAGCTGCGCCCGCATCGTCGCGATGTTCGCCTCCGTGCTCACCCGCGGGTGCGTCCCCGTCTGCAGCGCAAACTGCTCCGCCGGCAGCCCGAACGCATCAAACCCCATCGTGTGCAGCACGTTGAACCCCGCCATCCGCAGGTACCGCGCATAGATGTCCGTCGCGATGTACCCCAACGGGTGTCCCACGTGCAGCCCCACCCCGCTCGGGTACGGGAACATGTCCAGGATGTACCGCTTCGGACGCCGCGCGTCGATCCCCTCCTCACCGGGGTTCGGCATGTGGTACGTCCGCTGCTCCTTCCACAACGCCTGCCACAGCCCCTCGATCTCCTGGGCCATCGCGGCGTTATACCGGTGCCGCGGCGTGTCGCTGGGCTTCATCTCGCTCATAGCCGGGATTCTAGGGGCGGGCCCTCCCGACTGCCGAAGCCGACCTCACACCGCGCCAGTGCCAAGCCCCCCATAAACACACGCACGCGGCCACCTCCACTCAGTTGCCCACGCTGCGTTGCGCCGCAACGTTCCCCGCCGCGTCCGACGCGAAGCCACCGACCTCCTCAGAGCGGGAGGTCTGAGGCATGGCCAAGAGAGACTCCACCTGCCCTCCGAAACCGGCTCAGAATCCCCGTTCGCTGCGAGCCACCGGGCCAGCGACCTGCCTCTTGCGCCGCGATGCTCCAACGGCTGCCATCAGCAGCAGGATGCTTGCGGACGGGGCGGGGATAGTCACGACAAAGGCTTCTGCATCCGCTGACCTGTACCCTGTCCCAACAATCGTCAGTCCATCCGCCGACAAGCCGTTGAGGTACAGGTCTGTCCATTCGGACAGATCGATGCCCGCGCCGTCGAGCAAGGCGCGAAAGTCCATGATCCCCTCGTCCTCAACCCAGACAAAGGGTTCCAGCTCGTACCCCATCCCCGTCCACACGTTGCTCTGCCCGATCACGACGCGCCCATCCGCGCTGATGTGTTCAGCCTGCGTTGATGCCGCCCCCGGCGTCAGGCCCAGATCGACCATCCCTTGCCCCACCGTCCATACGAAGCTGCGGTAGCCCTGGCCCATCGCCCAGCACTTTCCGACGACGCGGGTCCCGTCCGCGGCGACGCCGTACGCATACGCATCCGAATACCCGGGCAGCGTTCCCAGGTCCTGGAGTTCCTGCCCCGTCCAGCGGAACGCCCGATTCGTCGACGTCGAAGGATCTGGATAGTAAGTCCCGACAACGACGCTCCCATCGGCGCTGACCCCATTCGCCCGACTGCCGGCCGTCCCGAACACCTCCACCCCGGAACTCGACTGGCGGCAGGCATAGAGCGAGTTCGAGGGGGCCACTTCCGTCCATCCGACCGTCACGGAGCCGTCATAGTTGATGGCGAAGACGTCGGTGATCCCAAGCGGGGACACGCCATCGTCCGTCCACCGGAGTGCATGGAAAGGAGAGGCTGTGAAGTCGTTGCCGACCGCCGTTCGCCCGTCTCCCGATACTGCTCCCAGCGGGAAGGGCGCGACCTCCGCGTGATTCCCGCTCCATCGCGCACCAAGGGAACCCGCGCTGCCGACGATCACAGACCCATCAGCCGACACCGCCGATGCGTAACTCCCCCCAGCGGCCCCCGCGGGCATCGGGAGAAGCCTGAGCGTGATGCCGCCGAAGCAGGTCGCGTTCGAGAAGAGACCTACCAGCACCAAAGCACCGCAGGATGAACTGCGCATCGGAACGCCCCTTCCGGCCCGCCACGTACGCGGATTCTATCGCGAGGGGGCAATGCTCCGACGGGCAGCGCGGATCGAGACCTTTTTAGAGTCGTTTGCAGCCCGCTCGGCCGGACTTGCGGAACGACCCGCGTGGGCGAGGTGGCATCAATCTTCGCGCAACCTCTATGAACACCCGTCGGTTGTCAAGTGACCATCAGGAAGGACGTCGACCACACTCTCTCCGAGCCTGGGCTGTCGTGTTGCGCCCATATAAAGGCTGCTATATGAACGTGGGATGCGTGCCCCTTCGTCCTTTGGCGCCTGCGCCCAGGTGGCACTCGAGCTCGGCACCTAAGCAGCCCCGCCCCCTCCCATGCTCCGTCCCCCCTCCGCTCCCTCCGTGTTCCGCTTTCCACCCCTACGCCCGCCTGGGCGCCAGCTTCCCCGGCGGCCTCACCTCGATCATCGGCGTCGGCACAGGCCCCGCCGGACCCGCCCCCTTCGACCCAGCCCCACCGCCCCCGCCCCCATACTTCTCCCGCAGCAGCCGCTTCGCCTCACCCGCCACCGCGAACGACCCCGTCACCAGGATGATGTCCCCGCGGCTGACCGCGTTCCCCGCGCTCCGCAGCGCCTCCCGCACGCTCGGCGACACCTGCGCCATCTTCCCCGGCGTCTCCGCGAACTTCCGGTACAGGTCCCGCGGGTCCGCCGCACGACCGCTCCCCTCCGCACGCGTAAAGAAAATCTTGTCCGCACCCATCGCGATCGCGCTCAGCATCGCCGGCACGTCCTTGTCCGCCGCGCACCCGAACACCACCACCATCGAGTCGTACCGCACGTGCGTCCCGATCGACTTCACCAGCGCCGCCATCGACTCGGGGTTGTGCGCCCCATCCACAAACACCCGCGGCTGGTCATGCACCAACTCCAGCCGCCCGTTGCTCGGCGTCCGCGCCAGCCCCCGCGCCACCAGCTTCTCCGGCGTGTCCATCCCCCGCTCGCGCAGCCGGTCCAGGATCGCCAGCACCAGCCCGCAGTTAAACGCCTGGTGCTCCCCCTTCAGCGGCACCGGCAGGTGCTCAAAGTTGCTCCGCGGGCTCGCCAGGCACACCCGCGCGTGCGGCCCAAGCTCCTTGCTCGCCTCCAGCCGGAACGAAAAATCAATCTCCTGGTTCAACGCCTCCACCCGCGCACCCACCGCCGCCGCCCGCTCCCGCAGCACCCCCAGAACCCCATCCTCCTGCGGAACCGTCACGCACGCCGAGCCCGGCTTGAAAATCCCCGCCTTCTCCGCGGCGATCTTCTCCAGCGTGTCCCCCAGAAGGTGCGTGTGCTCCTTCTGGATCGCTGTGATCGCGCACACCTCGCCCTTCACCACGTTCGTCGCGTCCACCCGCCCGCCCAGCCCCGTCTCAACCACCGCGACGTCCACCGCCTGCTCGGCGAAGTACATCAGCGCAACCGCCGTCAGCAACTCAAAGTACGTCACCTCGCCCAGCTTCTTGGTCAGCCCCTCCGCCGCCCCCGCCACCCGCTCCAGCAGCCCCGCAAACTCCCCGCCGGGGACCTCCCGCCCGTTGATCCTGATCCGCTCCGTCAGCTCCATCAGGTGCGGGCTCGTGTACAGCCCCACGCCGTACCCGCACGCCTGCAGGGCCGACGCCGTCATCTCGCACACGCTCCCCTTGCCCTTGCTCCCCGCAACGTGGACCACCCGCAGGTCCTTCTGCGGGTCCCCCAGCGCCGCCATCAACCCCGTCATGCGGTCCAGGTTGAACACGTCCCCCGCGTTCACCAGCGTCGGCCGCGACTGCTC
>JAEYTB010000184.1 GCA_023434205.1 Planctomycetota bacterium | reverse complement strand
GCCGATGCTCGCCAGCCCCGTGGACGCCGCGCTGGGGCTGCCCCCCGCGCCGGTCACGTGGCTCAGCACCGCCCCCGCGTCGAGGTCAAGCGTGAACAGGTCGTTGCTGGGCGATGAGAACGTCCCGCCCGCCGGGATCAGCCCCACGCTCATCAGCGTCCGCCCCGCGAAGGTGCTCACCACCGGCTGCTGCGTCCAGCCGCCGATCGGCGTGAACTCCCCCGTATCCAGCAGTCCGTTGCCGTTGAGGTCCGTCCACGTCGCGAGCGCCGAGTCCCACACCAGCGAGGCCGACGCGCCGTGGTCGGTGAAGACCTGCACGCTGGGCACGGTGCCAAAGCCCAGGATCCCCGCGCTCAGCGCGATGCGTCCGCCCGGCAGCGCGATGGGGATCGACTGCGTCCGGTTGCACGCCGCCGACCATCGCAGCGCACCCGTCGCGCCATCGATCTTGACCAGGTTCCCCGCGTCCATCCCGCCGCTGAAGGCGTACGACGCCGCGAACAGCGCCGGCGGCTCGCCGTTCACCCGCCCCGGCACCACGCTCAGCCCGCCGAAGAACCCCTCAAGGGTGACGTTTGAGAACGTGAACACCGGCGGCGGCGGAGTATCGGCGAAGGCATCAAACGCCAGCACCTGCCCGCCGCTGGTGGCGACGTACACCAGCCCCAGCCCGCCGCGGGCGAAGGGCAGGTACGCGGGCGTGTTGCCCGAGCTCCCCCCGATCGGCACGCTCCACACCACCGCGCCCGACGCCGCGTCGATGCAGTACAGGCTCGCGCTCGTTCCGAAGCCGTCAAAGTCGGTGATGAACACCCGCCCCGGGCGCGCGGGCTCGTTCACCACCAGCGGCGAGGCGTTCACGACGCTCCGTGCGAGCTGGGCCTGCCAGCGAGGCTGGCCGTCCCCCTGGTCGAACGCCGCAATGAACCGCTGCGAGGCGAACAGCACCGTCCCCTCGCGCGGGTCCAGCGCCGGGCCGCTGCACGAGTCGAGCACGGGCGCCGCCACCGGCGCCCACCACGCCGGCTCGCCCGTGTCGCGCGAGAAGGCCATCAGCCGCGCCTGGTTCGCCGGCTGCCCGGGCGGGCTCACCCGCCCCGCGGCGAAGACCAGCGTGCCCGACACCGCCATGGGCGCCTGGCCGATGAAGGCGATCGCGTTGCCCTCCGCGTCCGTGCTCCGCGTCCACGTTGCCGCCGCGGTCGAGGGCAGCGGGGCGCGAGAAAGCCCCGCGCGCACACCCCCGCCCGCCAGGCCGTGCCACGAGCCCGGCGGGTCGGGGGGGTGCGGCTGCGCGAGCGCCGGCGCGGCGAGCAGCACGAGGATGGAACGCGCGAGCAGCATGATCATCTAGTCCGGGCAAACCGCCGCACGCGCGTTCCCGCGCGCCGGCGGCTCTCTCAAGCGATGACGCGCCGGCGGCGCGGGATGGCAAACAGCAGCGCGAGCAACGAGGCGGGCGCGGGCACCGTCGCCACGTCCGCCAGCGCATCGATCACCAGGTCGCCGCTCCCGGTGTTGGTGATCCGCACGTGCGTGACCCACGCCAGCCCGCTCTGCGACAGGTCCAGCCCCAGCCCGCCCCCCGCGCCCCCGTACGCGGCGATGATCTGCGCCAGGCTCATCCCCGCGGCATCAAACCCCGGGGCCACCGGCCGCGTGAAGTCCGTCAGCACCGTGCCCGCGGGCGGGGTGAAGGGGTCGGTAATGTCCTGGTAGCCCAGCGTGGGCAGGATGCCGCTGCTGAGGATGCTCGTGAGCGGCGTCCAGCCCGCGCCGTTCTGGCTCACCTCGATCAGCGCGCTGGTCGCGCCGCCGAGCATCGACCCGCTGGTGACGCCGAACCCAAGGTCGCTGCTGTAGCCCATGTTCGCGAACAGGATCAGGTCCAGCCCGAAGAGGTTGAGCGGGTCGTCCGCCACCGGCTCATCGAAGCGGAGCGTGAGCGAGCCGCCGGGGCCCACGGCGAGCAGCTCGTCCCAGCCCCACGTCGGGTTGAAGGGGTTGACCGCCGCGGGGAAGCCGGCGATCTCGCCCGTGTACCGCTCGGGCGAACCCAGCACGCTCAGCGGCGCGGTGGTGTACAGCCCGGTCGCCGAGCCGGGGTTGTAGTGGACCACGCCGTCGGCCCAGGGGTCGGCGGCGAGCACGGGACTTGCAATAAGGAGAGGGACGGTGAAGAACAGGGCAGGACGGACCACGGGAACTCCGATGCCGCGGGCAGCGGCGGTTCACCCTGTTTTCGCGCAGGGCGGCCCCGGCCAGAAGACCTCTGGCCCGCGCGGGGGGAGACGGGTTGGAAGGACGCGCTGGGACGGTGCGCGAGCGCCAACGCCGGGTCCCTTGGCGAGTGTCGGGTGACACCGCCCGCGAGGGCCAACCAGCAACCAGTCGTCGGCAGGTCTTCCGGCTTGCGGGCTCCGCGGGTCCGAGCCTTCCCGGGCAGTCGTTGCCCAGTGGCCGGGACGGTTTGAGTCAAACCGCCCCAAGGACCCGCCTCAGCACCCGCTCACGGCGGCGCGTCCGCGGTGGAATCTCACCACACTTCCCTTCTCGCCCCTCGCGGGAGGGGCACCGATGACGCGGGGAGCGTACCGCGGGCGGGGCGGTGGGTCAACGGGCGTTCAACGCGAAGGAAGGACGTTCAACGCGGAGTCCGCGGAAACGGCGGAGTTCCGCGGAGAAGGAAAGGCGTTTAACCGCAGAGCACGCAGAGAGCGCAGAGGAAGGCAAAGGAGTGGATTGAATCCCGATCCCGATCCCTGTCTTTCTCTGCGCTCTCTGCGTGCTCTGCGGTTCAATCTTCTTCCAATAGAAAGAGGGGAGCCATTCCTGGCCCCCCTCCGTGCACTCTGTCCTCTCTCTGTCCCCTCTGTGTTCCTCTTACGCCGCCTCCGCCTGGCCCTGCTCGGCCTGACCGGTGACGAAGCCGCTGCCCCCGATGCCCAGGTCGACGCTGAGGGTCTGCGAGAAGCCGCTCTTGAGGTTGCCGCGCTGGGCCTGGATCGCGCAACCCCCGTGCCACTGGCAGCTTGTCTGCCAGTGCCACGGTTGCGCCCGTGCGCACGAGTACCACGCCGCGCCCCGTGTCACCGCCGCACTGGCGGGCGAGCCGCCAGTGGCACTTCAAGATCGCTTGCCAGTGCCATCCGCCGTCCAATCAATCGGGTCGTGTCGTAAGGTCGCGCTTCGGGAGCATTCGCGCCTGAATGGCGAGCCCGTCGGCTTCCATCCTTTGTATCTCAGCTTTAAGCCTGTGCTCCAGCTGAACGAACTCGGCAGACTTCAACTCCATCTCGCGCATACTTTCGGCGAGCGTGTTCCACTTCCTTCGATCTTCATCCGACAGCGTCGGCTCGTCGGCTCGCACAGCATCCAGTTGCTCGCGGATGAGGCGGCAGTCAGTCGCGTAGATGCCCAGCAGCTCGCGGCATGTCTCCAACTGCTGGCGCTTGAGGTTGATGAACGGCGTGTACTTGTCTGCGCTCATCCGGCGCTCCTCACATCTTCTGCACGTCTGCTCGTCCAAAATCTCCTGCCACCGTGAACAGCTCGATCAGTCTACCGGCGTTTCCGCCCGCGTCACCCCACATGGGCGGGCGGGCCGCCGGTCGCGCGAGAAGGTCGGCTGCCATTGCCACCTGCCTGGGTGCAGGGCGGTTGGTGACCTTGTCGTTTCACTGGCGGCACGCCGACGGGCCATCTATACTCTGACCGGACAGCCAAGCTGGCAGCAGCCCCCGAAGGGGTTGATCCGGTGGTGAGCCGAAGCTCTAAGCCGTGCTGCTCAAAGCCGCGTGCGGGAACGCACCCGAGCGTTTGGTGTGGTCCTTGTTGGCGCTCAGCGCCAAGGAGGCCTGGATTGGCAAAGAAGCCGTTGATCATTGCTGAGGTTGCTGGGCAGGGCTGGAGAGCGGAACTGGCCGCGGACGAGGTTGCGCGCGGGATTGCAGAGGTCGAGCGCACACTGCAGGCGCTCCCCGGCAAGTTCGAGTCACTCTTCTGGATCGATGAGACCGAGGCGGTCGCGTTCTGCCGACTGAAGGATGAATGGAGGCTGGCGCACGTCCAACCGTTTGGTGACGGCCAGGCTAGGCAGCCGCTGGCAAACACCAGCATGGAAACCCGCGCCAAGGCGGCTACCTACCTGCCCAGTCTCGTTCGTCAAATGCTTGCCGAGTATGAACAGCGTCGAGCGACCGCGCAGGCGGCTGTGGAGGGGGTGCGTGAGGCTCGGCGACTTCTCGGGTTGGCCCTGGAGGGCGAGTGATATGCCCTCCAACACCGACTTCACGCCGAACCCGCTGAAAATCACGGGGTGCTTTATCCTGTTTGTGCCGTTGCTTGGTTGCGGGTGGTGCGTGTTTACCGGGACTGCCAAGGACCTCCCGTTGCCGGTGTGGGCGTTCGCATTCACGCTGGCGATGGTCAGCATCTCCCTTTTGACCAACCGCAGGTCAATCCTGGAGATCGTGGGGCGGTACGTGTGCCGCGCCATTACGGCCATGCGTCAGCCAGTGACCGTCCCGCCGCGTCGAGAGGAAAGAAAAGACTAGACGGCCGCTCGAGCTCCGTGATTCCGTGACTCCGTGGCATTGCCAAAGCCCGGGACTCGCCCCCTCACCTCTTCACCTGCTCACCTCTTCACCTCTTCACCGCCCCGCCCCGCCCCTCCGCGGAACTCCGCCCCACTCCGCGTTCCTCCGCGTACGGGTTTCCCGCTTTCGGCGAGGCGCCGAAAACGCTCCCTGACGGTCGCGGTTCCTACTTGTCGCGGTTCCTGCTTGTCGCGGTTCCTATTGGTCACGGCCGGAAGTTCATCGAGACCTGGATGGGGAGCTTGGACATGACGGTGTCGATGCCGCGCTGGGTGTCGGCGCGGAGGGCGCGGGCTTCGGTCAGCAGGGGCTGGTCGAAGG
>JAEYTB010000180.1 GCA_023434205.1 Planctomycetota bacterium | reverse complement strand
GGTCGGGGGTTGTGGTGGGGGTGGGGGAGGGGTCGGCCATGGAGGGGGACACGATACCGTCAAAGACGGCACGCGGCCGGGAGGGCCGCGTGCCGCGGGTGGAGCGGGTGTTGAGGGGCGGTTACTTCTTCGTGGCCTCGGTGACGAGGGGGCGGGTGAAGCACTCGTCGATGGGGAGGCCGATCTCGTTGTGGCCGCCGAAGGCGGTGCCGGTGAGGCCCTTGCTGACGCGGTCCCAGGCCTTGGCGTAGGCCTCGGTGGGGAGGGGGACGTACTGGACCTCGGCGACGAGCTCGGGGGCGTTCTTGAAGTAGAACTCGAGGAAGTTGCGGACCTCGGTGCGGTCGAGGCTGGCCTTGTTCACGTAGACGAACATGGGGCGGGAGAGGGGGTTGTAGGTGCCGTCCTTGATGGTCTGCTCGCTGGGGGCGATGGCCTTGCCGGCGTTGTTGACGATGGGGACGGCCTTGAGCTTCTTGGCGTGGGGGGCGTAGTAGGCGTAGCCGAAGTAGCCCAGGGCGTGCTTGTCGTTCTCGACGCCCTTGACGAGGACGTTGTCGTCCTCGCTGGCGGTGTAGTCGCCGCGGCTGGACTTGGCCTTGCCGACGGTGGCCTCGGTGAAGTAGTCGAAGGTGCCGGAGTCGGAGCCGGCGCCGTAGAGGGTGATCTTTTCGGCGGGCCACTCGGAGCGGACCTGGTTCCAGTGGGTGACCTTGCCCTGGGCGGCGGGCTCCCAGATCTTCTTGAGGTCGGCGACGGTCAGCTCGGAGATGAAGGTGTTCTTGGGGTTGATGACGACGGTGAGGCCGTCGAAGCCGACGGGGACCTCGATGTACTCGATGCCGTTCTTCTTGGCTTCTTCCATCTCGGCGGCGAGGATGGGGCGGGAAGCGTTGGAGATGTCGATCTCGCCGCGGACGAACTTCTTGAAGCCGCCGCCGGTGCCGGAGATGCCGACGGTGACGCGGACGCCCTTGTTGGCCTTCTGGAACTCCTCGGCGACGGCCTCGGTGATGGGGAAGACGGTGCTGGAGCCGTCCACCTTAATGGTGGTCTGGGCCATGGCGGTGGCGGTGAGGGTGGTGAGGAGGGCGGCGGCGAGGCCGCGGGAGAGGGCGCGTTTGGCGAGGGCGATGGGCATTGGGTGGCTCCTGTTGGCCGGGCCTTGGGGCCGCGGCGCTGGGTGTCCTGCTTGACTCGGGTGATTATCGCAGAGGGGTGTCGGGGTTGGGTGGCGGGGGGGGTTAAGGTTGCGCAAAGCCTCGGCGGGGGCGTTTGCTGGAGGGGCCCACCAGGTGCGGGTGGTGGCATGCGGGAAGGGTTGGTTAGGCGTGCTCGTCAGTCAGCATGGTCCACCGGCCAGAACGCGGAAGAACGCCTCGATATCCGCGTCGGTGCCGGTATCACCATCCGCGTCGAAGTCTGCGCCAAGGTGCCAGCATGTGGGGCAGCAGGCCCCGGCCAGGCAGACGAAAAAGGCCTCGATGTCGGAATCGGTCCCGGCGTCGCCGTCGCCGTCATAGTCCGATGTTGCGCAGGGGGGGAGCGCCAGGATGTCCGCAGCGCGGCTTTCGGATGTGCCGCAGGTGGAGGTGAAGACGACGTGGTAGGCGCCGGCCTGTTCGGGTTGGAAGTCGGGAAGGCTGAGCAACGCAAGCTCGTTGGCGGAGAGCGCGCCCGCGGCGCCGGGAATCGGCGCCGTGTCGTGGTACCACTGGTAGGTGGTCGGCGCGGTGTTCTCATAGCCGTGCGCGAGCCCGGCGGCGAGGTTGAGTGTCGCGCCAGGGCGAGCCGACTGGGACTTGGGGTGTTCGGCGACCCAGGGGGCACCCTCGGCTGTGCGGCGTCCTACGAACACTGAGGTCACCGGGCCAAACCCGTAGAAGTCTCCGGAGCAGATCAGCTCTCCAGAGTTCGTGACCGCGAGTTTGCGGACCCAGTTGGGGCCGGTGACCGGCGGGCTCTCGGGCACCCAGTCTTGACCGTTCCACCGAGCGATGCCGGTGAAGGGCTGGTTGAACCGGCCGCCGCAAATGATCTGATCCGACGCATCAACCCGAACGCTGTCGACGTCGCCGGTGGAAAGATTGCTCCACAGGCCTGCGCCTAGCGCGCCCCATTGGGCCCCATCCCAGCGCGCTACGTTGCGTGCAGGGGTCGAACCAAGGGCCTCAAACCTGCCGCCGATGATGATGTCCCCATTCGACAGGACGGCCACCAAGTTCACGTATGAACCGGAGCTCGTAACTCCGGACCCGATGGGCGACCACTGGCCGTCGCTCCATCTGGCGACCCCGCTAGCTGGCATTCCGCCAGCGGTGGAAAAGGTCCCGACGACGATGAGGTCGCCGTTGGGCGCGAGCGCCATGTCGTTGACCGATCCGTTAACACCAGCCCCAAGGGGTTCCCAAGCAACGCCGGTCCACCGTACCACACGGGAGGCCTGAACGCCGCTGAACTCTGAGAATGCACCGCCGACGTACAGGCGTCCTGCTGCGTCTTCGACCGCTGCGAGCACAGAGCTCGAAACGGACTGCGGGCCGCCGAGTGATGTCCAGCGAACCCCATCCCAAAGAGCGGCCCTGCTGACCTGCGTTGAGCCTTGGACTGTGAAAACCCCGCCTGCGAACACGTAACCGTTCGACAGACCCAGGACACAGGTCACATAGCTCGGGAGACCGTTTCCAAGGGGGCGCCAGTTGCGGCCGTCCCAATGCGCAACCCCCTTCGCCTCTATATCACCGATCCGTGTGAACCGGCCGCCGACGATGTACCCACCACCCGCTGCGGGCGAGAGTGCTAAGACCTCGTCGTCCACGCCCTTGGCGACCGGTGACCAAGAGTTGCCGCTCCACACGGCCATCTGGCGCGCCGACTTGAGCCCCGCATCGCGGAGGTCGCCAGCCACGAACAGCCGGCCGTCGGGCAGATTGGTGCTGGTCCATACGGGTTCGAATGTGCTGCTTGTCTGCCCAACCCCGCTGCCCATCGCGCTCCAGCCCGTGCCGTTCCAGGTTGCGATGCTGCTCGCCACGGTTGGTCCCGCGCTATGGAAGCGACCTCCCACGAGCAGTTCCCCGGTGGGAAGGCGGGTGATCTCCCGCACCGACGCCTGCCCGCCGACAAACTGGGGTTGCACGCCGCCTGAAAGTTCCTGCCACGTCGTGCCGTTCCAGCATGCAACCCGATTCAGGTTGAAACCTGGACCAGTCGCCGTGAAGTTGAACCCCACAAAGAACGTTCCATCGCTATCGATGTGCAGCCCCGAAAAGATACCGCTCCCAAGACTGGGACCAACCTGAGCCCACCCCGTGCCGTTCCACCTCGCAACGTTCCGACAGCTCGTCGCGCCTGTATTCTGAAAGCCGCCGATCACCAGCAAGCTTCCGTCAGGGAGGAATCCGAGGTTAGTCACGGATGCCGTTCCGCCCGTGAGCCCAACGCCAAATGGTCTCCACGTGGTTCCGTCCCACTGCGCCACACTGTTGGCCGCGATCCCACCGATCGCGGTGTAGCTCCCGCCAACAACCAACTGACCCTGGGAACCAACGATCATCCGCAGCACCTGCGTGCCCGTGAACGGCTGCCCGAACGGTGTCCAGGCACTTCCATTCCAGCGTGCCAGCCCGGTCGTGGCGCCCGTCGGGGTGTTGAAGGTGAAGTTGCCGCCGATCACGAGGTCGCCGTTTGGGAGCGCCGCCACGCACCTCACCCACCCGTTCAGTGCGGACGTGTCACCGAGCGGCAGCCACTGATCGGCCTCGAGGTCCCATCGGGCTATGCCCTGCGCGATGCTGGAGCCCACACAGGCGAAGTTTCCGACGACGACCAGTTGCGTTCCTGCGGGGCCCGGTCCGTCCGGGTCCCACAGCATTGAATCAGAGGGCGGGCTCCCGTATCCAAAGGCGCCTGCGACCCCCTGCACCGGGACCCATCGGGGATCGCACTGTGCTACGGCGATCGCGGCCGCCAGGCACGAAGTCAGTGTCACACAGAGAAGTCTTATGGGGGTCATCACGGCTCCCTTGCATGCAAAGTGTGGGTCCAGAATCTACCCGAACGATGTTTGCTATGCAAGAACAATGCGCCGGCTTATCACGTTGTGTGCTCTACCGCACCTCAGCCGCCACCAGGGTGCGGTTGTCCTCGGCGGGCTTTCCCTTGGTGAAGGCGGCCACGCTCTCCAGGACGCTGGAAATCATCCAGCCCGGGTCGGTGTTGGTCGCGGCTGAAAGCTGATCATCGAGGCGGCGGGTGCCGAACTCTTCGTTGCCGGCGTTGCGGGCCTCGGTGATGCCGTCGGTGTAGAGCAGCAGCGAATCGCCCGCGTGCAGCTCCGTGCTGTCCTCGTGGTAGCGGGTGTCATCGAGGACGCCCAGGGGCACATCGCGCCCGCCCTCGAGGGACTCGACGCCAGCGCCGGCGCGTCGCAGGCGGGGCGGGTTGTGGCCGGCGCTGCTGTAGCGGAGCACGCGCGTGGTGGGGTCGAACACGCCGTAGAAGGCGGTGACGAAGCCGCTGTTGCCGCGTGTGTAGCATGAGGGCGACCACGTCGGCCATCTGCTGCTGGGGGGAGCCTTCGAAGAAGACCATGGGGGAGGGTAGGGGTGAGGGGAAGAGGGGACGGGGGAGCCAGCGGGGCAGGAGTGCGGCCAAGTCGGGGCGCGGACCGATCAAAGAGTGCGCGACCCTCGTACTTCGGGGGCCGCTGTCCTGTGCGCTACTTATGACCGACCCACAGAAACCCGGAGAACCCAGCGAGCCGCTCCTGGAGCCCGCGGCGCCGGATGCTCCCGCGCTGGAGGGGCCGGCGCCGGTGCAGGGGGCGCTGGGGGCGACGGTGGGGCGCGGGGCGGCGTGGCTGATCGCCAACACGCTGTTCAGCAAGGGGCTGAGCTTCGTGGCGTTCGCGGTGATGGGGGGGCTGCTCAGCGACCGTGAGCTGGGGGTGTGGGCGACGGCGTTCTCGTTCGCGGCGTTCATCCAGTTCTTCAAGGATGGGGGCGTCCCGCAGCTTTTGATCCAGAGGGGCGAGCGGGAGTACGCGGCGCTGTCGGGGCCGGTGTTCTGGATCGTGATCACGTTCAACGTGGCGGCGGCGGCGCTGCTGGCGGGGCTGGCGCCGGTGGTGTCGGGGCCGAGGTTCTTTGACCAGCCGGAGCTGCCGCCGCTGCTTTATCTGATCGCGGCGTATGTGGCGCTGTCGGGGCCGGGGATGGTGCTGACGGCGCGGGTGCAGATGCAGCTGCGGTTCAAGACGGTGTCGAACGTGCAGATGGTGTCGTCGGTGATCCGGTACGGGACGACGATCGCGGCGGTGCTGGGGGGGCTGGGGCCGATGAGCTTCGTGCTGCCGTTGCCGTTCATGGCGGTGTTTGAGGCGGTGGCGTTGTATGTGCTGACGCGGGACACGCCGTGGAAGCGGGCGGCGAAGGTGCGGATGTGGCGGGGGCTGATCGGGCAGGGCAAGTGGATGGTGTTCGTGAGCCTGGCGTTCGCGGTGGTGAACCAGGGGCCGTACTTCCTGCTGTCGGTGCTGATCCCGGCGGATCGGCTGGGGGTGTTCGCGTTCGCGTACCAGATGGTGGCGCAGGTGGACCAGGTGCTGGCGGCGACGGCGGCGGCGATTCTGTTCCCGGCGTTGGCGAAGCTGAACCAGGAGCCGGAGCGTCAGGCGGCGGCGGCGCTGCGGGCGGCGCGGCTAATGGTGTTCTTCTCGAGCCTGGCGTGTTTGGGGCTGGCGGCATGTTTGGGGCCGATCGAGGCGCTGTTGTGGGGGGGCGTGCGGGCGGAGTCGGTGCTGCCGGCGCAGATCATCGCGGCGGTGTTCTCGTGGCGGCAGCTCTTGTGGGTGCCGGCGCCGGCGCTGCAGGCTCGAGGGGAGATGAGGTACGGGGCGAGCCTGGTGCTGC
>JAEYTB010000162.1 GCA_023434205.1 Planctomycetota bacterium | reverse complement strand
CCTGCAGCCCCAGCCCGACAACCAGCCCCGCCCCGCGACAGGAGCGACGCACCCCGGCGACAGCCACCGCGGGCCCGTCTCCGTGGCCTCGGTCAACGGCCTGCGCGCCACGCAGCGGGCGATGGAGTTGGTGCAGCAGGGGTACGACCCCGCGGATGCCGTCGTGCAGGGCGTGCGGATCATCGAGGACGACCCGACCGATACGACAGTGGGCCTGGGCGGCGAGCCCAACGAGGACGGCATCGTCGAACTGGACGCGTCGGTGATGCACGGCCCCACGCACAAGGCGGGCTCCGTAGCCTCCCTGCGCAACATCAAAAACCCGGCCATGGTCGCGCTGCTGGTCCTGCGCAACACCGACCACGCCCTGCTCGTGGGCGAGGGCGGCCTGCGGTTCGCCAAACAGCACGGCTTCCAGGAGGAGAACCTGCTGACGGAGGAGACCCGCCTGGAGTGGGAGAAGTGGCGGAACTCGCTGGGCAAGGACGCACGCCTCTCGCCCGAGGAGCGCGACCCCCCGGTCGGCAAGGTCTGGCAGGAAGGGTCGGTGGAGCAGCAGCAGAAGCGCACCCGGATCGAGCGTTCGCCCATCGTCGAGCACACCGGCACCGTCCACTGCTCGATCGTGACGCCCCACGGCGACATCGCCTCCTGCACCTCCACCAGCGGCCTCTCTTGGAAGATCCCGGGCCGCGTGGGGGACTCGCCGATCATCGGGGCCGGCAACTACTGCGACAACGCCGTCGGCGCGGCGGGCAGCACGGGCCGCGGCGAGGCCAACCTCGCCAACCTCTGCTCGTTCTACATCGTCGAGTGCATGAGCCGCGGGATGACCCCGACAGAGGCCTGCCTCGCCGCGGCGAAGCGGGTGGTGGACCACACGAAGGAGAAGCGGCTACTGGGGGCGGGCGGCCGGCCGGTCTTCGACCTCAAGTTCTACGCCCTGCGGAAGGACGGGGCTTATGGGGCGTGCTCGCTCTACCCGGGGGCCAAGTTCGCGGTGACCACGGCGGAAGGGGCCCGGGCCCTGGACGCCCCAAGCCTGTTTGAAGCGCCCCTCCGACGGTAATCCTCGAAGGGGGCTAGCCGCCCGGGCGCAACTGGGTATCTTGGATAGGGAAAGTGCCGGGGATCGGACAGGCTCTCGCCTGCGTACCGGAGGAGTCAACGGCCCCGTTCGGGGCTTCTACAGGGGTGATCTATGCACACGCGTTCGATGCTGGCGGGCCTGACCGCACTGGTCGCGGCTTCCCTCCCGGTGACGGGCTTTGCCTTGCCTCAGGCGACGGACGGGGGCGGCGGCGGGGCGTTGGGCGCGGTGGCCGCCCCGGAGCCCGAGTTCACGAGCAACCAGGTGCTGGTCCGCTTCAGGGCTGGCACGACGCGGCCGGCGGTTGACGGGCTGGTGCAGAAGGCCGGCGGCATCGGGGTGGTGATCGCCTACCGGCTGGTGCCGGACCTGTACTGCGTGCAGGTGCCCGAAGGCACGCCCAGGCAGGTGATCACGGCCCTGCTGGGGTTCCCCGAGGTCCAGTACGCGGAACCCGACTATGTCCGCACGGCCCATGCGCAGACCACCCCCTACGGCATCAACATGGTGCGGGCGCCCCAGACGTGGACCGACAGCCGCGGCCAGGGCGTGCGGGTGGCCGTGCTCGATACCGGCGTCGACCTGACGCACCCGGACCTGCCCACGCCCGTGCTCACCGCCTCGTTCATCAACGGGCAGGCGGTGGACGACCTGCACACCCACGGCACGCACTGCTCGGGCACCGTGCTCGGGCTGGACAATGACATCGGCGTGGTGGGCGTGGCCCCCCAGGCCCAGCTCATGATCGGCAAGGTGCTGTCCAACGGCGGCTCGGGGTCGGACGCGGGCGTGCTCGCGGGCATCGAGTGGGCGGTGGAGAACGGGGCCAAGGTCATCAGCATGTCGCTGGGCGGGGGCGGGGCCTCGCAGGCGGGCCAGGACGTGATCACCGCGACCGTGGCGGCCAACGTCGTCATCATGGCCTCCGCGGGCAACTCCAACAACGACATCCCCAGCTACCCCGCCTCGTACGCGGGCTGCATGTCGATCGCGGCGGTGGACTCAAACCAGAACCGCGCGAGCTTCTCGAACTTTGGGCCCCATATCTCCGTGTCGGCCCCGGGCGTCAACGTGCTCAGCACCGTGCCCATCATCAGTGCCACCGCGACGTGGGGCGGCACGCCCCGCAACGGCGTGATCATGACCGGAAGTGCGATCGGCTCGGCCACCGGGCAGGCCGTGTACTGCGGTGTGGGCTCGCAGCCCTCGGACTTCCCGGCGCTCGTCAGCGGCAACATCGCGCACATCCGCCGCGGCGGGGACGCCAATGGGTCGGTGACGTTCCAGACCAAGGTTGAGAACGCCCTGGACGCCGGCGCCATCGGCGTGATCATCTCGAACAACGTCAGCGGCAACTTCGCCGGCGGAACGCTGAACATGAACGTCCCGATCCCGGTGGTCGGGATCAACCAGGCCGACGGTGACACGCTCCAGGCCGCGGGCAGCCCCGTGACCACCGTGGCGATCGGCCAGTCCGGGCACGGCTACGCCAACAAGAGCGGGACGTCGATGTCCTGCCCCCACGTGGCGGGCGTCGCGGCCCTGATCATCGGCGGCGTCGCGCCGCAGACCCCCACCGTGGCCCAGGTGCGGGCGGCCATCGAGCAGTCGGCGACCGACCTGGGCGACGCCGGCTGGGACCCCCTGTTCGGGCACGGCCTGGTGAACGCCGAGGCGGCCCTCGCCCACCTGCGGGCCCAGCTCGGCGGCGGGTGCGGGACGGCCGACTTTGATGGCGACGGCGACACCGGCACCGACGCCGACATCGAGGCCTTCTTCGCCTGCCTGGCGGGCAACTGCTGTGGGACGTGCTTCTCGGCCGGGGCCGACTTCGACGGGGACGGCGATACCGGCACGGACGCGGATATCGAGGCCTTCTTCCGGGTGCTGGCCGGCAACCCCTGCTGAGGCGGGGGTGCAGGACATCCGGGGTTCAGGCCGATATACTCTGCCCCGCCGCGAGAGCGGGAATGGGCGATTGGCGCAGTTGGCTAGCGCGCATGCATGACACGCATGAGGTCCCGAGTTCGAGTCTCGGATCGCCCACTTTGGAACCAGAAACCCCCGCCTGAGGCGGGGGTTTTTGTTTGGGTCGCGCGGTTGTCGGGCCGGGCGGGCTTCAGCACTCGCCGCCGGCCAGAACGCGGAAAAAGCTTTCGATATCCGCGTCGGTGCCCACATCGCCGTCGCCGTTGAAGTCGGCGCCCAGCTCGAAACACGTGGCGCAGCAGTTCCCGGCCAGGCACGCGAAGAACGACTCGATGTCCGCATCGGTGCCCACATCGCCGTCGCCGTCAAAGTCCGCCGTGCCGCAGGTCGGCCCGGCCGGGGTGTAGGTGACGGTCAGGACCGGCGGCGACAGGCCCTCGACCGAGGACATCCGCATCGCCGAGCCGGGGGTGCTCTCGTTGCCGATCACGATCCAGCCGTGGTTGGTCGAAGGGTCGGCGAGCCAGCCCTGGACATCGGCGACCAACCCGGCCGTCGAGGCCCAGGTCTGCACGCCCAGCTCCGCCGCGAGCGATGCGCTGGGGTCGTCCGCATAGTCCCCGCCGGGGCGGGACCAGGATGTCGTCGGGAAGTGGGTAAACGTCCACGTGGGGTCGCCGGGGGTCGCCGCGGTCCCCATCCCGCCGGGCTCGCCCGCGTCCGAGGTTCCCTGGCCCCAGGCCCTCACCAGGCGGTGGATCTTGGTGTCAAGGCCGCCGCCGGCAAAGCCCGCCCGGTCGAAGGTGAGCTGGATGGTCACGCTCTCGATCACGGCGTCGGCCGGGATGGAGCTGACGTCGAACTGGATCAGGGCCCTGCGGGCCTCGCTCCCGGCGGTGAAGCCGCAGAACAGGTAGGAGCCCAGCGCGTTGCTGTTCTGGTTCCCCGCGTTGGACTGGTAGATCGTGTTGTCCCGCACCGGGGTCAGTGTGACCTGTTCGGCCAGGGTCGTTCCAGCGATCAGGACGGTTCCTATAACAGCAGCGGCGCGTACAAACACAGGCACCTCCTCCGGCAGATGGGTATAGCACCAATTGCCGCTCACGCCCACTGTATTGCAGGAATCGCGCCTACCGGCCCGCGGGGGGCGCTGCATCGCGAGCCGCCTTCATCAGCCTCTCCGCCTCGCCCTGGCGACCCAGCGCCATCAGCACCTCGGCCTGGGCGCTCAGGTACCTCGGGTTGCGGGGCTCCAGCCTGGAGGCCTCGGCGAGGGACGCCAGCGCGCCGTTCAGGTCGTTCGCCGTGGCCAGCATGCGGGCGTGCTGGAAGTGGGCCATCGCGGCCCTGGGGTGGTGCCGGATCGCCAGCGCCGTCAGTTCCTGAGCGCGCGGCGAGCGCCCGGCCTGGAGCATGATGTCCGCCGCGAAGAGCACACCGTTGAGGTCCGGCTTCTCTTCCGCGGCAATCGCGGCGTCGATGGCGCCCAGCCCATCCGCTCGACCCGCGCGGGCGAGCAGCAGGGCGGCGCGGATGCGCGTGTGGAGGTCCGGGGCGGGCTTGGTCGCGTTCAGAACAGCCTCGGCCATACGCGTTGCGGCGGGCGTATCGCTGGCCAGCAGGCTCTCGGCCACGCTCATCTCGACGGGGTAAAGCCCCGGTTTCGCTCGGGTGATCGCGAGGAGTTCGTCGTTGATCTGGGGCCGGGACTTGCCGCGGAGGGCGAGAATGTCCCCAAGCTGGAGCACGGCCTGCACCGAGGCGGGCTGTCCCATGGAGATGCCCCGGCGGAGGTACGCCTCGGACAATGTCAGGTCTCCCGCCACGGCGTAGAGCCACGCCAGGCGGAGGTTCTGCGGGACGGCGTGGTTCCAGCCGAACCCGCCGTACTCGCGGCCATCAGCAAGCGTGTACAGCTTGATCGCCCGCTGAGCGTTGTCATGGTCCTCGCCGGTGGGCTTGTACCCAGGGCTGAAGACCACCTCCGCGGGGGTGAGCACCTTCAAGTCCCACATGTTGGCGCGGAACTGCAGCGCCTGGATCGTCAGCCCCCACGCGCCCCACGCGAGGTACCCCACGCACAAAAGCGCGAAGGCGTAACCCCACGGCTGGAGCCTGCCGCGGAGCTTGAGCTGAAGGCTCTGCAGGCGGACGTTGGGCTCGGCGAGCAGCGTGGACAGCTTCCAGGCGCCGAAGCCGCCGATGAGCGCCATGCCTGCGGCCATCAGCAGCGGGATCTTGTTGAACATCTGCCGGAAGCCGATGAACAGCGCGATGACCAACGCCAGCAAAAGGACATCCTGCCACCACGTCAGGTCCCACTTGGGGCCCTGGGACACGCCCGCACGCGCCTGGGCGGTCCGGGGCTTGGCAAGCACGGCGGGGCGTGCGAAGGAGAAGTTCAGCGCGTCGTTGGGGCAGGCGCTGACGCAGTCCAGGCACTTCATGCAGCCGGGGTCCACGACCATGCCGAAGTCGCGGACCTCGCGGGCGACCTGCACGTTGGAGGTACACACCGCGGTGCAGTGACCGCACCCCTCGCACTTGTCGTTTACGACAATGCGGCCGACCGAGACCTTATCCAGCGGCGCGAAGAACCCGCCGTAGGGGCAGCCATAGGTGCAGAAGCCCTTGCTGCCCAGGAAGTACACGGCCGCGAAGCCAACCGTCAGGAAGAACGGCACGATGACGTACCACTCGCTCGGGAAGGTGTGCCAGTAGTCCTTCACGATAAACGCG
Organism: Planctomycetota bacterium; assembly: GCA_023434205.1. Lineage (GTDB taxonomy): Bacteria > Planctomycetota > Phycisphaerae > Phycisphaerales > UBA1924 > JAEYTB01. Next base: position 3,156 of record JAEYTB010000162.1, on the reverse strand, counting down.
TTGCGGAAGCCCGGGTGCGGGGCGCGGGGCAGCTCGATCAGCCACTCCGGGAAAATCCACCCCCACTTCGCGGCCGTGAACCGCTCAATAGGCAGGAGCACGACCCGCTTGAACGTCGGCCACACGAACATGTACAGGGCCAGCAGCGTGGGTGCGAGCAGCAGCAGTCGCGAGCGCAGCGGCCGGGGCCGCACGCCCATCTTGGTCATGAGGTGCGAGCACAGGTCCTGGAGCGCCACCACGTGGCAGCCCCACCCGCAGAAGAACCGCCCGAAGATAAACGTCGCCAGCAGCGCGAGCGCGAAGAACACGAACCCCGCGTTGAGCTGCCCCAGCTCGATGGTGTACATCGCCTCGGAGGGCTCGACAGGCGACATCGTCTTGCCGCTCCCGTGCTCGCGGGACCAGAGCCATTGCGCCAGGTGCGCCAGCATGATCAAATGAACGCCAATGAGCACCGCGGCACGCCACTTGCCCATGCGGCTCTTGGGCTTGTTCGGGCGGGACGGCGCCGACGGCAGCACGTCCAGCGCGAGCGTGCGACCGCCCTCTCCGCAGTGCGATGTCCCCGGACCATGGGCCATGGCCCAGCATAGCACCGGCACGCCCGCGCTCAGCCTGCATCAAACAACCCAGATTCCAGCCCCGATCCCCGGAACGCCTACCGCGAGGCGATCACCACCCGCCGCGACATGTCCGACACCCACGTCCCCCCCGGGGCCTCGATCGTCACCGCAAACGCCTTCGCGTCGCGCACCGCGATCCCCGGCTTGATCGCCACCACCGTCTCCCCCTCTTCCGCGGCGTCGAAGATCGCGCCCGAGATCCGCTGGCCCATGCCGCGCTCGTCGATGATCCAGAGCTGGTACTGCTCCTTCGCAGGGTTGTTCCGCGGCAGGTTCGCGAACCGCAGGTACCCCGTCTGCGACCGCTCGCACCAGACGCACTCGCCACGCACACCGGGAACCTCGGGGTTGTCCCACTCGCTGAACGCCATCGAGGTGCTCGTCGGGTCGGCGTTGACCATCTGCATCAGGTCCTGCTCGGGCGGGTTGGGCCACCACGCCACGGCCGCGAGCATCAGGCACGCCGCGGCGGCCAGCCAGGGCCCGACCTTGAACACCAGCCGGTTCGCCCGGCGGGCGACCTCCGGGAACGGCTGGGCCGAAATCTCCGGCGCCTGCATCACCGACGCCGTGGCCTCCGCCCAGCGCTGGCCCGCCCGCTCCAGCCGCGACTGCACGTGAGCGGGGCAGGGCTGCAACTCCCGCGCCGAAAGCATCGAGAGCTCCAGCGCCGCCGCGGCGACACTGAAGGAGAAGTCCCGGATCACGCCCTCCGAGGCGAGCAGCGACTCGAGCTCCAGTTCCTGCTCGGGCGTCAGCCCCTCCAGGGCCTGGTCCGCCAGGAGTTCGGCGACCTTCTCGTTGGAATAGGCGACCGCGCTCATGCCCCCGCCTCCTTCGCGGCCGGCACATCGGGCGTCGTGCCCGGCGGGCCCACGGCGGAGTCGTCGCGCCGGCCGGGGGCCTGGCCGGTGGACTCGGAGTTGTCCGCGCCGGACGCCGCGCGGTCCTTGTTGAGCATCTCGCGCAGGCGGATCAGCCCGCGCCGCGCGTGGGTCTTGACGGTGCCCAGGGGCAGGCCCGTCGAGCGGGCAATGAGCTCGTGGGAGAGCCCCTCGTACACGGAAAGCCGCAGGACCCGCTGCTGCTCCGCGGAGAGTTGCTCGAAGGCCCGGGCGGCGATCGCGGCCTCCTCGCCCACCTCGGGGCGGGCCCCGCTGTCGGTGCCGCGGGCGGGCTCGGATTCGGTGATCTGGGTCTTAAGGGGCTGGCGGCCGACCTTCCGCCGGCGGTCGATCAGCCGGCGGCGGGCGATCGTGGCCACAAACGCCGTCTCGGAGGCGATCGCGGGGTCGTACCGCGCGCCGTTCCGCCACAGCTCCGTGAACACCTCGTGGACGGCGTCCTCGGTCTCCGTGTCCGGCAGGCCAAGCCGGCGCGCGAGCGACCACACCAGGCCGCCGAAGCGGGCGATCAGCTCCTTGACCGCGGCGGAATCGCCCGTGCTGACACGATGGAGGAGGTACTCAGAGGAGATAGGGCACCGATCGTGATGGCTGGCCCGGTCCGCCGGCAGGGGTCGCGGGGCACCGGGCACGGGGGCCCCCGACAAACCATTGTAAGTGGGCGGCGCGGGCGGGAGCGGCCATTGAATCAGGCCTGAGGGGGCGCTGAACAGGGGCCCGCACCGGACTTGCTTGGAGCACGCGGCGGCTGCCACAGGACCCTCCCGGGAAAGACGCCGCGGAGCCGGCAGGCCCCGCAGCATCGTAAGGAGAAGCGCCGACGCTGCCCGTCACTTGGGCAGAATGACCGTGTCGATGACGTGGATCACGCCGTTGCTGGCGTCGATGTCGGCCTTCGTCACCGTGGCGTTCTGGACCATGACCGTCCCGCCCTTGCCCTTGGTGGTGATGGTCTGGCCCTGGAGGGTCGCGACCTCAGCGCCCTTGGCCGCGGCGTCGGAGTAGACGCGGCCCTGGACGACGTGGAACTTCAGGATCGCGGCGAGCTGGTCCTTGTTCTCAGGCTTGAGGAGGCTGTCCACCGTCTCCTTGGGGAGCTTGGCGAACGCCGCGTCGGTGGGCGCGAAGACGGTGAAGGGGCCCTCGCCCTGGAGCGCGCCGACCAGGCCGGCCTTGTCGAGCAGGGTGGCGAGCGTCTTGAACTGTCCGGCGCCCACCGCAGTGGCGACGATGTCGTTCTCGCTGGGGAGGATGACCGAGTCGATCACGTGAATGACGCCGTTGCTGGCCTCGACGTCCACCGCGGTCACCTTGGCCTTGTCCACGGTGACGTTCTTGCCGTTGACGGCCAGGTCGATGCGCTGGCCGTTGACGGTCCCCGCGCTCATGGTCTTGACGTCCTTGCTCATCACCTTGCCCGGCACGACGTGGTAGGTGAGGATCGCCGTGAGCTTGGCCTTGTTCTCAGGCTTGAGCAGCGACTCGACCGTCCCCGCGGGGAGCTTGGCGAACGCCTCGTCGGTGGGCGCGAAGACCGTGAACGGGCCCTTGCCCTTGAGGACGTCGACCAGGCCCGCCGCCTTCAGAGCCGCGGCGAGCGTGTTGAAGCTCCCGGCGGCCACGGC
>JAEYTB010000108.1 GCA_023434205.1 Planctomycetota bacterium | reverse complement strand
CCACCACACGCGGCATCGGCCCCGACCCGTCCGGGTCCCATTCCACCCCGTCGTAGTTGCCCCCGGACCGGAACGGCACCACTCCCGCGGCGTTCCACGTGTCGTACGCGCACGACTGGCCGGCCGCGTTCGAACAAGCCGCGGCTGCAAGAAGCAACACCACCAGAATCGTCAGGCTTCGCATAGGAACAAGGTACTTCCAAACTCGGCTTGCCTCACGTGATTTCGCTCGAGGTCGCACTCGGTCCCTTGAACGCACTTGGCTGATAATCACGCCATGCGCCGGTTCACCGCTCATCCCGCGCGCACCCCGTTCACCATTGTGCGCAAAAAACCGGCAAGCCCCCAATTCCAACCCCGCTCCCCCTTGCACTCCCCCGCGGCATGGTTAGTCTTCCGTTCGCCATGCCCGCCGCCCCCGAAATCCTCGCCCCACACTCCTCCCCCGCCCCCGCGGCGGAGGTGCCGAGACTCTGCGAGGCGGAGGGGGTGCCTTCCAACTCACCTCCCCACCTTTTCACCTCTTCACCTCTTCCTCTCTCCAACCACGACTCCACCCTCTTCTCCACCTACATCGCGAACCACCTCAACCTCGAACTCCTCTCCGCCGCCACCAACACCCCCATCGCCACCCTCATCGACTGGGTTCAACGCCCCGACATCAAGCAGCGCACCGAAGCCTTCCAACAGTCGCAACTCGCCTCCGCCAACACCACCCTCCTCGCCCACACCCTCCAAACCCGCCTCACCCTCATCAAACAACTCGAAGCGCGACTCCCCACCGTCACCGACCCCGCCGAGTTCCGCCGCGCCGCCAACCTCCTCCTCCGCTATATCACCCCCATCAAGCTCCCCACCACGCACGCACCGCGCGCCCACACCCCGCGCCCCCAACCCGTACCGCGCCAACACCCCGCCCACTCCTCCCCCGCCCCCGCGGCAGAGGTGCCGAGTCCTCGAGGCACAGGTCCTCACTCCTCCCCCGGCTCTGCGGGGGAGGTGCCGACGCCCTGCGAGGCGGAGGGGGTGCCTTCCAAACCTCTTCCCACCTTCCCCACCCCTGCCTCCCTCCTCGACCACGTCGAGACCATCCTCACCACCCACTCGCGCGCCAACCCCGCCGCCACCCTCACCAGGCTCCACGCCCTCTTCGCCGACGGCGCTCACGTGAACCAGATGCCCGTGCCCGGCAACCCCGACAGGTTCGCCCGCGCGCGCGATGCCTGCGATGCGCACCTGCTCCTGGGCGCTTGCGCCTTCCTCAGCGACAGCGAGACCGAGCACGACGGCACCGTTACCGCCCGCACGCGCATCCTCCGCCCCGGCCATCAACCCACGCACGCCACCTTCACGCTCACGCGCGACAGCCCCGCCGCCACCTGGCGCATCGCCGCCCTCACCACCACCCGCAACTCAAGCTAGTCCGACACCGCTCTCCCCGCCCGTGTGCGGTAGTGCTCCCACACCGTCCCCACCAGCAACCCGATACCCATCGGCCGCGCCCCCGCGCGCCGGCGCGCTGCGCCCAGCTCGAACAGCAGCCGCCACTGCGCAAACAGCACGCCGTACGCCCACCACAGGCTCTTGCCAGGGTCGTACAAGTTCGTCGATTCGCTCGTGGTCCCGTTCAGCTCGACCACATCAAACCCCTCTCCCCGCCGCAGCGCCTCGTCGCTCTCGTACCGCAGGTCGAAGCGGCCGAAGTCCAGCCCCCCCTCAAACCCCGCGGCGAGCGCATCCACCGCCCGCGTCAGCTCCGGCGTGATGAGGTCGGCCCCATCCGTGAACAGCGTGCCCTGGCAGTGATTCCCGGCCATCACCAGCCGCAGCTTCTCGCCCGCGCCCAGCACCTCCGAGGCGCGGTCCTTGAGGCGCTCGAGGAAGGTCGCGGCCTGGCGGCGGTAGCGGGGGTGGGCGAGGATGAGCTCTTCGATCGTCCGAGTGCCGTCGCCCGTCAGCACCGCGAACTCCTTGCGGGTGATCGAGAAGATGAAGCCTTCGAGCCCATCGCGCGGGCCGCCGGCGTGGCGAGCCCAGAGGACGCCGCACTCGGAGGGGCCGGGCGCGTAGGGCTGCACGACGGCGGGGGTGGTCATGGTCTGGAAGTAGCGGCGCGCCTGCGCTTCGGACTCGACGAGGGCGACACCGAAGCCGCGCTGGCCGGCATCGGGCTTGAGGATCACGGGGAAGCCGATCTCGGCGCGGCGCATGGCGCGGGCGAGCTGGTCCGCGCGCTCCCGCGGCGTGCCGGGGGCGATGAGCAGCGTGGGGAGCACGCCGGGGGCATCGCCCAGGCGGCGCATGATGTCGTGCTTGCTCTCGCCGATGAAGCCGCCGCCGTTCTCGATGCCGGGGTTGCAGCAGGTGAGCACGGTGATGGAGCGGTGCTTGAGGATAAGCCACGCGATGTACGGCACGAGGGGGAGGTAGAAGACTGATGCGGGCCAGTACTCATAGCGGAGGACGCGCTCGATGCGGCCGAGCAGCCAGCCGCGGCCGCGGGCGGTCACCAGCGCGGGCAGGGCACACGCCAGCACCATCAGCCCCAGCGCGGCGGGGAGCAGCTTCCACAGCGTCACGGGCTGCGCATGGCGGTGGAGCGCGACCATGGCGGCGAGGGCGGCGCCGTAGGCGATCAGGGCCCAGAGCAGCGAGGCCGCGGCGCGGCCGGCGATGAATCGGAGCCGCGGGCCGGCGCTCGCGCCGCTGCCTCCCGCGCCCTGCGCGCTGCGGGCGCGGAGTAGGGGCACGAAGGTGCAGGCCCAACCCTCGGCGAAGGGGCCGCGGGACATCCGCCGCGCCCAGTCCGATTGTGAGACGCCGGCGCGTTTCCACAGCGCCATCAGCACGAGGCACTGGAGCACGATCCCCGCGCCGACACCCACGAGGGCGACGAGGTAGTCCACCGAGAGCACAGTCACGAGCCACGCGGCGGCCACGGCGCCCGCGGCAGGGGCCGCCGCGGTGACCACGGCGAGCGCGGCCGCCTGGAGGGACCAGTGCCGAACGGACAGCCAGTCTGCGCCGCGGTGCATTGCGCCCAGGACGCCGGTCTTGGGCGGCTCGGGGTCGAGGTTGGTGAGGGTGCGTTCTTCGACGACACCGGGCTCGTCGTGCCGTTCGAAGAACGGGACCATGACCGCCGCGGTCTGCTCGGGGTGGGTGAGGGGGAGGAAGTGGTTGGCGCGGAGGAGGACGAGGCTGCTGTTCTGGACGAGCGCGTGGTGGCGGAGCGCGGCGTTGGCGCTGAGCAAGCAGTCCTGCCTGCCGTGGACGAAGAGGGTTGGCAGTGCGAGGCGCTCGAGGATGGCGCGGAGGGGTCGCTGGTCGCTCTCCCAGAAGTTCCAGAGGAAGCCGGTGCGCGAGCCGTAGGTTCCCAGGCGGCCGAAGTGGGGGAGGAACTCGGGGAGGCCGCCGAAGGTGGCGATGCCCAATGCGTACTTGAAGTGCTCGAAGGTGTAGCACCCGGACCCCTCCATCGCCTGGTCGCCCACGGCGGCGAGCATGGTGAGGCTGGCGATGCGGTGGGGGGCGTCGTCGGCCATGTGGAGCGCGACGCCGCCGCCGTTGGACCAGCCGACGACGTGGGCACGGCCGATGTCGAGGGTGTCCATCAGGCGGAGCATGCGGCCGGCGTGGCCGCGCATGGAGCGGTCGGCGATGTTGCGGGAGGAGTCGCCGAAGCCCGGGAGGTCCACGGCGATGACGCGGTAGCCGGCTTCGGCGATGAGCGGGGCCATCTGCGCGAACAGGGCGGCGCGGCCGGGGGAGCCGTGGATGAGGATGACGGGGGGGCGGCTCTCGGCGTGGACTTCTCCGCCGGGTTCCTCGGCGGGCTGTTCACCCTCGCGGGGCAGTCGCCAGTCCATGTAGACGACCCGCTCGGGGGCGCGGCCGGCCCGTGGGCTGGGCATGGTGATGCTGAAGGTGCCCGGCAGCGGGGGGGGCTTGGGCTGGTAGTGCTGGGTGAGGTGGGAGAGGGCGAGTGCAAGGGCGTAGGCCACGAGCACCCAACGCTTCCAGCGGCGGCGCGGGGCAGGGGTGGGGGTGGTTGGTTCGCGGTGGAGGATCGCGCGGTGGACCGGGAGGTTGCGCTCCAGCGCTCGGCGCGAGTGCAGCCTTGTGTTCCTGAGGCCTCGCACCTAGGCGCCACCCGTGCCCGAGATGGTCGGCTGGACGAGGCGACGGTTGCGGATGTGGGCGGCGCCGAGCTGGCCACAGGCGCCCATCATCGCGCGGCCCTTGGTGCGGCGGCGCTTGGCGAAGACGCCCGCACCGATGAGGCCGGAGAGGAAGGCCTCGACCTGCTCCTCGGTGGGGGCGGGCCAGGGGGAGTTGCGGCGCGGGTTGTAGGGGATGAGGTTGATGAGGGCGCGGGGCTTGCTGGTGGGCCTGCCGTGTTTGTCGGTTTCCTTGAAGGGCTCCATGAACGCGGCGATCTCGGCGAGGTGCTGGGGCTGGTCGTTGACGCCGGGGATGAGGACGTACTCGACGCAGATCTTGTTGCCGGCGAACTTGGGCCAGGCGAGGAGGACTTCCTGGAGGGCGTGCATGTCCCAGGTCTTGTTGATGGGCATGATCTGGGAGCGGACGGCGTCGTTGGGGGCGTTGAGGGAGAGGGCGATGTTGAGGCGGTGCCAGCCGTCTTGCTTGATCTGCTCGGCCATCTTGCGGATGCCGTCGACGTTGCCGACGGTGGAGATGGTGATGTTGCTGATGGGGACGCGGGGGCCGTTGTGGTCCTTGAGGATGGCGACGGCGTGGATGACGTTGTCGTAGTTGTGCATGGGCTCGCCCATGCCCATGAAGACGATGTTCTTGGGGGCGATGCCGATCATGTGGCGGGCGGCGTACCACTGGGCGACGATTTCTGCCGCGGAGAGGGAGCGGATGAGGCCCATCTGCGCGGTTTCGCAGAAGCCGCAGCCCATGGCGCAGCCGACCTGGCTGGAGACGCAGAGGGTGTAGGTGCTGACGCCCAGGGAGCCGATCATGGGGATAAGGACGGACTCGACCTCGAGGGGGGCGGCGCGGAGGGCTTCGGGGCCGGAGTCGGGGGCGGGGACCTGGGTGAGGAACTTGACGACCTCGCCCTCGGGGGACTGCTCGCGGAGGACCTTGGTGATGGTGGGGGGCGTAAAGGGGAGGCGGCCGGGGTCGGCGTTGCGGTAGAGGGCGCGGTACATGGCCAGGGCGTGGGAATCGCTGACGCCGGCGGAGCGCGCGTGGAGAACGAACTCCTGACTGGTTATGCCCAGGGGGTCGGCGGTGAGCCTTGGGTGGTGGTCCGGGCGCATGGCGGGGCAAGTCTAGGGGGGGCTTCTCGGAACGCCCCGGGGGGGAATTTGCTCCCAAACGGGGCTGAAGGGTTCCACGGCGTGGGGCATCCCTGTAGACTGGGGGAGGTACCGGTTCCGGACCTCACCCACGGCCCACCCCCTGGCCCGAGGAAGTAGAACATGAAGACCCGGCGCGGCTTCACGCTGATTGAGTTGCTTGTGGTCATCGCGATCATCGCGCTGCTGATCGGGCTCTTGCTGCCGGCGTTGGGGAAGGCGCGGGAGAGCGGGAAGCAGCTTAAGTGTCTGTCGAACATCCGGCAGATCGGCACCGCGGCCCTGACGTACGCCTCGGACTTTGGGGACCAGGTGTGGCCGATCGCGCCGCGACTTTCGTGGCCCAACGGGCAGCGGCAGTGGAACCCGAATATCGATCCGGTTGTGCAGCCCGAGGATAGAAACGTCGCGATGTGGGCGCAGATCGTTCCCGGCCCGTACTGGGGCCGGCACCTTCCGAACCACGGCATCCGGACGCCGGGCTTTCTGTTTGAGTACGCCTCCAACGCGCACGAGATTGCCGAATGCCCGACCAACAAGCGCCGGAGCGCGAACGGCACCTCTTCGCAGAACATGTGGAACAACCGGACGGGCGTGCAGTTCGACTACACGATGATCGATGAGCTTGAGGGCCTGAAGCTGGGCACGCAGGCCAAGGTGGGGTACATCCAGCCGCAGAACACGGGGGGGAACATCCTCGCCCCGGGGCTGGTGTCCACGCTCACCTTCTTCTACAGCGTGCCGCTGTTCGTGGAAGAGAGCACGATCATCTGGAACCAGCAGTACCGCGACGGCATGTTCGGGAACGAGGATCAGGTCACGATGCGGCACGACTACGGCGGGCACGTCGCGTACGTGGACGGCTCGGTGAACCTGTTCCGGCCGCCCTCGGACCGGCAGGAACGGATCCAGGACCGGCTGCGGGACTTCGAGGCCAACGACCTGTACATCAGCACCAAGCTGACCGTGACAAGCTGGTACAAGCTCTCGGACCCGCCGCTCAACTTCCCCTACGGCTGGGCGAATGCCCCCCGTTGACCGCAACGGCGGCCTGCCCCTTCCCAAGCATGGTGTACCGCCCCCGTTACGATGGCTGACCATCGGAGCCTTGCCGCACCATGCGCCTTTCCATCATCATCCCCGCGTACAACGAAGCGCCCACCATTGAGAAGCTGCTCGCCGCGGTGCATGCGGTGCCGCTGGAGGGGATCGAGAAGGAGATCATCTGCGTCGATGACTGCTCGCGGGATGGGACGGCGAAGAAGCTGAACCAGCTCGCGCCCACGTACAACCTCCGCGTCTTCCGGCATGAGGTGAACAGGGGGAAGGGGGCGGCGCTGCGGACGGGGATCGCGGCGGCGACGGGGGACCTGGTGCTCATCCAGGATGCGGACCTGGAGTACGACCCGGCGGAGTACCCCAGGCTGCTGAAGCCGATCCTGGATGGGAAGGCGGATGTGGTGTACGGGTCGCGGTTCATCGGCGGGGAGAGCCACCGGGTGCTGTACTTCTGGCACTCGGTGGGGAACCGGGTGCTGACGACGTTCTCGAACATGCTGACCAACCTGAACCTGACGGACATGGAGGTGTGCTACAAGCTGTTCAGGGCGGAGGTGATCAGGAACATCACGATCGAGGAGGACCGCTTCGGGTTTGAGCCGGAGATCACGGCGAAGGTGGCCAAGCAGCGCTGCCGCGTGTACGAGGTGGGGATCTCGTACAGCGGGCGGACGTATGAGGAAGGGAAGAAGATCTCGTGGCAGGATGGGGTGCAGGCGCTGTGGTGTATTGTGAAGTACAACTTGATGAGGTAGAGCGGGAGAGCGAAAGAGCGAAAGTGCGAAAGTGCGACAGTGCGATGGTGCGACAGTGCGACAGGTGGGGCAACGGTGAGACGGTGAGACGGTGATGGTGTGGGGGGACGTTTGTGCGGGGGGGTTCGCGGTTTGGGGGGGGTCCTCCTACCATCCCGCCCCTGAACGCACCCTGTACCAGAGCCCCAGCCATGACCACACCGATGATGCCAGCTCCTGCCGCGGAAAGCCAGTGGATTCCTGTTGCCAAGGCCCTCAGGGCTGCGCCCGGGACGAACGTGACGGTGAAGGGCTGGGTGCGCACGCGGCGGGACAGCAAGGCGGAGGGGGGGATGTCGTTTATTGCCCTGCACGACGGGACGTGCTTTGACACGATCCAGATCGTGGCGAAGGCGGACCTGGCCAACTACGCGGGCGAGGTGGCGAAGCTGGTGACTGGTGCGAGCATCGAGTGCGATGGCGTGATCGTGACGAACCCCAAGGGGGGCGCGGAGATCGCGGCGACGGCGGTGCGGGTGGTGGGGTGGGTGGAGGACCCGGACAAGTACCCGATCCAGCCCAAGCCGCACAGCTTTGAGTACCTGCGCGAGGTGGCGCACCTGCGGGTGCGGACGAACACGTTCGGGGCGGTGGCGCGGGTGCGGCACTG
>JAEYTB010000100.1 GCA_023434205.1 Planctomycetota bacterium | reverse complement strand
GGCGATGCGGACGTGGGCGCTGTCGGCGACGCTCGGGAACATTGAGGAGGCGGCGCAGGCGGTGGTGGGGGTGGGGGTCGAGCCGGCGGTGGTGAGGGGCCGCATGGACCGGCCGGTGGTCGTGGACAGCGTGCTGCCCAAGGACCTGAGAAGGCTGCCGTGGGCGGGGCACAGGGGGCTGGTGATGCTGCCGGAGGTGCTGGAGGCCTTGGACCCGGCGGTGGCGACGCTGCTGTTCACGAATACGCGGTCGCAGGCAGAGCGGTGGTACCACGCGATCGCGTGGGCCAAGCCGGAGTGGGCGGACGTGATGGCGCTGCACCACGGCTCGATCGACCGCGCCGAGCGGGAGCGTGTGGAGGCGGGGCTCAAGGGCGGGGCGGTGCGCATTTGCGTCGCGACTTCATCGCTGGACCTGGGGGTGGACTTCTCGCCCGTTGAGCGGGTGTTTCAGATCGGCTCGCCCAAGGGGATCGCGCGGGTGGCGCAGCGGGCGGGGCGGAGCAGCCACCGGCCGCTGGCACCGTGCCGGATCACGTGCGTGCCCACGCACGCTCTGGAGTTGTTCGAGGTCGCGGGGGCGCGGCGGGCGCTGGAGGCGGGGGAGATCGAGCCGCGGATGCCGATGGACAAGCCGCTGGATGTGCTGGCGCAGCACCTGGTGACGTGCGCGCTGGGGGGCGGGTTCGAGGCGCGTGCCATGTTTGAGGAGGTGCGGCGGGCGTGGTCGTACCGGGAGCTTACGTGGCAGGAGTTCGAGTGGGCTCTGGCGCTGGTGAGGGATGGCGGGGGCACGCTCGCGGCGTACCCGGACTTTCACCGCGTGGCGCCGGGGGAGGATGGACGCTACCGCGTGGTGAAGGCGCGGGTGGCGCAGTTGCACAGGCTCAACGTGGGCACGATCACGGGCGACGCAACGCTGGACATCCGGATGGTGCGGGGCAGGTCGCTGGGGCGGATCGAGGAGAACTTTATTGCGCAGCTCCGCGAGGGGCAGCAGTTCGTGTTCGCGGGGCGGGTGCTGAAGTTCGCGTTCATCAAGGACCTCACGGCGTACGTGCGGCCGGGCAAGGGCAAGGTGTCGTACACGCCTACATGGGGCGGGACGAAGCTGCCGATCAGCGAGAGTTTGGCGGAGGCGATCCGGCGGGAGATCGAGCGTGCGGCGGATGGGGAATACGACTGCATCGAGCTGGAGGCGGCCCGCCCGCTGGCGGAGGTGCAGCAGCGGCTGAGCCGCGTGCCGCGGCATGATGAGGTGCTGGTGGAGCTGAGCCGGACGCGGGAGGGCTCGCACCTGTTCATGTTCCCGTTCGAGGGGCGGCAGGTGAGCGGGGGGCTGGCGGCGATCCTGGCGCTGCGGCTGTCGAGGTTGCGCAAGGCGAGCTTCTCGATCGCGGTGAACGACTACGGGTTCGAGATTCTGAGCGCGGAGGCGTTCCCCTTCCGCGAGCTGCTGACGCCGGCGCTGTTCAGCAAGGAGCGGCTGGTGGAGGACACGCTGGAGAGCGTGAACATCACGCAGCTTGCACGCTTGCAGTTCCGGGACATCGCGCGGGTGGCGGGGCTGGTGTTCCAGAGCTACCCCGGGATGCGCAAGAGCGGGAAGCAGTTCCAGGCGAGCGCGACGCTGCTGTTCGACGTGCTGAACGACTTTGACCCGCAGAACCTGCTGGTACACCAGGCGCGGCGGGAGGTGATGGACAAGCACTTTGAGCACAGCCGCCTGGCACGGACGCTGGACCGCATCGCCTCCTCCAAACTGGTGGTGGTTGAGCCCGAGCGCCTGACGCCGTTATCCTTCCCGCTGCTGATGGAGCGTCAGGCGTCGAGGTTGACGAGCGAGACGGTGGCCGAGCGCATCGCGAAGATGCGCGGGCAGTGGAGTGCGTGGGAGTGAGCGCAGGAACGGTGGAACAGGGCGCGGGGTCGCTGACGATCGAGGTCGCGGGCGAGGCGGTGGTGCTGCTGCCGCATCGCGCCGCGTACTGGCCCGCGCGCCGGACGCTGCTGGTGGCGGATGTACACCTGGACAAGTGCGAGGGGATGCGGGAGTTCGGGATGCCCGTGCCGCGGGCGGTGTTTGATGAGCAGGTGTCGCGGCTGGACGCGGCGGTGCGGCTGACGGGGGCAGCGCGGCTGCTGGTGCTGGGCGACCTGCTGCACGGGCCGGCGGGGCTGACGCCGGCGATGGTGGAGTGCTTCGCGGCGTGGCGGGCGGCGTGTCCTGTTGAGTTTGGGCTGGTGCCGGGGAACCACGACCGCGGGCTTGAGGTGGTGCGGGGTGCGTGGGGGATGGAAGTCTTGCCCGCGGTGTACGACGAGGGGCCGTTCCGGTTCCAGCACGTGCCCGAGGCCGCGGCGGGGCGGTACGTGTGGGCCGGGCACCTGCACCCGGCGGTGACGCTGAGGTCGGCGTCGGACTCGCTCAAGCTGGCCTGCTTCTGCGTGGGGCTGGGTGTGGCGGTTCTGCCGGCGTTCAGCACGTTCACAGCGGGCGGGCCTGTGGGGAAGCGGCGGGGGGAGCGGGTGTTTGGGGTTGCGGGGGAGCGGGTCGTGGAGTTGTAGCTCAAGAAGCGAAGCGACGAGATGGTCAGTGCGGTCGTTCTCGCAGCCGACCCGCCGCTCGTTCCCTCTCAAGGAACATTCCCGGCGTCACGATGGTCAATCCGTAGAACGCCCCGCCGAGCGAGCTTCCGAAGTCGGAACGGTCCAAGGTCAGAAGCACCTCCGACCAAGCCAGGGCACTGAAGAGTATGGGTCGATCCTTGGCGGGCCCGAACACGGCTGGCCTGTCAATGGTCAGGACGTCGTCCACAAGCGCCAGGTCGGGACGGAGCTTTGCCCAGTCTGCAGTGGCCTGATGGCCGAGATTGGGCAGGTTTGTCAGCACTTCTTCAATGACATAGGGCGTGACCAATAGCCGCCATTCATGCACGTGGGCAAGGCGGAAGACCTCGCGCGAAGCGCCCTTCTCAGAACCGCTCGCAGCCAGCAGCACGCTGGTGTCGAGGAAAAGCCTCACTGGCTACGCTCGCCGCGGTTCATCGCCGCCTCGTCGTCGGCGATCCACTGCTGGATCTGCTCACGGGGGAACTTGCGCGGGGATGGGATGGGCCCGCCATGGGCGCGCAGGCGAGCGGCGAGGAACAGCAGTAGTTCCTGCTTTTGCGCGGGCGGGAGGGCGTCAGCGGCGGCCTCGATTTCGGCGAGCGTGCTCATTGTCAATCATACGCGGGGGTTGCGTGGTCGCAGTGGACGAGAATCAGGTGTTCGCGTGGACGACCGGGCACGGCCCGAAGACGGGCCCGTGGCACCCTACCGGAGCAAGCCGCCTTTGCGAAGTGAACCCAGGATCAACTGGTCCACCGGTGTGTCCGTCGGCACCATGAAGTACGCGATCCCGCGGCTGAGGCACTCGGCCTTCAGCCGCTCGTTGTGCTGCTGGAGTGCGGACTTGTAGCGGAGGACTGCCGCGGGCGTGACGGTGACTTCCGCGGCGGCGCCGGTCTCGACATCGGTCAGGCGCAGGTCGCCGACGAGCCCGCGCTCCAGGTCGCGCGAGGGGTCGATCTCCGCGGGCGAGAGCAGTTGCAGGCAGTAGGTGTCGAAGGCGCCGTCCATGGTCGCGGCGCCCAGGTACTGGAAGCCGTCGGCGCCGCCGCCCGGCAGCAGGAAGTCGGAGAGCACGACGATCACGCCCCGGCCCGCGCGGTTAACGCCCACGCTGCGCATCGCGGAGGCGAAGAGGTCGTCGGGGGCTGGGCCGGTGGCGAGGCTGCGGCGCGAGGCGTTGGCGAGGTTCTCGAGCAGGAACGCGGCGAGCCGCTGCACGCTGTTGCGGCCGCGGATCGGGGTGAGCTGGCGCAGGCGGCTGGAGGAGGTGGGCTCGTCGGGGTCGGGCCCGCCGAAGGTGGAGACGCAGACGCGGTTCTGGTTGACGAGGCCGATGTAGCCCAGGGCCATCGCGAGCTGGTGGGCGTAGATGAGCTTGTTGGGCGTGCCCGCGTCCATCGAGGCGGAGGCGTCGATGACCAGGTGCAGGGCGAGGTCTTCTTCTTCGCGGAAGAGCTTGATGAAGAACTTGTCGAGGCGGGCGAGGATGTTCCAGTCGATGTGGCGGAGGTCATCGCCGGGGACGTAGTTGCGGAAGTCGTCGAACTCCACGCTGCGGCCGCGGCGCTTGGAGCGGCGCTCGCCGGGCAGCTTGCCGGCGAGCATCTTGCGGGAGAGCAGGTCGAGCCGGTCGAGCCGGCCGGCGAGCTCGGGGCCCAGGAGCTCGTCGAGGGTGCGCGGGCGGGCGGTGGTCTGGCCGGGGAGCACGGGGGACTGTAGTGCCCGCCCCGCTAGACTGCCCCCATGTCCCGCCTCCCCTTTGAGCCGCCCAAGTCCGAGCAGGGTGTGATCTCCGTCACGCAACTTGCGGCACGGATCGAGGGGGCCCTCAAGTCCGGCATCCCGCTCCCGGTCCGGTTCGTCGGCGAGGTCACGGGGTTCCGCGACCGCACGCACTGGTACTTCGACCTCAAGGACGCCAACGCCGTGGTCTCGTGCGTGATGTTCCAGAATGCAGCCCGGCGCGCCGGTTTCACGCCCGCCAACGGCCAGCAGGTCGTCGCCCGCGGGCTGGTCGAGTTCTACGCCAAGTCCGGCAAGGTGTCGGTCGTCCTGGACAGCGTGGAGCCTGTGGGCGCGGGGGCTCTGGAGCTGGCGTACCGGGCTCTGTGCGCGGAGCTCAAGGGGCTGGGTTACTTCGACGTTGAGCGCAAGGTGCCGCTCCCGACCTTCCCGCGCCGCATCGCGGTGGTCACGAGCAAGACCGGGGCTGCCCTCCAGGATGTGCTCGTGACCATGAAACGGCGCTGCCCGGCGGTGGGGGTGCTGGTGGTGGACGCTCGAATGCAGGGCCGCAACTCCGCGCCGGAGGTGGCCGAGGCCGTCCGCTACCTGGACGCCAATGCCGCGGGGCTGGGCATCGACGCCATCCTGCTGACCCGCGGCGGGGGTTCGCTGGAGGATCTGTGGGCGTTCAACGAGCGGGAGGTTGCGGACGCGGTTTTCGCGTGCAGGCTGCCAATCGTCGCCGCGATCGGGCACGAGACGGACACCACCATCGCGGAGCTTGTCGCCGATGAACGCTGCGCGACGCCGACGCAGGCGGCGGTTCGCCTCACGCCCGATACGCCGGCTCTGCTGCGACAACTCGACTCGTTGGGCGCGCGGCTCACGGCCACCGTGCAGCGGCACACCAAGTTTGACCGCCAGCGGCTCGTCGGCGTCGCACGACAGCCCTTCTTCCTGAACCCGCGCCAGGTCATCGCCCTCGCCCGTGAGCGGCTGGACACGCAGGCCGACGCCCTCCACGCCGGTGCGGCGGCACACCTCACGGCCCTCCACCACCGCCTCGATCAGTCCGCGGCGAGGCTCGAACGCGGCCACCCCCGCGCGGTCCAGGCCCGCATCACCGGCCGCCTTGCCCTCGCCGAGCAGCGGCTGCACGCGTCCGTGCAGTCCCGGATTCAGTCGAGCCGCGCGAAGGCCCTGGCCAACGAGCGGCAGTTGAACGCCGTGGGACCGCTGCGGGTGCTCGACCGCGGCTATTCGGTCACGATGACGGCGGA
>JAEYTB010000024.1 GCA_023434205.1 Planctomycetota bacterium | reverse complement strand
GAGCAGGAGGGTGGTGAGGGCGGGGGAGGGCTTGGACATGGGGGAGGTCCTTGTCATGCTGGAGTATTCGACGCGTGAGGGGGCGTCGATGTTCATTGGGGGAATGGGGGTGTGGTGTTCGGCTCTCTCTAAAGGTGCGCGCGGTGTGAGGGCACGGCCCGAGGACGGGCCCGTGGCACCCGGGCGGCCGGTGGCACCCCGGGGTGGGTGCAACTGGTGTGCCGGGGGGGTTAACGGTTAGGTGCCGCGGGTGTTGCCGAAGAGGTCGAGGTGGAGGCGGTGGCAGTAGCGGAAGCCGCGGGAGAGGCAGGTCTGGGTGATCCAGGCCTTGGCGGCGGGTGTGGGGAGGGAGGTGCCTTCGGGCATGAGGAGGACGTCGCTGGGCTGCCAGTTTGACAGTTGGGCGAGGAGGGCGTCGATCTCGGCGAGGTCGGCGGGGTTGGAGACGACGAACTTGAGCTGGTGGTCTGGGTAGTCGGCGAGGAGCTGGTTGAGGATGGGGATGTTGAGGCGGCGCTCATCGTGGCGGGTGGCCCATTGCGAGAGCGCGGTGGAGGAGAGGGCGGAGGCGGGGTGCTGCGGGCTGAAAGCCCGCTCCCCCGGGGGGTTGGGCGTGGAGTTGGAGAGCTTGGGGCTGATGGACATGAGGTCGCAGGGGAGCGTGCGGTGGAGGGTGCCGGCGGTCTCGATGGTGATGTGGATGTTGCGGGCGCGGAGGGCGTGGACGAGGTCATCGATGGCGGGGAAGAACATGGGCTCGCCGCCGGTGAGGACGGCGTGGGTGGCGCGGTGGGAGAGGGCTTCGACGATGAGGGCGTCGATGGTGCGCTGCGAGCCCTCGGGCTTCCAGCTCGCGTAGGGGGTGTCGCACCAGGTGCAGCGGAGGTTGCAGCCGCTGGTGCGGATGAAGAAGGAGGGGATGCCGGTGAGCTTTCCCTCGCCCTGTATGGAGAAGAAGGTCTCGGCGATGGGGAGGGTTGGGGGCACTCGAGAGATCGTAGGAAAAGGCGGAACACGGAGGGGACGGAGGTGGGCGGAGGGAACGGAGAAGAGGTTGAACGCGGAGGGCGCGGAGAGGGGAGGAGTTGCGCGGAGTTCAAGACCCTCGCTTGCGCGTGGGGCTCGTGGGCGCGGGGTCTTAGTGAATCAGGCGTAGCGCGTGGGGTCGGGGATGTGGGCTTGTTCGAAGCCGCGGCGGCGGAGGTGGCAGGAGTCGCAGCGGCCGCAGGCGAGGCCGGCGGGGGTGGGGTCGTAGCAGCTGGTGGTGAGGGAGAAGTCGACGCCGAGGGCGTGGCCCTGCGTGATGATGTCGGCCTTGGAGAGGGCGGCGAGGGGGGTGTGGACCTTGAAGCGAGCGCCCTCAACGCCCGCCTTGGTGGCGAGGTTGACGGTGCGCTCGAAGCTCTGGATGAACTCGGGGCGGCAGTCGGGGTAGCCGCTGTAGTCGATGGCGTTGACGCCGATGAAGAGGTCGGTGGCGGAGAGGGTCTCGGCGTACGCCGCGGCGAGGGAGAGGAAGATGAGGTTGCGGGCGGGGACGTAGGTGATGGGGATGTTGTTCGGAGCGCCGGTCGGGAGACCGGCGGCCCCACGGTCCTTGGGAACAGCAAGGTCCGAGGTCAGCGCGGAGCCGCCGATGGCGCGGAGGTCGAGGGAGAGGGTTTTGTGCGAGGCAGCGTGCTGGTGCGCGGCGATGGTGGCGGCGGCGGAGAGCTCGTGGCGGTGGCGCTGGCCGTAGTCGAAGGAGAGGCAGTGGCAGGCGAAGCCCTGAGCGCGGGCGATGGCGAGCGCGGTGGCGGAGTCGAGGCCGCCGGAGAGGAGGATGACCGCGGGGGGCTGCATCCGGTAGAGTAGGAAAACAAGGAGCGGAACGTGTTTGTGGGGCTGGGCGAGGAAACACGGCTGGTGGTGCTGGGGTACGCCGCGGACTGGTGCCCGCGGTGCGGCGAGGCGCGGCGGGTGGTGGCGGCGCGGACGGAGAACCGGCTGGTGCTGTTCTTTGTGCTGCCGGTGACGGCGTGGTGGCGGGTCGCGGCGGGGGTGCGGTGCTCGGAATGCCAGTCGACGTGGCCGGTGCAGGAGCAGGAGTTCGCGGGGTTTGTGCCGGACGAGTTGGAGATCGTGGACCTGATCGAGCGGACGCAGCCGGCGCTGGCGGAGCGGCAGCTTGAGGTGGAGGAGTGGCTGGAGGCGCTGGGCGCGGGGAAGCTGATGGCGGAGCAGCGGGCGCGGTGGGTGGACCGGATGGTGGATGATGCGCAGGAGATGGTGAAGCGGCCCACGGCGTTCCAGCGGATCATGCTGGGGCTGGGGCTGTTCGCGTACTTTGCGCTCGGGCTGCCGCTGCTGTCGACGCTGCCGGCGCTGGCGGTGCACCAGGCGAACGGCCGGCTGCCCAGCAACGTGCTGGGGGTGCTGACGGTGGCGGCGACGGGGCTGGGCTGGGTGGTGTGGGGCCTGCTGCTGTGGGTGATGGTGCGGGCGTACCGGAAGTCGCGGCATTCCGCGGCGGTGGCGGTGCTGATGGAGAACGTGGGGGCGCTGCGGCTGGATGAGGAGGAGTGGGCGCGGGCGAGGGAGGCGGGGCTGGCGCGGGGGAGGTCGGTGGTGAAGTTTGTGAGGGCGGGGGCGTTTGGGGGAGTTCGCGGGTAGGTGACGCTGTCCGCGCCAGGACCCGGGGCTTCGTCGAGGACTCCTCAGCCCCGGCGTCACAACTTTCTCAGCACCGCGGCGTGCGCCGACTTGTCGGTACACATCTTGCGTTCGTAGTTCGTGCCAACGAGCTGGCCCTCGCCGACCCAGGCTGGGGGGGTGAAGGGGAGGAGTTCGAAAGGGTGCGTGGAGGTGGGGGCGGTGAAGCGCTGGAAGTGCTCGACGTCCCACTGCCAGAGGTCATCGTGGTCTGTGACGATGCGGAGCTCGCCCCCGGGGATGAGGGTGCGGTGGGCTTCCTGGAGGAAGCGATCCTGGATGACGCGGTTTTTGTGGTGTTTTTTCTTGGGCCAGGGGTCGGAGAAGTAGAGGTGGATGACGGAGAGGATGGAGGAGGGGCAGCGCCAGCGGAGGAAGTCGGCGGCATCGGCGCGGAGCATGCGGACGTTGGTGAGGGTGGCGCGGCGGACGCGGTCGGCGGCGTAGAGGTAGAACTCGCGGGCCCACTCGATGCCCAGGAAGTTGATGTCGGGGTGCGCGCGGGCGGTCTCGAGGATGAAGGTGCCCTTGCCGGAGCCGATCTCGAGCTCGAGGGGTCGCGTGGGGTCGGGGAACCACCGGCGCGGGTCGACGAGGCCCGCGGCGGGGTTGGTGAGGGCCTCGTCGGGGAGCGTGGGCAGTTCTTGCGCGGTGATGCCGACGATGCCGGGGGCGTCGTCAAGGTCGCGTCCGTGTCCTAAGCCGAATGACATGAGCGGGGATTATTGGCTGATTGAGGGTCGCGGCGCGGGCGTGCGGGCATGGTGCGGGTTGTCGGGCTCGATTAATCATCCGTGAGGCGGGTTGGGACGTATAAGTGAATGTCCGGGAATCGGTGAAGTCGGCTCAGAGCGTGAGCGCGAACGGCCGATAGCTGGAAGAGGGGGTGGGTGCGAGGGGCGTCAGGAACGCCCGGGTTTCGTTGGGCCGCATGCGGGTATGCCGCGGGAGGACTGGGCCATGAACGAGTACCGCTCGGCAGGATCGAAGGACGTGGTGGTTCGGAAGGACTCGGCGGGCAAGGACCTGGCGAGCCTGATCGATCAGCGGCTGGACCGGCGGAAGTTCCAGGACCACCACTGGAGCGGGACGTTCTGGGAGTACCTGGAGATCTGTGCCGCGAACCCGATGGTGGTGCGGAACGCGTACCAGCGGCTGTACGACGCGGTGCTGAGCCACGGGAGCGAGAAATACAAGCTGTTCAAGAAGGATTGCACGCGGTACCACTTCTTCAGCGACCCGTTTGATAATGGCGCGGACGCGATCTTCGGGCTGGACTTTGCGCTGATGCAGCTCGTGGATTTTTTGAGGTCCGCCGCGGAGGGGTACGGGACGGACAAGCGGATCCTGCTGCTGCACGGCCCGGTGGGGAGCAGCAAGAGCACGATCGCGCGGCTGCTGAAGAAGGGCATCGAGGCGTACAGCCGCACGCAGGAGGGGGCGCTGTACAGCTTCTCGTGGCTGCTGGACGAGCACTGCGAGGTGAGCGGGACGAAGGGGAGCGGGGCCGCGAAAACGCACGAGTTCCCCTGCCCGATGCACGAGGACCCGCTGGTCTTGATCCCGCGCGAGGCGCGGGAGGATGTGCTGGCGAAGATCAACGCGAACTACACGAGCAAGACCCACGGCGGGCGGCTGAAGGTGACCGGGGAGCCTGATCCCTTCTGCCGGAAGGTGTTCGAGGACCTGATGGCGTTCTACGAGGGGGACTTCCGCAAGGTGATGGACCACGTGAAGGTCCGGCGGATCACGCTCAGTGAGAAGGACCGGGTGGGGATCGGCACGTTCCAGCCCAAGGACGAGAAGAACCAGGACAGCACGGAACTGACCGGGGACATCAACTACCGGAAGATCGCGCAGTACGGGAGCGATAGCGACCCCCGCGCGTTCAACTTTGACGGGGAGCTGAACATCGCCAACCGCGGCATCTGCGAGTTCATCGAGGTGCTGAAGCTGGATGTGGCGTTCCTGTACGACCTGCTGGGCGCCAGCCAGG
Source organism: Planctomycetota bacterium (assembly GCA_023434205.1). Classification (GTDB taxonomy): domain Bacteria; phylum Planctomycetota; class Phycisphaerae; order Phycisphaerales; family UBA1924; genus JAEYTB01. The sequence continues at coordinate 591 of JAEYTB010000024.1, read as the reverse complement.
AGCACACGATCAAGCCCAAGAAGTTCGCGCAGACGTACATCGACGAGGTGATCCTGGGGCACACCAACGAGCCGGAGTACAAGCGTCTCCAGAGCAACGAGATGATGGAGGCGTTCCGGGACCGCACGATCAAGATCGATATTCCGTACAACATCCGCCTGAGCGACGAGGTGCGGATCTATCAGAAGGACTTCGGGCCCGAGCGGATCAGGGGCATCCACATCGCACCGCACACGCTGGAGGTGGCGGCGATGTGGGCGGTGCTGACGCGGCTGGATGAGCCCAAGAAGGCGGGGCTGACGCTGCTGCAGAAGATGAAGCTGTACGACGGGAAGAGCATCCCGGGCTTCACCGAGGACAGCGTGCGGGAGCTGAAGGAAGAGGCGCAGCGCGAGGGGATGAGCGGGATCAGCCCGCGGTACATCCAGGACAAGATCAGCAACACGCTGGTCTCCCGGCAGGCGGTGGACGAGAAGGGGATCAACCCCTTCATGGTGCTCAATGAGCTGGAGGAGGGGCTCAGCCACCACTCGCTGATCAGCGATGAGAACCTGAAGAAGCAGTACCGCGAGCTCTTGAGCGTGGTGAAGG
>JAEYTB010000011.1 GCA_023434205.1 Planctomycetota bacterium | reverse complement strand
CGCGGGCCTCGATGACGTGGCAGGGGCCGAGGTAGTGGTGCAGGGGCATCTCGCCGACGCCGGGGGCACCTTTGCCGTAGTGGTTGGGGCCGTCGGCGTGGGCGCCCAGGTGGACGGTGGAGCGGAGGGTTGAGAGGGTGATGTTGTCGCCCTTGTTGAGGTCGCAGAGGACCTCGCGCGTGAGGGGCGTGTCGCCGGGCCAGACGTTGATGGTGGGGGTGACGGGCGGGGTGATGTCCAGCGCTGCGCGGGAGGAGGGCACGTTGCCGTCGAGCAGTGCGGCCGCGGACGTGCGCACGCAGTCTTTCCACGCGGCCTCGCCGAGCTGATCGAGGCTCTCCCGCGGCAGTTCGCTGATGAGGGCGTCGAGCACGCGGTCGAGGGCGCGGCCGCGCTCGCGGGCCTGCGTGTAGGGCACGGTGGAGAAACTGACGAGGTTGTACTGCGGCGTGACCTTGTCGGGGTAGAAGTGGTGGACGGTCTGCTCCACCTTCTTGCGGTAGAGGAACGCGGGGGAGCCGGTCTTGTCGCGCATCTCGACGAAGTTCTCGAGGGCCATGTCGGCGATGGCATCCGCGTTGGGCTTGCGGGCGGCCTGGTAGGCCTCGAGCGCGGCGGAGAAGTCGGGGCCGCGGCTGGTGCGTGCGGGCGGGTGGGCGCGGAGGAGCTCGGCGAGCACGCGGCAGTCCTCGAACGCGGCGTTCATGCCCTGGCCGTAAAAGGGGACGATCGCGTGCGCAGCATCACCGACCAGCGCGATGCGGCCGCTGTGCTGCCAGGGCCAGCAGCGGACGGTGACGAGCGAACTGGTGGGGTTTTTGAAGTAGTCCTCGACGAGCGTGGGCATGAGGGGCACGGCGTCGGGGTAGTGCTCCTGGAAGTGACCCTCGACATCGGCGGGGGTCTTGAGGTTATCGAAGGAGTGGGGGCCCTTGAAGGGCCAGAAGAGCGTGCAGGTGAAGGAGCCGTCGCGGTTGGGGAGGGCGATCATCATCGCGCCGCCGCGGGGCCAGATGTGGAGGGCGTTGGGCTCGAGGGCGAAGAGGGAGGAATCCACCGCGGAGGTTGCGGAGGGAGCGGAGTTTCGCGGAGCGTCTGCTGCGCGGGGCGGGATGTGCAGTTCTTTGTAGCCGTGTTCCAGGTAGGACTGGCTGTACTCGAAGCGGTCGGTCTTCTGGAGCGTGCCCCGGACGCCGGAGAAGGCGCCGTCGGCGCCGAGGATGAGGTCCGCCTCGACGCGGGCGGTGGAGCCGTCGGGATTCTGGAAGAGGGCTGCGGGGCGGGCCGAGCTGAGGTCGACTTCCGTGCAGAAGTGGTCGAAGGTGAGCGAGACGTTGGGGTATTCCGCGGCGGCGTTGATGAGCGTGAGGTTGAGCCCGCCGCGGGAGACGGAGTTGATGGCGTCGTTGGGGTCGTGCGAGTAGGGCTGGAAGATGGTGGCCTTGCCGGCGGGGGGATGGATCATGCGGCCGGGCATGCGGATGGCGTCGGCCTTGAGGACGTGCTCGCGCAGGCCCGCGCCCTCGAGGCCTGCGAGGCCGCGGGCGGAGAGGGCGAGGTTGATGGAGCGGCCGCCGGCGTAGCCGTGGGCGCGGGGGTCGCCGCGGCGTTCGTAGAGCGAAACGCGGTAGCCATCGCGCGCGAGGTAGCAGGCGAGGAGCGCGCCCGCGAGGCCGGCGCCGGCGATGAGGATGTGGGTGTTGGCGTTGGGGGTAGCAGCGGTGCCCATCGCGTGCATGGTACGGGGTCACCGCACCCGCACGATCTCGACGGTGCCCGCGGCATCGTCCCAGATGGCGTAGCGGGGCTCATCGATGCCGTCGCGGCCGTGGCCTACCGCGCCGACGCAGATGGCGTAGCGGCGGGCGGGGTCGAGTGGGACGGGCTCGCCGTAGTCGAAGGGGACGGCGAGGGCGCCGCGGTCGGGGTCGTCCACGAAGATGCTCGGGATGTGGATGTGGCCCGTGAAGCAGAGGCGTTGTCGCGAGCCGGCGAAGACCTGGGCGGCATCGCGGGCGTCGCGCACGCCGCGGGAGCTGTGGATGGGTGAGATGTGGGTGAAGAGCACATCTCCCTCGCGGTGCTCGCGTGGGAGGGCGTCGCGGTAGGCCTCCTCGGCCGAGCTCTCGGGCAGGTCGCAGAGGTTGTCGCAGTTGCCCAGGACGCCGGGGATGCTGCGCTCGATGAGCACGGGCAGCACGGCGGCGCCGGAGCGGCGTTCATCGACGTTGTCGCCGAGTGAGAAGGTGAGGTCGCAGGCACGGCGGTCGATGTCTTGGAGGGCGAGCAGGAGGCGGTCGAGCTCGCCGTGGATGTCGGAGATGATGGCGGTCCGCATCACAGCACCCGGTTGAGCACCTGAACCAGCTCCCAGCAGTCGTGGAAGGTGTTGTACAGCGGCGTGGGGGCGACGCGGATGACGTTGTGCTCCCCCCACACGCGGAAGTCGACGACGACACCCTCGGCGTGGAGGCGCTGCTCGAGGTCCTTGTGCGCGCCCTTCGCGATGAGGGAGAGCTGGGCGCCGCGCTGCTGGGGGTCGCGGGGAGTCACGATCTCGATCTTGCCCTGGAGTTCCTGGTCGATGAGCTGCTCGAGGTAGGCGGTGAGCTTGAGGCTCTTCTCGCGCAGGGCGGGCATGCCGACGCGGTCGAAGACCTGCATCGAGGCTTTGACCGGGGCGAGTGCCATGATGGGCGGGTTGCTGAGCTGCCACGCCTCGACGCTGTGCATTGGCTCGATCGTCGGCCGCATCTGGAAGCGCGTCGCCGGCTTGGTGCCCCACCAGCCCTCGAAGCGCGGGAGGTCGTTCCTGAAGTGCCGCTCGTGGACGAACGCTCCCGCCACCGCCCCCGGGCCGCTGTTGAGGTACTTGTACGTACACCACGCGGCGAAGTCGACGCCCCAGTCGTGCAACTGCATCGGCACGTTGCCCGCGGCGTGGGCCAGGTCCCAGCCCACCGTGCAGCCGCGCTCCTTGGCGGCGGCGGTGATGCGCTGCATCTCGAACCACTGGCCCGTCAGGTAGTTCACGGCGCCCAGCAGCACGAGCGCGACCTGCTGGCCCTGCTCCCACAGGAAGCCCTCGATGTCGCTGGTGCGCAGCGTGTGCTCGCCGGCGCGGGGCTTGAGGCGGACCAGCCCCTCGGCGGGGTCGATGCCGTGGAAGCGGAGTTGGCTCGCGACGGCGTAGCTGTCGGAGGGGAAGGCGGAGTCTTCGATGACGATCTTGAAGCGGTCGGCGGTCGGGCGGAAGAAGGAGACCATGAGCAGGTGCAGGTTGGTGGTCAGCGAGTTCATCATGACGCACTCGCCCTCGCGGGCCCCGACCAGGCGTGCCGCGGGGCCGCGGAACCACTCGTGGTAGGGCAGCCACGGGTCGCGGCCGTGCACGTGAGCGGCGACGCCGAGCTTCGCCCAGTCGTCCAGTTCCTGCTCGAGGAGTGCGCGGGTCGCGCGGGGCTGGCAGCCCAGGGAGTTGCCGGTCGTATAGACGCAGGGGCGGGAGGGGGGCTTGGCGTGGGGGGGGATGAGGAAGAGATCCCGGTAGGAGCGCAGGGGGTCCTGCCCGTCCAGCGAGTCAGCGAGTTGGGGTTCGGGGGGCATTGGGGAGTTGGTACCGCGGCACACCCAGCCGCAGAGTTCGAACCAGCGGCCGGGCGTATAGTTGTTCTCGAGAGCATGCAGATCAACGGCATCACCATCCCACGGGACGCGATCGCGGCGTTTTGCATCAGGCATCGCGTCCGCCGGTTGTCGCTCTTTGGCTCGATCCTCTCCGAGGACTTCGGCCCTCAGAGCGATGTCGATGTGCTGGTTGAGTTCGAGCCGGGCAGCACGCCGGGGTACTTCGGGTTCGCCGGCATGCAGATGGAGCTTTCCAAGCTTTTGGGGCGGAGGGTCGATCTCCGCACCCCCGCGGACCTGTCGCAATACTTCCGGGATGATGTGATGCGCGAGGCGTTAGTGCAGTATGCGGCCTAAGCGCCGTCCGCCAACGCTCAAGGACCGGGTCCGTGCCCAGCACATGCTGGACGCGGCCAGGCAGGCCTGCTCGTTCGTGGCCGGACGGTCGAAGGCCGACCTGGAGACCGACCCCATGCTGCTGCGGGCGGTCCTGCACGCTCTGCTTGAAATCGGGGAAGCCGCCGCGCGAATGACCGAGGAGGGGCGGGCTCGCATCGCGGGCGTCCCGTGGGGTCAGGTGGTCGAGACCCGCCACATCCTGATCCATGTGTACTGGGGTGTGGACAAGGAGAAGGTGTGGTCGTCGGCCACGCAGGACCTCCCTTTCCTCATCGCCGCGATCGAGGAAGCCTTCAAGGCTTGGCCGCTTGATGTGTAGCGCGGGCGGCTCGGGGTGGAGGACAGGGCCCAACTGCGACACGCTGGTCGCCCCGGCGACAACGCGTGGCGGCCGGCTTAGATCGCTGCTCTTCCCAGAAACTCCAACGCCGTCCCGCGCAGCACCTGCTGCTTCACGCTCTCCTCCAGCCCCAGGCTCTCGATCAGTTCGCCCGGCCTGTCCTCGCCCAGGGGGAAGGGGTAGTCGCTGCCCAGGGCGACGCGCTGGGGGCCGAACATCTCGAGCACCAGCCGCAGCGCCGCGGCGTCGTGGACGAGCGAGTCGACGTAGAACCGCGCGGGCTTGCCGGGCCCCGACCCCGTCGCCGCCGGGGTGGCCAGGTAGTCGCGCGGGTTCACGGTGTTGTCCACCGCGCACAGGTCGGGGCGGACCTTGAAGCCGTGCTCGATGCGGCCGATGGTGCCGGGGAAGGAGCCCCCTCCGTGGGCGAAGGCGATCCGCAGCCGCGGCAGCCTCTCCAGCACGCCCCCGAAGATCACGCTGCAGATCGCCCGGGCGCTCTCCGCGGGCATCCCCACCAGCCACGGCAGCCAGTACTTGCACATCTGGCTGGTGCCCATCATGTCCCAGGGGTGGACGAACACGCTGGCGCTGAGCTGCTCGCACGCGCGGAGCACGTCGAAGACCTCGGGGTCGTTGAGGTTGAGGTCCACTCCACACTCGCGCTCGATGTGGCTGCCGATCTGCACGCCGCTGAGCCCCAGCTCCTTCACGCAGCGCTCGGCTTCGCGCGCGGCGAGCCCGGGGTCCTGCATCGGCACGGTGCCCAGCCCCGCGAAGCGGCCGGGGAAGTCGCGCACCACGCCCGCGATGTGGTCGTTGAGCCGCCGCGCGAGGTCGAGCGTGTCCTTGGGTTTGGCCCAGTAGCTGAACATCACCGGCACGGTCGAGAGCACCTGCACTTCAACCCCGCACGCGTCCATCTCCCCCAGGCGCGGGCGCGGGTCCCAGCAGTTGTGCCCGATGTCGCGGAACCGCTTCTCGCCCTTGATCATCCGGGCCGTGCAGGGGTCGATGTGCTCCAGCCGCACCCACTCGCCGTAGCCGTACTTCTCGCGCAGGTCCGGCCACTCCCGCGGCAGGATGTGGGTGTGGAGGTCGACCTTGAACGGCTGGGGCATGGGGAAACGAAGGGGGCAAGGGCAAAGAGCGGAAGAGCGACAAAGCGACAGCGCGAAAGTGCTTCCGCCTTCCGTGTTCCGCAATTCCCTCAGCACTCGCCCCCAGCCAGCACCCTGAAGAAGCTCTCGATGTCGGCGTCGGTGCCGGTGTCGCCGTCGCCGTTGAAGTCGGCGCCCAGGTGCCAGCACGTCGGGCAGCAGTTGCCCGAGAGGCACGCGAAGAAGGCCTCGATGTCGGCGTCGGTGCCGGTGTCGCCGTCGCCGTCGAAGTCCGCCGTGCCGCACACCGGCCCCGTCACGCAGGGGTTCGCCGGGGAGGCGGAGTTGCGCGGGGTCGGCGCCGCGATGGCGAAGTCCATCGCGTTGTCGTCGGTGTCGAAGCAGCCGTCATCGCGCCGGATGACACCAACAGGATTGGAGGTCGTGGGCGTGCGGGTGCCCTCGGCGCAGTAGGCACTGTCGTTGCTGCCGGGGGTGCCATTGCCGATGCCGACCTGGTCGACGATCAGCGGGTTGTCGCACGCGGTGAGGCCCAGAGGGGCGGCTTGGCTCACGAGGGCGAACACGCCGCGGCCGGAACCCAGGGCGATGGTGCCGATGAGGTCCGGGGTGGGCAGCGGGTCAGTGCCGCCGGCGCCCGCGGCCTGCTGGATCAGGTAGTAGCCGCCCGGGGGCAGGATGGTGCCCGCGGGGATGGCGGTCGCCTGGTCAAAGCCGTTGTTGTCGGTCTCGCCGCTGGCGTACTGGACGGACCAGCCGCCGATGTCCACGGCGGCGCCGCTGCGGTTGAAGAGCTCGATGAAGTCGTGGGTGAAGGTCGCGCCGGTGTTGCCGCCGCCGCCGTAGCCCTGGCTGATGACCACAGCGCTGTCGGAGGGGATGCAGTCGCCGGTGTAGAGCGAGAAGTTGATGTTGGCGGTGCGGTTCTGGTCGTCGGTGACCACGGCGGTGAGGGCCTTGTAGCCACCGGGCAGGGCGGGGACGTTGTAGCTGTACGAGAAGATGTTGTCGCCCGCGGTCACGTCGCCGTTGGTGCCGTCATCGAAGAGCGGCTGGGCGGCGGGGCCGCCGGCGTTGGTGAGGTCGACGGTCGCGGCCAGCCCGGTGCTGGGGGGGCTCTGGCCGGGGACGGCGGTGACGGTGATGAGCGTCGCGTCGCCCGGGCACGCCGAGGTCGCCGAGCCGCTGCCCTGCGGGTTGCAGTTGATGACCTGCACGGTGGCGGTGGCGTTGCCGGTGCGGCCCTCGAGGTCGTTGATGACGGCGGGGATGGACTTGAAGCCCGCGGCCGCGGTGAAGACCTGCGTCTGGAGCGTGAAGACGTTGTCGCCGGCGGTCACGTCGCCGAAGGTGCCGTCATCGACGAACACCTCGCCGGCGAAGCCGCCGATCTGCGTGGTGTCGCCGGTCACGGTGATCCCGGTCGAGGTGGGGCTGCTGCCGGGGGTGACGGTGATGGTGAGAAGGACAACGCTCTGGGGGCACGCGTTGAGGACGGTATTGCCGACGCCCGAGGGGGGCGTGCTGCTCGAGCAGGTGACCGTGCCCGAGGCGCTGTTGCGCGGCATCACCGGGGCCACCGAGAAGTCCGAGGCGTTGTTGCCGGTGTCCGTGCAGCCGTCGCCCGCGCGGAACAGCGCGTTGGTGTTGCCCGTCACGCCGGGGGCCGAGCCGGAGCCCTCATAGCAGCTCGCGGTGGTGCCCCAGCCGACGAAGTCAACAATGGAGGGGTCGGTGGGGACAGCGCCGACGCAGGTGCCGGAGGCCAGCGGCGTGGACACGTTGGTCAGGGCGAGCTTGGCGGCGCCCGCGCCCATGTTGATGATGCCCGACGCGGGCATCACCATGTCCGGCGTCGGCAACGGCCCACCAACGGCCCCGCCGGCGAGCTGGATGAGGAAGTACCCGCCCGGCTGGATCGTGCCCGCAGTGATGACGTCCGCGTTCCACGAGGTCCCGGTTGCGCTGGCGTACTGCACGGCCCACCCCGTCAGGTCCACGGGGGCCGCACCCTTGTTGTACAGCTCGACGAAGTCGTTCAGGTACGTCGCGCCGGTGTTGCCGCCGCCGCCGTACACCTGGCTGATCACGACCTGCCCGCTCGCCGCGGCGGAAAGACCCGCAAACCCGGCCAGGCACAGGATCTTCGCCACCTTGGAAAACTCTCTCATCGCACGGTCCTTTCTCTTCGAAGACTTCTTCACAGACACGGTTGGTAGACACTCTCAGCGTGCGCCCCGGGCCCGGCTTCCATGCCGCGGCGGCGACGCTGTCGGGAACTGCTCTTTGGATCGCTCGCGGCAGCCCCCCTCCGGGAGGGCTGCCCCGCTCCTGAACTCCTCTTCATCAGAGGGTACGGGAAGGCGGGGCCGTGTCAACGGGCAGGGGCGGGGGGACGCGCAAGATTCGCGCAATGGCAACACGGGAGGGCGGGTCCTGTAACTCCAGTCAGGGCACAAGGTAATGGATTGGGGGCTGCCGCCGTGACGCATGGGACGGGCGGCGGTGTGCGTCCGGGCATGAGGTATCCAGAGAAGGGGAGAAGCACCCCCTCCGCCTCGCCGGGCCTCGGCACCTCCCCCGCCGAGCCGGGGGAGGAGTAAGTGAGGGTTTGCCGCGTTAGCAGTCGCCGCCGGCCAGGACGCGGAAGAAGGCCTCGATGTCGGCGTCGGTGCCGGTGTCGCCGTCGCCGTTGAAGTCAGCGCCGCCGGGGAAGCAGGTGGGGCAGCAGTTGCCGGAGAGGCAGGCAAAGAACGCCTCGATGTCGGCATCGGTGCCGGTGTCGCCGTCGCCGTCGAAGTCGGCGGTGCCGCAGCCGTGGGTGTTGCAGTCGGGGGTGGGCGAGCCGGGGACGACCTTGAGGATGTCGCCGCCGGTGGCGTCGACGATGTAGAGCTCGCCGGAGGCGTCCTCGCCGAAGCTGACGACGTTGTTGATGGCGGGTGTGCCGGGGGGGTCGAGCTCGACGGAGCGGTTGACGATGTCGGTGATGCCGGAGCCCGGGGAGTAGCGGAAGCTGAGCATGACCGGGTTGCCGTAGTCGGTGAAGAGGTAGTGGCCTCGGAACCAGGGGATGTCGCAGCCGCGGTAGACGTACCCGCCGGTGACGGCGATGCCGGTGATCGAGGCCCCTGGCTGGTTGAAGGGGGGGATGGCGGGGTTGGGGCTGTTGGCGTAGTCGAGGATGGGGGGCGTGACGCCGGCGGGGAGCGTGGGGCAGGTGGGGCAGTTGGAGAGGCCGGTGCAGCGGAAGCCCTCAGCGCACTTCCAGCCGTAGTTGAGGCCGGCGGGGTTGCCCTGGGCGAAGTTGATCTCTTCGCGCTGGTCCTGGCCGACGTCGGCGGTCCAGAGGTCGCCGGTGAGGCGGTCGAAGCTGTTGCGCCAGGGGTTGCGGAGGCCGTAGGCCCAGATCTCGCGGCGCTGGCCGGCGCCGGAGAAGGGGTTGCCGGGGGGGATGCGGTAGGCGGTGCCGGCGGTGGTGTCGGCGTCGTCGGAGTTGCCCGGGATGTCGTCGGGTCCGTCGACGTCGATGCGGATGATCTTGCCGAGCAGGTTCGTCAGCGACTGCGCGTTGCCGCCGGTGGGGCGGGTGCCGCCGGTGTCGTTGCCGTTGCCGCCGTCGCCGATGGAGGCGTAGAGGTAGCCGTCGGGCCCGAACTCGATCCAGCCACCGTTGTGGTTGGTGTAGCTGGGGTGGGGAATCACGAGGACCTGCGTGTAGCTGGCGGGGTCGGCGGTGGTAGAGGTGGCGTAGGGGGCGTTGCCGCGGAGGCGCGCGATGATGATGGCGTTGTCGCTGGCGCGGGTGTGGTGGACGTAGAAGTAGCCGTGGGTGGTATAGGTGGGGTGGAAGGCGACGCCCAGGAGGCCCTGCTCGCCGATGGAGGCGCCCACGACAAGGGAGGCGACGCCCGCGTCGGTTCCCGCGGCGTGGCCGGGGGGCGTGAGCGTCAGGAACGGCGTGGCGTTGAGCGTGTTGGTCGGGATGTTGATGATGCGGATGCGGCCGGACCAGGGGTCGCCGCTGCTGGCGCGGTAGCGCTGCTCGGCCACGAAGATGCGGTTGGTGTCGCCGGGGGCGGCGCCGAGCCAGACGGGGCGGTTAATGCCGGTTTGAACGACCTGGGTGGCGAGGGTCTGGGCGTGGGCGGCCCCCAGGGCGGCGAGCAGCGGGCAGGCGAGGGCGGCGGCAGTGGCGAGCTTCATGAAGGCCTCCGTAAACCGGTGACTGTACCGGCGCGGCGTGAATCTCCAAGCACAATCGCGCGTAATCAGCAGGGCGACCCCGCCATGACCCGGAAGAACGCCTCGATATCCGCGTCGGTGCCGGTGTCGCCGTCGGCGTCGAAGTCGGCGCTGGCGCAGGTCGGGCAGCAGTCCCCGGCCAGGCAGCGGAAGAACGCCTCGATGTCGGCGTCGGTGCCCGAGTCGCCGTCGCCGTCGAAGTCCTGCGTACACGCGTTGACCGTCACCACGGCGAAGTCCATCTCGGTCGGCTCGCTGCGGCCGTGCAGGACCCACTGGTCGTAGGCGATCTGGCCCTTGTTGTCGGTGGTGTTGGCGTCGCGGAGGAACTCGATGTACTCCTTGGTCGTCACCTGGTGGAAGACGCGGACCTCGGCGCGGAAGGCGTTGCCGGGCGCCGTGAACACCGTGTCGTCCCAGTACTGGCCGTCGGCGTAGGTGTAGTTGACCGGGTCGGCCTGGACCGCCGCGAACGCCGCGTTGGTGAAGCCCCGCGGCGGGATGCGGTTGTCCAGGTGGCGGACGTTGTTGAGGACAAAGTGGAAGCCCGGGCCGGCGGGGCGGCCGGCGAGGGCGGCGACATCGGGCGAGATGCCCATGATGTACTCGTAGACCTTGGTGTCGTGGGTGAACTCGGCGGTGGCCGGGTTGTAGGCGCCGCGTTCGGCAATGAGGTTGCCGCCGGCGTCGAAGAACTTCACGTTGATCCACATGCGGCGGCCTTCCGAGTAGCCGGTGGGCAGCTTGTGGCCGGACTGGTTGATGATGCGGACGGTGAGCTGGTTGCCCGCGGGGATGACCTGCAGGTCCGACGCGGCCTGGAGCATGGCGACGGCGCGGGAGATGGAGGCCTCGGCGCTCTCGGCGGTGGTGTCCGTCACCGAGTCGTCGTAGAGCGACCGCACCGCGCGGATGACCCAGGTGTTGGCCCCGTTGAAGTGGTGCTTGGGCAGGTTGCTGCGCTGCGGCGCGCCGAAGACAGGGTCGCAGCCGAAGCCGGTGCCCTTGGGCATGTGGCAGTCCTGGCACGTGGAGACGAGCGGGTTGTTGCCGCCGAACCGCCCGCCCATGTCGATCGGCGCCACGGCGAAGGCGCTGTTGGCCCACTCGCTGTAGGTGCGCTCGATGGGGAACTGGTCGTACTTGTTGCCGGTGTCGTGCGGGGCGTCGAGGTTGTTGAGGGCGTAGGTGCCGTCGGGCTGGCGGGTGAAGGCGGGGTTGCTGACCTCGTGGCAGGTGGCGCAGAGGGAGGAGTCGGTGTGGAAGGGGCTCTTGAGCCACTGGTGGGGGTTCATCGTCAGCGTGAAGGGCCCCCGCCGGCGATCGTTGAAGTCCACGATCATTGAGCCGTTGTGGCCGCCGCTCTGCGGGTTCACGGGGAAGAAGGGCGTCGCGGCGTGGACCTCAAGATCGACCGAGGGGTCGACCCCGGGGGTGTGGACCGGATCGACCATGCGGTGGCAGACGGAGCAGGAGACGCCCTGAGCCTCGACGCCGTAGGCGGGGATGTCGCTGCCGTGGGGGTCGGTGTAGCCGTTGAGGAAGGCGGAGGGGTTGTGGCAGCGGAGGCAGAAGTTGCCGGCAAACGCGGCGTCCTGGTTAGCGATGGTGAGGCAGGCATGGAAGATGGGGTCGCGTCCGGCCTGGGCCATCATGGAGGCGGACCAGTTGGTGTAGGGCTCGTGCTCCTCGTCGTAGTGGCCGTGGCAGTTGGCGCAGTTGAGCGCGGACATGAGGGGCTGGGCCATCTGGTTGGCCTGGGTGCCCGGCGTGAAGAAGTCGTTACGCGTGGTGTTGATGCCGGCCACGGCGAAGGCGACGCCCAGGGCGGCGAGGGCGAGGAGGGCGACCCAGGCCCCTTCAACGAATCCACGATGACGCATACGGACCCTCTCCCCGGGGGAAACCAATGGAAAAGCCGCCGCGAGTGCGGGGCAGTCACTGGTACGAGGATCGGCGAGGGTTGGGATGCAGGCAATGGTGCGGAGGGGAAAAAAGAGGGGGAAAGGGGTTCTGGGACGGTGGGGAGCGCAAAGGACGGTGCCGGAGAGCCTTGGGGCCCGAAGGCGGTGGTTTGTTGGGATATCAGACCGAGTTGGGGTAGATTGCCACCGGGGAGGTGTGTGTGGCAAAGAGCTTTTTGTTCAGTAACGGCTTTCAACAGCCGGTTGGGCAGACGAGCCTCTCGTTCAACGGTGGTTCGACGGGTTACCGCGGGTGGCAGACCGTCAACCCCGATGCGGTTTTCCTTGCGGCGGACGCGGCGAGGTATTGGCATCAGCAAAGGCTGTTCTGCGGCGCTCCGCTGGTGACCCAGCGCCATGCCGCGTCCACAAGCGACCCGGCGCACTTTTTGTACGCATCGGGGCTGGCCGCCGATGGTTCCACGCGGCTGATCCTGATGCAGCACGGGTCGAACACCAGCCAGGTGGATGTGTACGCAGGCGGGTTCAGCGGTTCTCCCATCTCTGGTTATTCAGGGGACATTCGGCAAACGAGCGGCGCCAAGAGCGGCATGGACGACGTGCTGAAAGGGACCGCTGACGAGGAAACCGACTACATTCACCGGCCAAGCTCTTACGTGATCTGCCGCGGGGCGGTGTTTGCGATCTGCGAGTACCGTCACGACACCGGGTCCGGGTCCGGCGGCGACCGGTGGGAGCCGTACAGCACATCGGTATGCGTGAATCAGGGGAGTGGATGGGAGTTGGTGGGGACTTTGCCCAACGCGCAGACCGGAAGGGTGCGGGGCGCCGAGTTTCAGAATGTGGACTTCCGGGTTCTCGCGCTAACGAGCGGCGTCGTGCGGCGGGCGTTTCTCATTCTGACGGACTATGTCAACAACGGCGCCTCTTGGAACGGCACGAGCTCGGATTCGCGGGGCGGGCGCGTGTTCGGGGTGGAGTTGAACCGCACGACCGACACCGGGCCTTGGACCAGCATCACGGGCCCGACGGTGCTTCTCGACCTGACCACCAGCGACTGGGGAGGTCAGTTCGGATTGCACGCACATGCGGCCCACCTTGAAGTCGCCAACGGGATTTACAGGGTGAGCGTCGCCTGCGGAGACACGTACTGGAACAACCGTGTCATCACGCTGACTCGCTCGAACGACTCCATCCTGCAAGGGGCGGCGGCGCTCGGCTCGACGCAGAACGGATGGACGGGGTTTGACGATTCTCACGGCACTCACGCCGCGGGGAGCACCGACACGAACCCGGTGGGTGAAGGGAACCAGTTTGTGGGTTGTGTGGCGCTGGGTCCAGTGGGCGAGGACGACCGCGGGTTCCTGGTGGGCGGGGATGAAAGTCTTGAGACCGTGATGTTCTGCCCGCCCCCCGCGGAGGCGGGGGAGAAGCTGAACTTCTACTCCTTGTTCGGCTCGGGCTCGGCGTCCACCAATCGCACGCGGGGAATCAGCTATCAGCCGGGGTATGCGAGCTACCCGTTCCGGTACAACACGTTTCAGGTTGCCAAGTGGGACCCCGCGTGGGCGGGACCGTTCGCCGCGATTTTTCACGCGGCGGCGACGTGGGGGTCCGGCGTGGACAGCACGATGGTGACGCGGGTGTTGTACTCGCCGGATGGGATGCACTGGGGGATGTGCTGGCAGCCGCGGGACGGGCATACGTCGCTTGCGTTCCTCGGGAACGGCGACATCGTCATGGGCTGCACAGGTCCGAACTATGCGAACGGGGTGCGGAGCATCCCGCAGCCGGTGTGTACGGTGCAGCGGCCGCTGGCGGTGGGGAACGGTGGGACGAGCTACCTGATCGATGCGGATGGGTACCTGAGCGGGTCATCGCAGACAGGGAACACGGTCACGCTCGTGAGCCGTGGGAACCTCGCGAGCGACTTTGGCGTGGAGCGGTTCCCGCCGTGCTCGGGACCGATCTATCGGTGTACCCGGCAGGAGACCGGATCATCGGACGGTGCCCACCGGATGGGGGTGTGGAAACTTACGAGCGATCAGACCGGGTACAAGATTTCGCCCGGTCGGATCAAGCTCCGAGTATGGATATACCCGCTTCCGTGGGGGGCCTTGTCCGAGGAAGAGGAACAGCCGATCTCAAACACCTTGTCGCTCGGCATTGAAGTAGGGGCGTGGAACAACGCTGTCGGGTTGTTGGCGCGCGAGCAGTTCGTACACTCTAATACAAACACTGTTGGCGATTCAATACGCGGGTGGATTCCTATCACACTTGACACTGATTCCACGTCTTCGACGCTTTGGCGAGATGTCTTGACAGGCGGTGATGGTGCCCAAAGCAGTCCATTTACGCTTGCGATGTCACTCTCGAATCGCCACCCCACGGCGGAAGGTGGCAACGCCAATCCATGTGACTTCCTATTCGCCTTCGACTATGTGTGTGTTGACTCTTCGCCGATCGAGCACCCCGGCATCGCGCTTCCACTGGTGGCGTCAGGGACAACCACTCCGACGCCGTTCGGGCCGGAGAAGGCGGTAGTGTCCGGCTTCACGTGCGGGCAGCAGGGTCAAACAGTCACTCACAGTTGGACCATCGAACTTGCTGGAGAAGTGCCTGAGGATGCATGGGATCACATGGACCTTGATCGGCCGAGCACGCCGCACCCGATCGTGACGCTCTGGCAGGACAGCGGCCACTCCATCGAGATTCGGCTTGTTCCGACTTCGAGCACTGCCGGGCGGCTCGAGTTCCTCTTCTACGATGGATCGTCTCACGGACCGGTGATGCTGGGGGATGTGTTCTTTCTGCGGTGCGCCCCGGTGATCCTGGGAATCAGTTGTGCCACGAGCGGCGGAACCAGCACGTACACATTCACCGCATCCGTCGGAGGATCGGCGGTCGCGAGTACTTCCTCCAGCTCGATGCCGCTGATTCTGCCGACGGAGATTCGGTTTAGTAACGCGGGTCAGACGGCGGTGACTCCGATGCTGTGGTACGCGGGACGGATTGATGAAATCAGTGCCCGCAATCAGTCGACCCTTGAAGGGTCGGCGCAGCAGCTTGGCATGTTTTTCCAGTTCTCTGTCCCATTCCCTCCGGGAGGCGGCTCGTGAAATCAATCGCAATGTTAATCGCTTGTGTATGTGGAAGCTCGGCTCTCGCGCAGACGTTCACCGGGATTGGGCTTCCGGCGGGCACAGAGGAGCGACGGCAGTTCGGTCTTTCTGCTGATGGCACGACCGTTGTCGGTTCGAGCAGCGACGCCGCATTTCGCTGGCGTGCTGA
>JAEYTB010000234.1 GCA_023434205.1 Planctomycetota bacterium | reverse complement strand
ACTCCTCCCCCGGCTCTGCGGGGGAGGTGCCGAGGCTCTGCGAGGCGGAGGGGGCGCTGCCAAGACCTCGCGAGCCAGAAGAAGTTTCCTAGCAAAATCCCCAGCCCGCCTGAACCCGCCCTCCCGTCCGGCGGTACCTTGTCTACAGCCCGCGGCGATTCCTTATTCAATCCAAACCGCGCGGCGACAACAAGGAGCCTCCTCATGCCCGGTCCCTCCCGATGGCGTTGGTTGCTGACCGCACTCTTGCTTGCCCAACTGCTCGCGGGTCAGGCGCGGGCGCAGTGTACCATCTGGCAGCTGGTCCATGACGAGAACCCCGAGAACGCACTTTTGAGCGGGAGCATGACTTTCGACCTCTCCGCTGGTCAGTGCCTGATGATCGGCACGCCGGCTGGCGGACTCTGGTTCTGGGACGGCATCCTTTGGCGCCAGCGTGCTGCATCACAGTTGGCAAACGGTGTACCTGGCTGGGGCACGTTGGTCTACGACTCCACCCGGCTTCGCGCTGTGCTGACTGAGGGCGGCACACCCCAGAACGTGTGGGAGTGGACCGGCAATACATGGGTACGGCACCTGCGCATCGGTCCGTCCCCGCGCGCTGGTTACGCGACTTGTTTCGATGCTGTGCGAGGTCGCGTCGTCCTCTTTGGGGGACAACCCAGCGGCGCCGGCGTAAGCCCGCTCGGCGACACGTGGGAATGGGACGGTCACGCCTGGTCGCTCGCGGCCACGCACGGGCCGGCACCGCGAAAAGACGGTGCCTTGACGTTCGACGCAGCCCGCGGCAAGACGCTGCTTTTCGGCGGCCAGGCTGGGAACGTGCGTTTCAGCGATACCTGGGAGTGGGACGGCTCTGCTTGGACACAAGTCGCGGGCGCAGGACCGGAACCCCGCTACGGGGCCTCAATGGTGTTCGACTCCGTCCGCCAGAAGGCGGTGCTTTTCGGCGGATACGTGCCGAGCCTGCCCATCCCCTCCTTCGCATCCGACACGTGGGAATGGGATGGGACATCCTGGACGCGCGTAGCCCTCACAGGGCCGATCGGACGAACCAACGGACTCATGGCGTTCGATTCCGTACGGGCCCGCACGGTGCTCCGCGGGGGGTTCAACCGTGACAGTTCCGTAGGACCAAGCCTCCAGGAGACCTGGGAATGGGACGGAACGGAATGGACTCGGCGAGGGCCCACGGAACCTCAGAAACGCTGGGGTTGCAGTCTGGCCTATGACGCGTTGCGCGCCGAGAGCATCATGTTCGGCGGCTCCACCTTGCCTATGGACGCCCGGTCCACATGGGCCTGGAACGGACAGACTTGGACGCGCCGCGCCGAGACGGGCCCCCCGGCGCGCTCGGGCCACACCATGACGTACGACTTCGCGAGAGATCGCACCATCCTCTTCGGCGGGCGAGAATCCGGAGGCAGCGCCCCGTTCCTCGGCGATACCTGGGAGTGGGACGGGACCTCCTGGACGCAGCATCAAGTGCCAGGTCCAGCACCCCGCCAACTCCATCAGATGGTTTACGACCAGGCCCGCGGTCGCACCGTGCTCTTTGGTGGCACTTCCGGCTCTTCCCCGGCTGTCTTCTACGACGACACCTGGGAGTGGGACGGGGCTGCGTGGGTGCAGCTTGCAGTGCAGGGGCCGTCCGCAACCAGCTCGCACGCGATGGCCTATGACGCCGCACGCCAGCGCACAGTCCTCTTCACACCGACCCAGACGTGGGAGTTCGATGGCGTTTCGTGGCAGCTCGCCCTGACCAACCCGTCGATGATGTGGAATCGAACCAACGCCGCTTTCGCGTACGACGCCGTACGCCAGCGGTGCGTGCTCTTCGGCGGCGGTGGGTACACCAGCCTGCTCGAATGGGACGGTTCCTCGTGGACCATGCTCTCGCAGTTCGCGGGCCCACAGAGGCACTACACGCCCATGGCGTTTGACATCGCCCGCAGCCGATTCGTCCTCTTCGGCGGCTCGGGCCGCGGCGACACCTGGGAACTCGCCTCCTCTCCCTCCGGCCCGCAGATCGACACTCACCCCACGTATCAGCAGGTCCACCCCGGCCAAACCGTCACCCTCTCCGTCGAAGCTTCCGGCCCCGGCCCCTTTACCTACGAGTGGCGGCGTCAATACTCGCACTGGATCGTCACCGACGGACCCAACGGCGCCTCGCTTTATGGTGGCACCGTCTCTGGTGCCACAACCCCCACCCTCACCATCACCGGTGTGCAACCGTCTGATGCGAACAACTTCGATCACTTCCGCTGCCACGTGACCAACGCCTGCGGCACCCGGATCAGCAATGGCGCCGCCATCACCCTGTTCTTCTGCGGCTCCCCCGACTTCGACAACGACGGCTCCCCCGGCACCGACGCCGACATCGAAGCCTTCTTCGCCTGCCTCGCCGGGAGCTGCTGCCCCACCTGCGGCACCGCCGACTTCAACTTCGACGGCGACACCGGCACCGACGCGGACATCGAGGCGTTCTTCCGGGTGCTGGCGGGGGGGAGCTGCTGAGGCAACCCCGCCCGCGCGCATTCGCAGAACCTGAAGCCTCGCGGGATCATCAACCGATGAATCACCTCTGGCCGTTGTACCATGCGCTCTGGGCCCAGCACCCTTCCCGGCCAAGCCCCTTCACGCACACGCTTCAGCCGCCCACATCGTGTCCGCAAGGAGGTTGCCATGATCCTGCCCCGGCTTCAACGCGTCGCCCTGTCCGCGGTTCTTGTGACGTGTGCCGCGGCACACGCGCAGATCCCGTGTGTTGGTCGCTGGACTCCCGGCCTTGGCCTGGCGGGTGTGGACCGACCCGCGTATGTACTGACGCAATGGGACCCCGACGGGCCAGGGCCGCAGAGCCCCACAGTGGTCACCTCGGGCGAGTTCACGCTCGCCGGGACTTCTTTCACGAGCGGCCCGGTCGTCGTCGATCTCATCCAAATGCAGTTGGCGCCCATGGATGATTTCGCCGTGGACGGCATCGGGAAGTCGGTGCTCATGCCCAACGGAGATGTCGTCTTTACCGCTGACTTCGCCCCCGGGAACCCCACGAAGCACAGAATCGCGAGATGGGACGGATCAACAGTCCAGACGCTCGGACAGGTTTGGGACAGGGGGCCGGACGATCTGGCCCTCTCCCCGTCCGGTGAGTTGTTCGCCGCGAATCTTTACGAGGTTGGGGGTGGGCATATTCCCCTGGCGCGCTGGAATGGGTCGGTGTGGCAGCCCGTGCCGGGCGCTCCCCTCTACGCGCGTCACCTCGTCATGCTCCCCAATGGCGACCTGATCGCGTCGTCCTCCTACTCGATTGCGAAGTGGGATGGAGTCACTTGGACCCCACTCGGGACGGGCCAGGGATTTGATGGCAGCGGCGTGTACGGTCTGGCGCGCGCCGGCAACGGCGACATCATCGCTGTTGGGCACTTCCAGGCGGCAGACGGCGTGCCCGCGAGAGGTGTGGCCCGGTGGGACGGCTCAGCATGGGGCCCCATCTCGTTGGGCTCCCTGGGGCACTATGCCGATGATGCAGTCACAGCGCCCAACGGCGATGTCATTGCGGCCTTCGTAGCAG
The DNA here is from genome assembly GCA_023434205.1 of Planctomycetota bacterium. Classification (GTDB taxonomy): domain Bacteria; phylum Planctomycetota; class Phycisphaerae; order Phycisphaerales; family UBA1924; genus JAEYTB01. The sequence goes on along the minus strand of JAEYTB010000234.1, from coordinate 14,093 downwards.
ACTCAACGTCGTTCGAGGGAACCTCGGTCTCCTCGAACATCCGAAGATGGAACGGCGTTTCCTGGCTCTCCGTCGGGCCGACGCTCAACGGCCGTGTCACGTGCATTCACGCGCTCCCGGACGGAGCCGTCCTCGCAGTCGGGGACTTCGTCAGCCCGTCGGCACCCTTTGTTCGAAACATCGCGCTCTCCAGGTCGGGACAATGGACCGCATGGTCCGAGTTCGGCTCCGGTCTTCCCTACCCCGTCCGTGCTCAAGCAACGCTTCCCACTGGCGCCCTTCTCGTCGCGGCCAGCGAACCTAACACGGGCTGGGTCGCCCGTCCCGGCCGTCTCTTCCAGCACAACATTGAAGGCTGGTCCCGGTTCGCTCCCGACTTCTCGCGTCAGGTCTACGCCGTGGCCGTCACTCCCACCGGCCGGGTCTTCGCGGGCGGAGCGTTCGCCTATGTGGGACCGACATTCGCCCTCAAAATCGCGCGATGGGACGGCGTTGAGTGGGGCCCCCTCGCCCGCGGCGTCAACGGTGATGTCAACGTCATTCTGCCGCTCAGTGGTGAAGAGGTCGTCGTCGGCGGCGCATTCACAACGGCCGACCTTGGGCCCGCGAACCGCATCGCCCGCTGGGACGGGGCCGCCTGGCACGCGCTCGGCGCCGGCTTCAACGCGGAAGTGAGAGCGCTGGCGCGAATGCCCGACGGCAACATCGTGGCCGGAGGCGCCTTTCAGGCCAGCGGCGTCGTGCCGGTGGGCCGAGTCGCGGTGTGGGACGGCACGGAGTGGTCGGCGCTCGGGCAGGGGTTCAATGGAGCTGTCAACGCGCTCGCGGTGCTTCCAGACGGAGGTCTCGTGGCGGGCGGGCAGTTCACCCAGTCCGGAGCCGAGCACTCCTCCGCCATCGCACGCTGGCAAGGCGGTGCCTGGATTCCAGTCGATGATCCCCACGCCCGCAGGTTCGATTTCGTGCGTGCCCTCGGCGTCCTGCCGGACGGCCGCCTCGTCGTTGGTGGCAAGCCAACTACCGCCGACGGCTCCGCCGTCGCTCTTTGGGATGGCTCCGATTGGACGCCGCTGACCAACGGCCCCAACGGTGATGTCTACTCGATCCATGTCCTCCCCGGCGGCGATATCTCCGTCGGGGGGACATTCACGGCAGTGGGGACCGGACCATCGGCGCACATCGCGCGGTTCGAAGTGCCCACCGCCGACTTCGATCGCGACGGCTCCCCCGGCACAGACGCCGACGTCGAGGCCTTCTTCGCCTGCCTCGCCGGGAGTTGCTGCCCCACCTGCGGCACCGCCGACTTCAACTTCGACGGCGACACCGGGACCGATGCCGACATCGAGGCGTTCTTCCGGGTGCTGGCGGGGGGGAGCTGCTAACGCCAACTCCTCCCCCGGCTCTGCGCCTTTACTCCTCCCCCGGCTCTGCGGGGGAGGTGCCGAGGCTCTGCGAGGCGGAGGGGTGCTCCCAAGACCTCGCAAGCCCGAACGACTTTCCTAGCAAAATCCCCAGCCCACCTGAACCCGCTCCCGCCCCAGGCGGTACCTTGTCTACAGCCCGCGGCGATTCCTTATTCATCCAACCCCCGCGCGGCGACAACAAGGAGCCTCCTCATGCACGGTTTCTCCCGATGGCGATTGCTCGCGCTCGCACTTCTGCTCACGGCAGCGGCCGCTGCTAGGGCGCAATGCCCCGGCCAATGGCTCCCGATGTCTCCCAGTTTTCAAGTCACCGATGCAAGCGGTCCCGGCTCGGTGTACTCGCTCCTGGTTGCCGACTTGGACGGAGACGGACCCGATCCTGAACTTCTGATCGTGGGCGGCTCGTTCACGCACGCCGGCGGCATCCCCGCCCAGAACCTCGCCGCCTGGGACGGCCGGCAGTGGCGGTCCTTTGGGGTTCCAGGCGCTCCGCAACAGCCGGGAGTCGGCCCTCCGGCACCCGTCCTCAGTATCGCAGTCTTCGAAGGTGAACTCGTGGTCGGGCTTTGGGGCGGAGTTCCCGGCAGTCCGAACGCCGTGTACCGACGCACCGGTGACCGCTGGCTCCCGCTCGGAGCCACAGGCCCGGGCGGCGCGCCGACGGGGTTGGTGTGGAGCCTCACAACCTTCGAAGGACAACTCATCGCCGCGGGCAACAGCATCGCCCGCTGGAACGGCAGCGAGTGGAACCACATGACCGCGCTCGGAAGTTACTCTGCGCTCGGTGTTCACCTGGGAGTGCTCTACGCCGGTGGCGACCTGTTCCCCGCGCCGCCCGGCGGCGGGCTCGCGGCTCGATACGTCGCGCGATGGGACGGCTCGGGGTGGCTTCCAATCAACAACAACCAACTCCCCTACCCAGCAAAGGCGCTCTTGGTCCACGAGGGCAGCCTGATCGTTGGTGCCGCCCACAGCCACGCATCCAGCGTCTACGCACTGGAGGACGGCGGGTGGACCGTGCTGGGCTTCTGCAATCAATGCCCAAACGTCCCTATCACCGTCTGGGATGTTGCGTCCGCGGGCGGAACCCTCTACGCCGCCGGCCTGATGGGTCGTTTCGCCCAGCACACCGGCGCTCGACTGGTCGGAGACTCATGGATCGTTGATCCGGGCAGTCCAACCGGCACCAGCTACGCCGCGGTGGAGTTTCGCAACCAGGTCATCTTCGGGCATGAAACACGAGGTCTCCTCCGACACTCCCTGCCGACAACCGACTTCGACCACGACGGCGCCTCCGGCACAGACGCCGACATCGAAGCCTTCTTCGCCTGCCTTGCCGGGAGCTGCTGCCCAACCTGCGGCACCGCCGACTTCAACAGCGACGGCGACACCGGCACCGACGCCGACATCGAGGCGTTCTTCAGGGTGCTCGCCGGCGGCACCTGCTGAGGCCTGCTTATCAGCCCTTGCACCCCGTGGTACGCTTCCGCCATGGGGTGTCTTACCAAGTCCGTCATCGCGTGCGTTCTTCTTTCCACGGCCGGCGCTGCCAACGCCCAGCCGAAGCACTGGGTCTTCTTCTCCGACAAGGGCGTGCCTGCACCGGAGATGCCGCGGGCGCTGGCTGAACTCGCGGCGGGGTACGACGCCCACGCGGCAGCGCGGCGGGCGCTGCGGCGAGAGGGGCCGGGGCTGTTCGACAGCCGCGACCTGCCCCTCGCGCCCCACATGCTCGAGGGCGTCGCCGCCACGGGCGCCCGCGTCCACCAGCACAGCCGCTGGCTCAACGCCGTGAGCGTGCGGGCCACGCCCGAGCAGCTCGACGCGATCGCGCGGCTGCCCTTCGTCGCCCACACCGCGCCCGTCGCCTGGTCGGAGCGCACGCGGCTGGTCGGCCCGGTCGCGCCCGCCGCGGCGGGCGGGGGTGGGGGGTACGCGGGGCGCATCGACTACGGCAACGCGGGGCCGCAGGTCACGCAGATGAACCTGGACACGCTCCACGCCCAGGGCTTCGCGGGCCAGGGAGTGCGGATCGCCGTGCTCGACACCGGCTTCCGGCGCGACCACGCGGTGTTCGGCACGCCGCCGTACACGCTGACCGTCATCGCCGAGCGCGACTTCATCAACAACGACGCCAACACCGCCGAGCAGGCGGGCGACCCCGAGGGTCAGCACCACCACGGCACGCTCATCCTGGGCACCCTCGGCGCGCATCTGCCCGGCCAGCTCGTGGGCGCGGCGTACCGGGCGTCGTACATCCTCTGCAAGACCGAGGACATCAGCAGCGAGACGCCGGTGGAGGAGGACAACTACGTCGCCGCCCTGGAGTTCGCCGAGCTGCACGGGGCCGACGTCGTCACCAGCTCGCTCAGCTACAGCGACTGGTACACGCAGGCGCAGATGAACGGCGTCACGGCGACGACGTCGCTCGCGGTCAACATCGCGACGGCCAACGGCGTCCACTGCTGCACCGCGGCGGGCAACGCGGGTCACGACGAGGACCCGCTCACCAGCCGGCTGGGGGCCCCGGCCGATGCGCTGCGGGTGATCACCTGCGGGTCGGTGAACTTCCAGGGTCTGCTGAGCACGTTCTCCTCCGACGGCCCCAGCGCGGACGGGCGGATCAAGCCCGAAGTGCTGGCCCGGGGCCGCAACACGCACACCATCTCGCCCGGCGACACCACCTCGCTCGTCACGGCGAGCGGGACGTCGCTCTCCACGCCGCTGGTGGCGGGCGCGGTGGCGTGCCTGGCCCAGGCGCACCCGGGGTGGACGCCCCAGCAGATGCGTCAGGCGCTCTTCACCACCGCCTCACGCGCCGCGAACCCCGACCCGCTCTTCTGCGAGGGGTACGGCGTGCTCAACGCCGCCGCGGCGTCCGCGGTGGTGTTCTGCGGCACCGCCGACTTTGACGGCGACGGGGACCTGGGCACCGACGCGGACATCGAGGCGTTCTTCGCGTGCCTGGGCGGGAACTGCTGCGCCGCCTGCTTCGGCGGCGGGGCCGACTTCAACGCCGACGGGGATGTGGGCACGGATGCGGACATCGAGGCGTTCTTCCGGGTGCTGGCGGGCGGCGGCTGCTGAGTGCAATCGACCGGGGCCCGCGGCGTTGAGGCTCTGCGTATGAAGCTGCTTCTCGCGCTCGCTGTGCTGGCGTCTCCTGCCTTCTCGCAGGTCCGCACCGACTTCGTGGCGCCGCTGGCGACCGAGCCCGGCGTGACCGGGTGGCTGGGGAACCACGCCGCGGTGCTGGACACGGGGGCGGCGCACCGGCAGGAGCTGATGGTGTACCTGCACGGGCAGGGGGGGACGGGGACCGGGGCGCAGGAGCTTCTCCGCACCGCGGCGGAGGAGGGGTACCACAGCGTGGGGCTGACGTACCCCAACGACTGGTCGCCGTTCAACCTGTGCATAGGGTCGGGGGACCCGGACTGTGCGCTGAAGGTGCGGCGCGAGATCATCACGGGCGCGGACCACAGCCCGCTCATCACCGTCTCGCGGGCCGACAGCGTCGAGAACCGGCTGATCCGGCTCCTTGAGCACATGGAGGGGCTGCGCCCGGGCGAGGGGTGGGGGCAGTTCCTCGACAACGGCGCGGTCCGATGGGAGAGGGTCGCGGTGTTCGGGCACTCGCAGGGCGGGGGCAACGCGGGGGTCATCGCCAAGGACCACGCGCTGGCGCGGTGCTGCACCTCCGCGCCCGCGGCGGACGGCGGCGCGGGCAACCCCGCGCCGTGGTGGGGGCAGCACGCGACCGAGTCGGGGCGGTACTTCGGCTTCTGCCACACGCAGGATGGGCTGGCGCAGAAGGTCGCGTTCTGGAACGCGGTGGGGGCCCCGGGGCCGGTGGTGGATGTCGCGGCGAGCGCGCCGCCGTTCGGGGGCTCGCAGCAGCTCTCGACGTCGATCGAGCCGGCGGCGGCGGGGCAGTACCACAACAGCACGGTGATCGACAGCGTGACGCCGCGCAACGCGGACGGCACGCCGCGGTATAAGGATGTGTGGCGGCACATGCTCACGGCGGGGCCGGGGGCGCCCACGTCGTGGGACGATGTGGTGTACGCGACGGTGCCGATCACTGGGGGCGCGACGGTCGGTCTTCGGATGGACATCCACGGGGCAACGGCGGGGGCGGGGCCTCACCCGGTGCTGGTCTGGATTCATGGCGGGGGCTGGTACTCCGGGGACTACAACGAGGTGCCGGCGTTCGCGATGGGGCTGCGGGAGCGGGGGATCACGGTCGTGAGCATCGAGTACCGCGTGAGCCAGGAGGGCGTGTTCCCGGCGCAGCTCCACGACTGCAAGGGCGCGGTGCGGTACCTGCGCGCGAACGCGGCGCAGTACAACATCGACGCGGCGCGGATCGCGGCGTGGGGGTCTTCGGCGGGCGGGCACCTGGCGGCGCTGCTGGCGACGTCGGGCAACGTGCCGCGGCTGGAGGGGGAGACGGGCGGGACCCCCGGGCAGTCGAGCGCGGTGACGGCGGGGCTGGCGTACTTCCCGCCCACGGACCTGCTGTTCATGCAGCCGGACTGCGGCACGCAGAGTGTGGGGTGCGTGTTCAACCACGATGCGCCGGACTCGCCCGAGTCGCGGCTGCTGGGGGTGGACGGAGCGGGGCAGGGCGTGGGGTGGCTGCGGGCGAATATGGGCAACCCCGCCGACCCGTTCCCGATGCTGGTGGCGCGGGCGAACGACGCGAACCCGATCTTCCATGTGGACCCGTCTGATCCGCCGGTGTTCGTGGCGCACGGGGACGCGGACGACATCGTGCCGCTTCGGCAGGGGGAGCGGCTGCGGGATGCGCTCAGCGCGGCGGGGGTGGAGAACGTGTTCCGCGTCGCCGCGGGGTGGGGGCACGGGTTCGTGGGAGCGCCGATCAACACTGAAGCGGCGGGGTGGGTCGCGACGCGGCTGCTGGGGTGTACGGCGGACGTTGACCACGACGGCGACACCGGCACCGACGCGGACATCGAGGCGTTCTTCCGGTGCCTGGCGGGGGATTGCTGTGCCGCGTGCGCGACGGCGGACTTCAATGCGGATGGCGACATCGGCACGGACGCGGATATCGAGAGCTTCTTCCGCGTGCTGGCCGGGGGGCCGTGTTAGCTCGAGTTGAGTGAGGTGGCAAGGGCCGCGATGCGCCAGCTCGCGGCGGGGTGGTCGCGCGCGAGGTTGAGGGGCACGGGGCATCGAGGCATCGAGGGAGGCACCCCCTCCGCCTCGCAGCGCCTCGGCACCTCCCCCGCGGAGCCGGGGGAGGAGTGGCGGATTTCGGCGTTAGCGCATGGCGAACGGGAGACTAACCATGCCGCGGGGGAGTGCAGGGGGATGGAGGGTGGATTTGGGGGTGTGCCGGGTTTTTGCGCACAAAGGCGGTTGGTGTACGCGGGCGTACGGGAAGTTGAGCGAGGGGCTTGTTGTATACTGAGCCCGCACCCCATTCGGGGCTTGAGGCCGCTGTCAGGAGGCAATCTGATGTTCAGGCTTATTGCGGTCGCCGCGTTGGCATGTGCTGCGCTTGTGGGCGAGGCGTGGGGGCAATGCGGGGATTGGGTGCGGCTGCGGACAGAGGAGATCACCGAGAGGTCGACGCCGCTGGTGTTCGACGCGGCGCGCGGGGAAGTATTCTGCTTCAGCGGGAGTGGGCCTGGTGGGTCGATGCCGTGGGGGACGTGGACGAGGTCGGGCGGGTTGTGGAGGAACGTGCTGGGGTACAGCGCGCCGCGGCCGTCACCGCGACATGGTCACGGACTTGCGTATGACTCGCTGCGGCAGCGAGTGGTGCTTGTGGGCGGGGGGACCACGGGTGCGCTGTGCGACACATGGGAGTGGGACGGGAGCGCGTGGAGCCAGCGGGTTACGGCGAACGCGCCGACCCGGCGGTCGTACTTCGGAATCGCGTTTGACGCGGCACGCGGCATGACGGTGCTGTTCGGTGCTTCGCCCACGAGCGAGACGTGGACCTACGACGGGCAGGACTGGACGCTGGTGGCAACGGCCGGGCCGGGAGCGCGGGAATCGACCGCGATGGTGTACGACGCGGCGCGGGAGCGGGTGGTGCTCTTTGGGGGCAGGCAGGGCTCGCAGTTCATGGGGGACACGTGGGAGTGGGATGGGACGGCGTGGACGCCGCTGGTCATCGCTGGCCCGGCGGCGCGGTCGCGGCACACGCTGGCGTACGACGCGGCACGGCAACGGGTAGTGCTGTTCGGTGGTGCATCGGCGGGCGGGAATCGGGGCGACACGTGGGAGTATGACGGGGCTTCATGGGTACAACGTGCGAGCGAGGGGCCGTCTGCTCGCAGCAACGCGTACATGGGCTTCGATGCCGGCAGGCAGAGGGTGGTGCTCTTCGGCGGGGAACTGTCGACCAATCATCGGTCCGGGGAGACTTGGGAATGGGACGGCGCGGCCTGGACCCAGGTCGGCCCGTCGGAGCCACCCCCGCGGTACGGGCACACATTGGAGTACGACCCTGTGCGCGGGGAGACGGTGCTGTTTGGCGGGGCCGGGGTTCCTGGGGATACGTGGGCGTGGGACGGGCAGAGCTGGCAGCGGCGCGCCAGCGAGGGGCCCGGGGCGCGGGGGTGGGCACGAACGACGTTTGATTCAACGCGGCAGCGGCTGGTGCTCTTTGGCGGCCTGTCGCCTTCGAATAGCCCGCTTGGGGACACATGGGAGTGGGATGGGGCGCAGTGGGAGCAGCGTGGCGTTGAGGGGCCGGGCCCGCGGTTCAGTCACTCGATCGCGTACGACGGGGCGCGGGGTGTGACGGTTCTGTTCGGCGGCCGGTCATCGCTCTCGGGTCCGTACTTGGGAGACACGTGGGAGTGGGATGGTGCGGCGTGGACGTTGGCGGCGACCGAGGGACCATCGGCGCGGGCGGACGCGGGCATGGCGTACGACCCCATCCGCCAGTGCGTGGTCCTGAGGGACGGGCATGGCACGGGCGCAGGTTTCGCGGAAACATGGGAGTGGGACGGCGCGGCGTGGTCAAGGGTGTGGTCCTCTTTCGAGACCGCGCGCGCGGATCCGACGCTGGTGTGGGATCACGCGCGGGGCGTCACGCTTCTGATTAGTGCAAGTGAGAGGATGGAGTGGAGCGATGGCCAGTGGGCGAAGAGGTCGCCCTCATGGACGAGCCGTTGGGGCCCGTTCGCTTACGACTCCGCTCGCCAGCGGCTCATCGCGTTCGGCGGACTGACGTACCGCGACGGCCAGGAAGTCATCGCGGGCGACACTCTTGAGCTGGCCTCCAACCCTGGCCCGCCGATCGTCATCTCGCACCCCGGGCCGGTCACGGTGAGGGTGGGTGGCAGCGTCACGTTCACGGCGCAGGTAGGCGGGCAGGGGCCGTATACCTATCAATGGCGACGGACTGCGAACTCCAACATCGCCGACGGCCTTGGCGGGGCCGGGCCCGGGGGCGGGCTGGTGAGCGGGGCGACCACCCCGGTTCTCAGCATCAGCGGAGTTCAGCCCTCTGACGGGTGGCAGTCGTTCAGTTGCACGGTGAGCAACGCGTGCGGCCCGATTTCCACTGCTTTCGCGAGGCTCACGGTGCTCCCCGCGTGCGCGAGCGCAGACTTTGACGGTGATGGCGCGCAGGGAACGGACGCGGACATTGAGGCGTTCTTTGCGTGCCTTGCGGGGGCGTGCTGCCCGACGTGCTGGGTGCTGGGGGCGGACTTTGACGCGGACGGGGACGTGGGGACGGACCCGGATATCGAGGCGTTTTTCAGGGTGCTCGCGGGTGGGAGCTGCTGAGTGGGGGGCGCGGTAAAGCACGGCCCGAGGACGGGCCGTGGCACCCTTTGGGCTGCGGGTTGATGCGCGTCAGGCGATCGGCGCGGGGGCGACCTGGACGGGCATGACGACGACTTGGGCGGCCTGGGCGGCCTGGAGCTGGGCGGGGGTGGGGGGGGAGTTCTCGCCGCGGACTTCTTTGTAGACGGAGCGTTCGACGAAGCCCTGGAGCTTGCGGGCGCGGACGGGGTGCTGGAGCTTGCGGATGGCCTTGGCCTCGACCTGGCGGACGCGTTCGCGGGTGACCTTGAAGATGCGGCCGACCTCTTCGAGGGTGTAGGTGTATCCGTCGCCGATGCCGTAGCGGAGCTTGATGATTTCGCGCTCGCGGTAGGTGAGGGTCTTGAGGACGCCCTCGATGCGGGCCTTGAGCATTTCCTGGGCGGCGACGTCGCCGGGAGCGTCCTGGCTCTCGTCCTCGATGAAGTCGCCGAAGTAAGAGTCCTCGGACTCGCCGACGGGGCGGTCGAGGGAGACGGGGTGGCGGCTGATCTTCATGACGCGGCGGACTTCGACGCTGTTCATGCCGGCGCGTTCGGCGAGCTCCTCGATGGTGGGCTCGATGCCGTTCTCCTGAAGGAGGGCCTTCTGGATGTTGCGGAGCTTGGACATCGTCTCGATCATGTGGACGGGGATGCGGATGGTCCGGGCATGGTCGGCGATGGCGCGGGTGATGGCCTGGCGGATCCACCAGGTGGCGTAGGTGGAGAACTTGAAGCCGCGGCGGTACTCGTACTTGTCGACGGCGCGCATGAGGCCGGTGTTTCCTTCCTGGATGATGTCGAGGAAGGAGAGGCCGCGGTTGCGGTACTTCTTGGCGATGGAGACGACGAGGCGGAGGTTTCCGCCGGAGAGGTCGCGCTTGGCCTGCTCGTACTCCCAGAAGACGGTGTTGACCTCGCGGATGCGCTTGATGACGCAGGCGGGGTCCTCGATGACGAGGGAGCGGAGGCCCTCGAGCTCCTCGCGCATGACGGCGAGGTCCTCGGGGTCGTACAGCTTGAGGGGGCGGCGGGAGCGCTTGGGCTCCTTGCCGGGGTTGGCGGCGCGGCGGAGTTCGCCCTCGAGCTCGGCCATCTTCTTGCCGATGGAGCGGAGCTTGCGCATGAGGGGGATGATGCGGCCGGTGCGGAGGGAGAGCTCCTCGGTGAGGGCGGCCATGCGGCGGCGGCGGGCTGCGATTCGGGCCTTGAGCTCTTCGGCCCTGGGCTCGTCCTTGGCGGCGCGGGCGGCCTGGAGCTCGTCCCAGTCCTTGCGGTTGAGGGTGAGGAGCTTCTCGATGGTGGGGAGGTTGACGGGGATGCGCTTGGCGATCTTGCCCTTGGCGTCGGCCTCGGCGGTGGAGATGCGCATGGTGCGGTCGAAGGGGAGCTCGCCCTTGTGGACCTGCTTGAGGATTTCGACGGCCTGGGCGATGACGTAGTCGCTCTCGAGGCAGCGGCGGCGGAAGATCATCCGGGTGGTCTCGATCTTCTTCGCCAGGCGGATTTCCTCCTCGCGGGTGAGGAGGGGGATGGTGCCCATCTGCGAGAGGTACATGCGGACGGGGTCGTCGATGCGCTTGCCGGAGGCCTCTTCGGCGACGACCTCGGCGACGTCCTTGGAGATTTCGGCCTCGTCGGGGTCCTCGGCGGCTTCCTCGGCGGCGAGGAGCGCGGCGGTGCGGTTGAGGCTCTTGCGGAGGTTGGCGGACTCGGCGGCACGCTCGCCGCCGGAGACGGACATGGCGCGGAAGACGGCGGGGAGGGCGGTCTTGGGGCAGGGGGCCGCGTCGCCGCGCTCGATGGAGAGGCGGTGCATGCGGGCCTTGTACTCGAGCTCGTCGATGACCTCGATGCCGTAGCGGTCGATGACGACGAGGAGCTCGTCGAGGCGGGCGGGGTCGACCATCTCGTCGGGGATGGTGTTGTTGAGCTCTTCGTAGGAGAGCCAACCACGCCTGCGACCAACCTCGATGAGCTGCGCCACTGCGGGATGAAGTTCGCCGATCACGCCGATCTCCTCAGCACTGTGTGTCTTACAAGCCTTCGTACAGTCGTCGGTGAACAAGGGGGCGGGGTCAGTCCGTTGGTCGTGCAGGCCCGCGCGTCCGTCGCGGGCCTTTGGTCATGGGTCAGCCTGGTCGAGGGAAGACGCGCCGGTCGGCCCCGAGCGAGGCGTGGGCGGCGCGTTTGAGCTTGATCTGCTGGATGAGGTCGGGGGCGTCCGCGGCGTGACGGCGCTGGGCGTCGTGGCGGGCGGTGTTAAGGCAGGAGTGCCAGTGGGCGTGGAGGCGGTCGCGGCTGCGGTCGGTCTCGTGGTCGATGCGGCTGGCGAGGGCGACGGCGGTCTGCTTGAGCGACTCGTCTTCCGCGGTGCGGAGCAGCGCGGAGAGGTCGGCGCAGCCGTGGTCCTCGTGGAGGTCGTGGATTGCTTGTGCCACCAGCCTGAGCAAGGCGGAACGGTACGCCGCGGGGGCGAGGAAGTCGCGTTCGGACTCGCCGAGGGTGCCGAGGAGGGTTCCGTCGCAGAGGACGCAGCCGAGCAGGTGCTCGGCGGGGGAGAGGGGAGCGGAGGCGAGGTTGAGGTCGGGTTCGGAGGGGGGCTGGTCACCTGAGGGAGTGGGGGCGGCGGGTCTCGGGCGGCGGCCGGCGGGGATGGCGCTGAGAATGGTGGGCTCGTCGAGGCCGGCGATGGCGGCGAGGCGCTTGACGATGAGCTTCTGGCGGATGGGCTCGACGTCTTTGAGGCCGAGCTCGACGAGGCGGGCGATTTCGTCCGTGATGGCGCGGGAGAGGGCGGCCATGCCGGCGCCCTGGAGGCGTTCGCGGAGGCGGGCGAATCGGTAGTCGAGGAGATCGGTGGCGGCGGCGAGGGCCTGGCGGAAGATGTCGGGGCCGTCCTCGCGCTTGAGGAGCTCGTCGGGGTCTTTGGCGTCGGTCACCTTGTTGAGGGTGGCGATGGCGACGTCGAGGTCTTCGGAGAAAAAGACTTCGACGGCGCGGTCGGCGGCGCGCTGGCCGGCCTCGTCGCCGTCGAAGAGGAGGATCACGCGGTCGCAGAGGCGGCGGAGAACGGTGGCGTGCTCGCGGGTGAGGGCGGTGCCCAGGGTGGCGACGGCGTTGGTGAAGCCGGCCTGGTGGCAGGCGATGACGTCGGTGTAGCCCTCGGTGATGAGGGCGGTGCGCTGGGCCTGGATGGGCTTGGCGGCGTGGTTGAGGGCGTAGAGGGTGGCGGACTTGTTGAAGAGCCGGGTCTCGGGGGAGTTGAGGTACTTGGGCTCGTCGTCGGGGTTGAGCTTGCGGGCGCCGAAGGCGATCACGCGGCCGATCTGGTCCTGGATGGGGAACATCAGGCGGTTGCGGAAGCTGTCGTAGGCGCCGTCGGAGGACTCGCGCTTCTTGAAGAGGCCGGCGTCGAAGAAGGGGCGGGGGTCGAGGCGCTTGGACTGGACGGTGGCGATGAGGCCGTCCCAGCGTTCGGGGGAAGCGCCGAGCATGAAGCGGGCGACCATGTCGGGGGCGATGCCGCGGGTGGAGATGGTGTCGCGGGCGAGCCTGCCGTGTTCGGGGTGGTGGAGGATGGCCTTGAAGAACTCCGCGGCGGTGGCGTTGGCGGAAAGGACATCGGCGCGGGAGGGACCGGCGGGGGCGTCGGGCGTGCGCGAGCGGGGGGTGAGGGCGATGCCGGCGCGCTCGGCGAGGTGCTCGAGGGCCTCGCGGAAGTCCATCTTGTGGAACTTGGAGACGAAGGAGAAGCAGTCGCCGCCGGTGCCGCAGACAAAGCAGTGGAAGATCTGCTTTGCGGGGATGACGTTCATGGAGGGGTTGCGGTCGTTGTGGAAGGGGCAGAGTCCGACGAACTCACGGCCCTTGGGCTTGAGCGCGACGTGCTCGCCGATGAGGCGGACGATGTCGGTCGCGTCGCGGACGCGGTCCTTGTCGCCGTTGTCGGCCAGTCTGGATTTCCAGAGATCGGGCACAGTCCGCTCCGCGCCAACCCAACACTTGAGCGAGACACATCACCTGAGCGAGGTACCGGAAGCGAAGAGCAGGGGAAGACCTGGTGCGGCGGCGGTGAGCGGGGGCCATCGGGGAAGATGGCGGGGAGGGAGCATGATGTTCAACCCCTTTCGGAGTTGTTGCCGGCCGCAGCCTGGGGGCGCGCTCATGGAGAGGTTGATCGCTGCCGCGGGTGTGGTCCACGTGGGACCGGGTGCGGGGATCGGGGTTTGATGAGCGGTCCTTGCTGCTGGTATGACGGTAGCACCAAAAACGGCTGAAACCAGTAAAAGGGATGGGGGGATTGCAGGGGTCAGCCGGGTGGGTGGTTCTCGGGCGGGGGTGGCGACTCAAGAGCGGGCGTCGGCGTGGGACCGGGCGAGGGGCGTCGGTGCTCCATCTCTCCGGGTTTGGTGATTGCTCGCCCGCCAACCCACATGCGAGAGAGCAGCGGCAGGTCCGCGTGGAGGATCTTCCAAGTCTCGAACCAAACCTTGTCTTCGCGTGCTGGGCGGCAGATGAGTTTGGCGCCTGCTTCGTCGACCAGCCAGGTTGCACCGTCCCGAAGGAGCAGCAACTTGCCGGCTCGGTACGCGATGTCCTGGGCGGCGTGCCAGTATCCTCGTTCTTTCTCTGTCGTGAACGACTCGGGTGGTGGGCGGCTTGGCCTTGGGGGCATCGGAAGCACTTTAGCGTGCTGGATTGCTATGGCACTCCTCCGCCCCTTCGGGGCGGGAGCAGCACGGGACGTTTACCACGGTTCCGCGACGCCTGGGGCGGCGTCGCTCCACCCGTGGCTACATTCCTCAGCCCCTTCGGGGATGGATCAGGCTCGTGCGTGAATGGGGGTTCTTGATGGAACGGCACCGGGTGGTGT
>JAEYTB010000195.1 GCA_023434205.1 Planctomycetota bacterium | reverse complement strand
GCCTTGCGGGTGCCGGGGGAGCGAGCGCGGACCCTCGCTTGCGCGTCGGGCTCGTTGGGGCGTGGGGTGTGTGGGTATGGGTTAGTGGCGTAAGCGGCCGCAGGCGGGGCAGTTCCAGTGCTCGCGGAGGGGGAGGGCGGCGAGGTCGGCGGCGCAGAAGCGGCACAGGCCGCGGGCGGCGTTGCGGTTGCCCCAGGCGTTTTTGAGGTGGTGGCGGGTGACTTCGAGGGCGATCCAGGCTGCCGCGGCGGCGAGGGCGAGCCAGAAGCGGTGCGGGTTGAACATGAAGAAGGGGATGAGGAACTTGAAGAGGATGCCGGCGGCGAGGATGAGGGCTCGGAGGGCGTAGCAGAGGTAGGTGAGGAGGAGGAGGGGGAGGGGCATGGGGGTTGGGGAGGGTAGTGGAAATGTGGCTTGTCGCGGGCGTCGGCATGGAGTCGCAAGAGGGCCGGCCAGCCCCTTTTACACCAGCGGAGATTTCGGCGACCAAGGACGCCGCGCAACTGAGAGGGGCTCAGGGCCGCCTTCGGCCTCAGCGTTGAATGCGTCAGCCCCGTACCCTCGCGCTATGGATCTGAAGCAAACCGCAACTGCGCTTGGCGAAGAGGTGAGTTCACTAGCGTTCGTATGGCGACTCTACATCGCTATGTTCAAGACGAAGGGAAATGTCGACAAGATGAATCGGTTGTCGGGCACAGCCTTTGGTCTCATCCAGCGTGCGATGATCGCGGACCTCATTCGACGAATCTGCGCCATAACTGATCCGCCGGGCAATGGAGCGCGTCAGAACCTCGTCCTTGCGCGAGCGGCACAGTTGTTCGCCGCCGAGCCCGGGGGCTGTCCGGCGGCAATCGCGGCCACCATCCAGGAGGTCGCACTGAAGACGGCTTCGATTCGCGAACATCGCAACAAAAGCATTGCCCACCTCGACCTCCTGACCAAGCAGCGGCAGGGTGCAAACCTTCCCACCCTGGTGAATGGTGACCTGGACACAGCTGTGGACGCTATTTTCAGAGCGATGCAGGCCATCCATCATGCGGTCGATGGGAGTCACGTTGCCTACGAGATGTCGATGATCAACAACGCAGAGGGAGAGTTCGAGTGGATGCTGAACGACGCTCTACGATTCAAGCGTCTGAGGGAACTCGCGGCGGATAACCGGGTGACAGACTCGGAATTCAGAGCCCTGTCGAAGCACCGGTCTTCTCGATTGGATTCCACAATCATGTCCGACTCGAAAGGCGGATACACGGTCGACGATGACGAAGGTGATTGAGTTGCCCGCCGGCAGCAATGGAATCGGGAACTGCGCGTCCGAGGCCTCTAGTCGGCAAGGCCCGCCTTATCAGATTGAGAGCCTCAGCTGCCTGAACATCTCGAGAATTCCGCAGCACGGGATATTGAAGTGTCTGCAGACGTTCGGGATCTTGTACTCGCCCGCCTTCGTCGAGAGTTTTTCGCCGGTCACCACGGTGCAGCGCGTTGTCATTGCAGCAGCGACGACGATCGGATCGGCTCCTGAGCGTGAGCGGCGCACATCGACAAACCCAGTCGGGAAGGCGGCCATGACCACGGAGAGATTGTTCATCGTGTCCAGGTCGAGCGAAGCGAACCGGGCCTTATGCGGCTTGGCCCATACGATTACCCCGTCCGCCTTCTTCTCGAGTTCCTTGTAGATGTCCTCGGGTGCGAAAATCGTCCCAGCTTCAACGAGCTCTGTCATCTTCATCCAAATGGACGGGAATACATCTGGCGGGTAGTACCGCTCATAAGCGTCAATGAAGCCACTCGTGTCGAGACAGAACTTCATTCGACGTCGTCCTTAGTGACGGGGCCGCCGACCACTTGGCGAAGATCGCGAAGGTGCTTGAGCCGGGCGCCTAGATACTCGGCCACGTCGCTCCCCGTGATTAAGTCTTCGTCGTATGCAGACAGCACAAGCCCGGTGAACGCGTGCCCGTTGGCCCGCAACACACGACGGAAGAAAGGAGGGCCCCCTTTCGATTTTTTGAGAGATCGTCGGTATTCTTCGTAAGCAAGGCCGAATGACGAGCGTTTCTGCTCGTAGAACTGTAGAGTAGTGAGACCGAGCGTAAGAAGGCGACGGACGATCACTTCGGCGCTCACCGAGAAGTGTCTAGCGATGGTAGAGATCTCTAAGTCGGTCCAGGGTCCCGGCGGTCTGCGCGAGACGAGTGGCATCGACAGCAACGCATCACTGGGGACGAGTAGCTCGCCAGCGAACGCGTTGCAGACCACCTCAAGATCGTCGCCTGACGCAGCCTTGTCGTGAAGGTCGCATACTCCAGGCGCGCGCAAAATCAGGTGGGCCAACTCGTGGGCGAGCGTAAACAAGCGGCCGCGGGGTGAGTCGTCCCCATTCAGAACGATACTCGGCGCTACCTCGCTTGACAGCGAGAAGCCTCGAGCCTCGCCAACTTCTACGCCGCTCGCCTGGAACACGAGGATGCCCTTCGCTTCGAGAGCGCTCACCCATGCGGCTAAGGCGCGGTATTGATCCTTCCACTCGGTCTGTTCTTCAACGGTGATACCCAGAAACAATCTGGCTCGCGCGGCGAGTGCAGCGATGCTCTCGCCCTGCTGTGGGAGTGGCAACTGCTCAGCCCCGACTCCGAGTTCAGGCCTTAGTCGCTCTGCTGCCTCCATACGTAGTTCAGCAGAACGGAATGCCAGTATGAGCTCTTCTGAGGGCTTCCGGGTAGTGGATGGATCAAGGCGCCGGAAATCCTTCGGAGGGCGAACATCGACCGGGGGCGAAGGAAGGAAGAAGCTTGCGATCGGTCGCTTATAACGGTCGGCCAATTTTCTGAGCTGTGGGACGCTAGGTTGAGCACGCCCCCCCTCCCAATCGAGTAAAGCAGACTCCGCCACATCGAGATCTGTGGCGGCGACGCTCACGCTAAGGCCGAGTGTTGTCCTGGCCCACTTGAGCACATCAGGGTTCACAGGAGCTAGAACGCGTTCCGCCATTGCGCAGCCTCGACTATCGGCGCATCGTAGTTAAGGCCATGAAACCTGACGCTTACCCGCTCACCGCCACCTTCGCATTCGCCCCCACACTCACCCTCACCGGCACGAAGGTGGGCTTGACGCGTTTCTCGAACTCGGGCCAGAACTTGTTCATGATGGTGCGGACGGCCCAGTTATTTCCGTCGGCGAGGCCGCAGATGGTGGTGCCGGGCATGGAGCCCATGCTCGTCGCGATCTCGAGGGCGAGGTCGAGGTCTTTGGTTTTGGCGCCGCCGTCTTCGATGCGGGTCATGAGCTGGTAGAGCCAGCCGGAGCCTTCGCGGCAGGGGGTGCACTGGCCGCAGCTTTCGTGCTTGAAGAAGCGGGCGATGTTGCGGGCGACGGCCACCATGTCGGGGTCTTCGTCGAAGATGGGGGGGCAGGCGGGGCCCAGGCCCAGGACGTTGTACTTGCGGCCGATGTCGAAGTCGAGCTCGGCGTCGAACTGGTCGGTGCCCAGGATGCCCATGGAGATGCCGCCGGGGATGGCGGCCTTGAACTTCTTGCCGTGTTTCATGCCGCCGCAGAGCTGGGGGTGCTCGACGAGGGTGCGGAGTTTGATGCCGAGCTCGAGCTCGAAGATGCCGGGGCGGTTGACGTGGCCGGAGACGCCCATGAGCTTGGTGCCGTGGGAGGGGGGGCTGTTGCCGCCCAGGGAGCTGACGACGCCCTGTTTGGTGAACCACTCGGGGCCGCTGGTGATGATGGAGGGGAGGTGGGCGAGGGTCTCGACGTTGTTGATGATGGTGGGCTTGCCGAAGAGGCCCTTGATGGCGGGGAAGGGGGGCTTGATGCGGGGCCAGCCGCGTTTGCCCTCGAGGGCTTCGAGGAGGCCGGTCTCTTCGCCGCAGATGTAGGCGCCGGCGCCGCGGTGGACGTAGCAGTCGACCTGGAAGGGGCGGCCGGAGGCGGGGGAGGTGCGGAGTTGGCCGAGCACGTTGGTGCCGTGATGCTTGCCGAAGACGCCCGCGGCGTAGGCCTCTTTGATGGCCTGCTCGAGGACGTGGGCCTGGTGGTGGTACTCGCCGCGGATGAAGATGTAGGCGGTCTGGATGCGGCAGGCGTAGCAGCAGATGGCGATGCCCTCGAGCATAAGGTGAGGGTCAAAGTCCATGAGGAGGCGGTCTTTGAAGGTTCCGGGCTCGGACTCGTCGGCGTTGACGGCGAGGTAGCGGGGGCCGGCGTCGGGCTCTGTGCCGTCGGGGTTGGGGGTGACCTTGGGGAGGAAGGTCCACTTGAGGCCGGTGGGGAAGCCTGCGCCGCCGCGGCCGCGGAGGGTGGAGGCCTTGACGGCGTTGGTGACGTCGTCGGGCTTCATGCCGAGGGCTTTGCGGAGGCCCTCGTAGCCGCCGGTTTTGAGGTACTCGTCGATGCCGACGATGTGGCGGCCCTTGGGGTCGGCGTAGGGCCAGCAGGGGATGCGCTGGGTGAGGACGGGAGACTGGAGGTTGGGGTTGATGGCGGGGTCGCGGGGGGCTGGGGGCATAGGGAGGGAGTGTAGGGGCGGGGAGGAAGGGGCGGGTCAGCGGGCGGGGGTCAGCGGGCGGGGCGGGGGAGGGTGTAGTCCAGCCGGACGGAGCGGATTCTGTGCTGACCGCCGGGCCAGGTTCCCCCGTGAGGGATGGCGGAGAGGGTGAATGCGCCGGTGGAGTTGTCCACGACAATTGCGAGACCGGACAGGCTGATGGTCTGCATGCCGGCGGCGGGGCCGGTGGTGCTGACGGAGGCCTGCGCGGTCGTGAAGCCGTTGGTGTCGGCGCGGAAGAGGATGAAACTGATGCGGGAGGGGGCGTTGTCGACGACGTAGCAGTGCATGGCGGTGATGGTCGCGCCGTGCGGGAGCATGACGGGGGCGAGGAGCCTGTTGGTGGTCGACGCGGGGAAGGAGACGTCGTCGACGGTGCGCGACACGGGGGCGTTGTTGGGCGCGTCGAAGGCAGAGGCGGGGATCATGAGGAAGGAGGTCTTGGGTGCGGAGAAGCTGAAGTCGTCGGCGGTGGCGGCGCCGGCGACGTGGAGGCGCGATGAGGGGTTGTCGAGTCCGATGCCGACGTTGCCGTTGTTAAGGGCGGTGAGGGCCGAGACGCCGTTATACAGCCGCCAGATTCCAGCGGAATCGAGGTAGGTCCATGCAACGGCGCCGCCGACGCTGTAGCCGTAGAAGGGCAGGCCGCCGGGCGCGGTCGAGTTGATGTACATGCCGACGTAGCCGGACTGGGCGGGGTGGTTCTGGAGGCCGAAGACCTCGGCGCCGGTGAACGGGGAGGCGCGGTTCACGCCGGTGAAGCCGGAGAAGAGGTTCGTGCCGGAGAACTGGTTGTCGGCATTGAGGCGGGGGATGTTGGTAGAGAGGCGGGCGTCGGGGAGGGTTCCGGTGAGACCGGTGGCGGGTGCGGAGAGTGCGAAGCTCGCGGCGGGCGCGGCGGTGATGGGCTGGCGCGGGGCGAGGGTGGTGAAGCCGGTGGGTGCGCTGCAGTCCTGCCCGGCGTCCTGGCGGGCGCGGACCTCGAGGTAACGCTGCCCCGTGTACTGGTTGCCGAAGTCCAGGGAAACGGTGAAGACGCCGTTCGCGACGGTGACGTTGTCGGCGCAGAGGGTCGCGCCGATCTGCGCCCCGCCGCTGGCGGCGTCGTAGAGGGCGAACTGGAAGTCGTGGGCGCCGGCGGCGGGCGAGCCGGCGCTGTTGAGGTGCCCTTGGTAGGTGAAGGCGGTGGTGAGGGGCTGGGCTATCGCAGCGGGCGCGGCGATGGCGATGGCCACGAGTGCGGAACGCAGCATGTCCTTGTTCTCCCAGGGTTTGGAGGAATGTACCTCGCCCCGCGGCAGACTGGAAGGTCATTCGCGCATCGGGGTTCCGAGAACGTCGGCGTAGGGCTTTCGCGGCATGGTGCGCGGCGGGGTGGCCGGGCCGTCGGGGCCGCGGTCCTGCGGGAGGTTGTAGAGCTCGGGGTGCTGGAAGGTGCCCTTCTCGGCGTCGGGCTTGTCGAGCTCGGCGGGGGCTGGGTGGAGGCGGAGGCGGAGGTCGTTGCGGACGGCCTTGACCTCCCAGGAGACCTTGGCGTTGGGAGCGCCGCCGGCGATCATGAAGGAGACGAGCGGGGCTGGTCCGGTCGTGGATTCGGCGAGCTTGAGGGCGGAGTCGTCGACTTCGCGGGCGACGTGGAGCATGGGCATGGGGGCGCCGATGGCGGTGAGGGTGTAGCGCGGGTCTTTGTTGATGGCGGCGAAGTAGGGCGGGAGCTCGACGGTGGCCTCGCCGCGGTCGTCGAGGGTGACCTTGCCGGAGTAGATGTTGAGGACCTCGGGGGATTCGGCGGAGTAGTGGAAGAGGTACTTGTTGGCGGGGTCGCTGGGGTGGTCGATGCGGAAGGACTTGGTGCCGGTGGCGCCGGAGTTTCCGAAGGCCATGAGGCCGTAGCCGGTGGACGAAGAGGATTGTCCAAGGACGCCGTAGGTGGTGCCGGTGGAGGCGGTGGTCCAGCCGAAGACGGCGCGGCCAGAGGTGGAGGAATTCTCGAAGCGGCCGGCGTAGTTGACGCCCGTGCCGGCGGTGGCGAAGGAGAGGGTGGCGCGCCCGGTGGTGCTGGAGGTGCTCGCGGTCAACGCCACGGCGTTGCCGGTGTCGGCGTAGTTGGAGGCGGAAACGCCGGCGCCGTCGGGGCTGTACGTGGCGCCGATGACGCCGTAGCTGGCGCCGGTGTTGGGGTTGCCGGTTCCCCAGACGCCAACGTTATAGCCGCCTTGGTCGGCCTCGCCGTTGACACCGATGCTGTAGCCGTTGTTGCTGTTGGAGGCACGGCCCTCCACGCCGTAGGTGAGGCTCGTTCCCGAGATGCTCGAGAACCATCCGCCCCGGGTTGAGGCACCGGCGGCCGAGCCTGACGCCTGGAACCCCCGCACCGCGGTTCCGGCGGGGGAGAGGCTGGTGAAGAAGCCGCCGTAGGTGGTGCCGGAGCCGGCGTTGGCCTCGCCGCGCACGGCGGTGCCGCTGGCGCTGTCGTTGGTGAACAAACCGGCGTAGTTGAGGCCGGTGGAGGCGATCGCCTCGCCGCGGACGGCGGCGCCGGCGGTGCTGGCGTTGGTGAAGCGGCCGCCGAAGTTGGCGCCCGAGAGTGCGGCGGCCTGGCCGAAGACGGCGGCGGCGCCGTTGTTGGCGGCGGAGGTGGTCTGGCCGTAGACACCCTGGCCGGAGGGGCCCGAGGTACGGCCGAAGACGCCGATGCCGGTGTCGTCGGCGTTGGTGAAGAAGCCGCCGTAGCTGGTGCCGGAGATCGCGTTCGAGGTGACCTCGCCTTGGACGCCCATGACGCTGACACCGGTGCCGGCGTTGCTGGCGCGGAGGATGGCGCCGGAGGAGCTGCCGGCGAGCTGGAGCGGGGTTGGGATGCCAGTGAGGAAGGCGGAGGAGTCGAGGCCGTCGAGGAGGTCGGCGTTGAGGCTGTCAATGCGGGTGGTGCTCGAAACGGTGAAGGGGGCGCCGGCGCTGGTGAAGGCGGGGGCGGAGGAGAAGGTCTTGACGCCGGTGAAGGTCTGTGCCGCGGCGAGGAGGGTGACGTTGGGGGTGAGGCGTGCGTCGGCGAGGGTGCCGGTGAGGTTGGCGGCGTTGGAGTAGAAGCTCGCGGGCTGGCCGTTGAGGTTGGAGGCGTTGGCGGCGGATGATGCAGAGGTCGCGTTGGCGGCGTTCAGGGCGAAGCTGGCGTTGGGGGCCGCGGTGAGGGGCTGGCGCGGCCCGAGGATGGTGTATCCGGTGTTGTTCGAGCAGGGGAGGCCGGAGTCGGGGCGGACCCAGATCTCGAGGAAGCGCTGGCTGCCGGCGAAGACAGCGCCGAAGTCGAGCTGGACGGTGAAGCGGCCGTCGGTTACGGCGATGTTGTCGGAACAGAGCGGCGAGCCGATCTGAGAGCCGGCGCCGGGGTCGTCGTAGAGCGCGAACCGAAGGTCGAAGGTGCCGGCGGCGGGCGTGCCGGCGCTGGCGAGCTCGCCCTGGTAGGTGAAGGCGGTGGTGAGGGGCTGGGCGAGGGCGGGGGCGGCGAGGGCGGCGGCGATCAGGGCGGGTGCGAAGCAGCGCATGGTGGTACCTCCCGCGGCGGAGTTTACCGGGTGCGCTGCGTGTTCCAAGGGATTTGTGGGGTCAGTTGCCTGTCGGGAGGGGTGGCTTGGGCTGGTTCGCGGGGCGGGGCTTAGAAGGCGGATCAGTTGCCCATGACGATGAAGTGGAAGGGGGACGCGGTGCCGACGCCGGTGTCGACGTTCTGGACGATGATGGTGGCGAAGGTGGTCTGGGTCTGGGTGATGTGGGTTTTGCAGCAGGCGCCCATGGGGGTGGCGACAATGGTCGGGGGGTTGGTGAAGGGGGTGGTGAAGTTGATGACGAAGGTGCCGGTGACGGTGCTGCTGACGGTGAAGCCGGGGGAACTGCGGGCGGCGTCGATGGTGGCGTTGAAGTTGACCTGGCCGCGGAGGATGCGGTCGGGCTGGGGGGACTTGAGGGCGAAGAAGTTTCCGGAGGAATGGAGGCGGACCTCGCCCATGACGTGGAGCTTGGCGGCGGGGGCGGTGGTCCCGATGCCGAGGTTTCCGTTCTGATGGATGACGAGGCCGCGCTGGAACTGGGCGACGCCGCTGTCGCGGTCGGTGATCTGGAGGAAGTCGCCGTTGATGTGGGAGCGGGTATGGAAGACCCACTCGTGGCCTGCAGCGCCGGCCTCGAGGTCGCCGCCGACGATGTGGAACTTGGAAGTAGGCGCAAGGGTGCCCATGCCTGCGTTGCCGCTGTTGTCGATGAAGAGGGCGGGGTTGGGGTTGCCGTCGGGGGCCGAGAGGCTGGTGGCGGAGGAGGCTGTGGCGGCAGTGATGGCGTGCTGAGCGGCTGGGGCAAGGGTGATGGGCTGGCGCGGGGAGAGGGTGGTGAAGGCGGAGGCGTCGGCGCAGGGAAGGGCGCTGTTGGCGCGGACCTGGACCTCAAGGGAGCGGGTGGCGGAGGTGGCGAACTGGGGGCCGAAGTCGATCAGGACGGTGAAGAGGCCGTCCTCAACCTGGACGTTGTCGGCGCAGAGGGTGGGGCCGGCCTGGGTTTCATCGATGTTCATGAGGCGGAAGCGGAGGTCGTAGACGCCGTTGGCGGGCTGGCCGGCATCGTCGAGGCGGCCCTGGTAGGTGAGAGAAGTGGACTGGGCGAGGGTGGGGGCGGCGAGGAGGAGGGTGGTGAGGGCAAAGGTGCGCATGTGGGTGGCTCCTGTGTGGAACGGCAGGGGGAGAGGCGCGACCGGCCGGGAGGAGCGGCCACAAAAGTAGAAAAGGCCCGGGCGGGCCGGGCCTTGGGGGGGTTGTGGGTGGTACGGGGCGCCCCCGGGCTGGTGCGATCAGCAGGCGCCGCCGGCCAGCACGCGGAAGAAGGACTCGATGTCGGCGTCGGTGCCCACATCGCCGTCGGCGTTGAAGTCGGCGCCGAGGGGGAAGCAGGTGGGGCAGCAGTTGCCCGCGAGGCAGGCGAAGAAGGCTTCGATGTCGGCGTCGGTGCCCACGTCACCGTCGCCGTCGAAGTCGGCGGTGCCGCACGTGGGGACGCAGGTGAGCAGGGCACGGAAGGCGGCGAGGTCCTGGGCGGTGACGGTGACGCCGCTGTTCCACTCGCCGGTGGTGCCGTCGGAGAGGTCCATGCGGACCATGGCGAGCAGGGCGTTGAAGGCGCGGCCCTGGTGCTTCCATGCGGTGTAGGTGAAGTCGTCGGCGGGGTCGTCGGGGGTGCCGTTGCTGTTCACGAGCACGATGGTGTCGTCGAGGCCCTGGCCCACGGCGGACTCGATGAGCAGCTCATCCTCGCAGGTGACCTGGGCGTCGAAGTTGAAGTCGCCGCGGACGAAGCGGAACTGGGTGATGTTGATGCCGCCGGAGGAGGAGCTGTCGACGTCGTTGAAGCTGCCGGGGGTGAGGACGAAGCCGGTGGTGTTGATGTCGTTGAGGCGGTAGGCGCCGCTGGCGTCGAGCTGGCCCGCGGCGTTGTAGGTGGGGCCGTTCTGGTCGGTGGGCGCGCCTGTGGCGGCGGGGTTGTAGGAGATGAGGGGGAGGCCCTGGGGGCCGGTGTCGAGGAGGTCGCCGTAGATGAACTCCTCGTCCGCCATGCGGGTGCTGACCATGACGCCGGAGGCGAGGCGGTGGCCGCGCTGGGGGTTGGTGTTGTAGTAGGCGATGCGGGAGACGGCGTCGGGGTTGAAGCCGGTGGTGTCGGAGATTTCCTGCTGCTGGGAGCGGGTGTACTCCTTGCCACCGCCGTTGGACCAGGCGACGTCATCGACCATCTGGTAGGGCTCGAGGGTCCAGGGGTTGCCGACGGGGGGCGTGGCGAGGCGCTCGCTGTTGATGGCGGTCTCGGGGGCTGGAGAGCCGCCGCCGCTGATGAGCGTGCCGATGCCGTTGAAGTCGATGCGGCCGTCGAAGTTGACGTCGGGGTTGATGTCCTTGCGCCAGGCGTAGCGGATCGTGGAGGGGTAGGTGAGGGGGCCGTTGACGATGGTGTTGGCGGGGACGCCGTCGTAGAGGGAGATTCCCTGGGCGTTCAGGGCGTGGAAGGGCCGCTTGCGGACGAGCACGAAGGTGGCGGAGCCGTCGTTCTTGATTCGGCCGCCGACATCGACGGTGGGGCAGTGGGCGGTCTGGAAGGTGGCGAAGCTGGTCCCAGGGGCGAAGAAGGGGCGCGCCTGGCTGGGCTGGGCGTTGTTGTAGAGCACCAGCAGGCCGTTGCTGCCGATGGTGAGGCCGTCGAGGGACCAGGCCTCGTCGATCTCGGCGACCTCGTCGCCCCCGTCCCACCCGGAGGGGAGCGGGCCGGGGATGTCGTTGGCGTTGGGGTCGCCGCCGCCGAACACGGAGGCGACCATGTAGCCGGTGAGGCTCATGCCGGCGGGGCCGTAGATCTCAACGTACTCCCAGCGGTCATCGATGGTGCCGGAGCCCGGGGGGTTGGGGTAGACCTCGTTGAGCACTACTTGGCCGACCCCCACGTTGGCGGCGGCGGTGAGGAAGGCGGCGGTCAGCAGTGTGGCGATGGTGTTCGGGTGGGGCATCTCTCTCTCCAGGGTCGGTGTCGAAAGCGGAAAGCGGGGAAAGGGCTATTCGTTGGGCCGCCAGAAGCGGCCGGTGCTGAGGACGCCGCCGAAGACGCGGCCCTCGATGTCGTCGTCGTACACCGCGTTGGGCGCCGGAGAGGAGCCGGAGAACCAGCCGTACTCCCCGTCGCGGTTGGTGTCGGCGATGGTGGCGACGTGGCCGTCGGCGAAGAGGAAGTTGCCGAAGTACTTGTCGTGGTTCTTGAAGTTGGCGCCCGCGGCGGAGTTGTTGACGGCGCCGCCGGGGGCCTTGCCGTGGGCGGGGCCGAAGTCGGAGTACTTCTGGCGGGCCCAGGTGCCATCGGACACCTGGCCGTAGGGCCCGTCGGTGAGGTCCTTGACGAAGCGGTAGGAGCGGCCGCCGATGATCTCGATCGACTGTCCGGCGGAGGTGCCGTCCTCGACGCGCCCGTCGGCCATCAGCGGCACATAGCTCGGCGTGATGCCGACGATGTGGCTGTCCTTGAGGGGGCCTTTGGTATAGACGGTGCGCTGAGGGTCGTTGCTGGGGTTGCGCGGGCTCTTGAACTCGGCGTAGGCCATGTACCAAGCCATGGTGTAGTTGGTGTTGAAGCCGCGGGCGAGCAGGTCTTCCTGGTCGGTGGGGATGTTGAACGCCTTCGCGGGCCGGTCGGTGAGCCGCCCGCTCGTGAGGGACTGCGTGAGCTGGGCGGGGTTGGTGGGGCAGAGGAGGCGGCCGGGGACGCAGAGCTCGTCGCGGACCATGTCGGCGAGCCATCCGGCCTCGTCGATGGGGCCGGGGCCGGAGTTGAGGCGGTTGTCGAAGCGGCCGCTGGAGTAGAAGCCGCGGTTGGAGGATGAGTAGCTGTTCACGGCGATGCCGATCTGGCGGAGGTTGCTCATGCAACGGGTCTGGCGCGCGAGGTCGCGTGCGGTGCCGAGGGAGGGCAAGAGGATGCCGATGAGCAGCGCGATGACGGCGATGACGACGAGCAGCTCGATCAGTGTGAAGGCGCTGCGGCGCGCTGCGGGCGGTGTGCGCAAGAGGACATCTCCCCGGTGTAAGGCGGGAACGTATGTTGAAGAGCCCGCGGGAGTGTTCAGATTGCGCTAGGACGGCGCGAAGATGGGGCGAACTCGCGGGGGCGGGGTGTCGTCACGGCTCGCGGAGGTGCTCGCGCGGCATGGCGAAGAGCCAGAACCAGCTCGGCTGGTCTTCTTTCAGGTCGTTGTCGGTGGTGACCAGGAGTGTGACGCGGCCGTCGTCGAGCGTGGGGCCGTAACAGAGACCCTCGATCTTTTCGGGCATCGAAGGGCCGGCGAGGGCGAAGCGGTCGTCCATGAAGTCGAGGAACAGGGACTTCGAGACGGGGGTCACGCCGGCGGGCAGGCCGCGGGCGGGGAGGGCGTCGATCGCGGAAACATCGGTCGCGTCGCGGGTGTTGATGCGGTAGAGGGCGCGGCTCACGGCGTCGGCACCGGCCTTTCCGTCGCGCTCCAGGACGAGCAGGTGTTGGTCGGTGATGGCGAGGATTTCGCTGACGCCGTGGCGCGGGTCGGAGAGCGGGTAGACGAGTTGGCGGGATGAACCGGTCGCGGCGTTGACTTCGAGGATGCGGATGTTGGTGCCGCGGCGCTTGCCGGAGGCGTCGGTGGCGTTGTCCTGGGTGAGGGGGCTCTGGAGGATGGCGAAGAGCGTGGAACCGTCGGGGGAGATGGCGAGGCCCTCGAAACCGCGGTTGGGCTGGCGGCCGCGGGGGTTGCGGGCCTCGGTGGGTGCGTCGGCGTGGGGGGCGGGGCAGAGGAAGGCGGTCGGGATGGTAAGGCGGCGGAGGCGGCGGCCTTCAAGCGAGAACTCATCAATGGCGGGCGCGTACTCCTCGCTGATGAAGAGCGTGCGGGCCCGGGAAAGACGGATGCCCTCGGGGTCGAGCCGCATGGACAAGGCGGGGTTGGCGGGGTCGGTCGCGGCGGAGCTGCCGGTGAATGGGCGGGCGTTCTCGTCGGTGAGGAGGGTGGTATTGGTGAGGCGGGGCGAGAGGACAAGGCGGCCGGCCTTATCGGGGGCGAGCGCGAGTTGAAAGGTGTGAACGCGGCAGGGGTAGTCGGCGGCGCCGTCGAAGGGGCCGCGGTCGGCGAGGGCGAAAAAGAGGCCGGGTGTGGGCGCGGGCTCGATGCCGGAGCCGAATCCGCCGAGGCGGTCGGGGGGGCAGGGCTCGCCGCGGTGGGGGAGCCTGGAAAGGTCGCGGGCGTCTCCGGGGATAGAGGCTGTGGCAACGAGCTCGATCTGTGCCGCGGCTGCGTGAGTGAGGAGGAGGGACGAGAGTGAAAGGATGTGCGTGAGCATTGGGGATGAAGGTACTGGGCTCTGGAGTCGTGGGCGTGCGGGGCTGGCGGGCTGAGCGCAATCTTCATTGATGCCTAGCGCAAGGTGCGCGCAGCGCATGGGGCGGGTGCTCTAGTCTTGCCCCGACGCGGACTGGAAGGTCCGCGCAAGGAGAGACAGGCATGATGAAGGCGATGAGTGCGGCGCTGTGCGTGTGCGCGGCGGGGATTGCGGCCAAGGCGGACATCCGGATCACGGAGTGGGCGTACCAGGCCAATGGCGGGGAGTTCATTGAGCTGACGAACACCGGCGCGGCCCCGATCGACATGACGGGCTGGAGCTTCGACGATGACAGCCGCCTGCCGGGCGTGCTGGACCTGTCGTCCTTCGGCGTAGTGGCGCCTGGCGAGTCGGTGATCATCACGGAGGCGGGCGCGGCGGACTTCCGCGCGGCGTGGGGCCTGGCGGCGAGCGTGAAGGTGGTGGGCAGCAACACGACGAACCTGGGCCGCAACGATGAGATCAACATCTACAACGGCGTGGCGCTGGTGGACCGGCTGACGTTCGGGGACCAGAACATCCTGGGAACGATCCGCACACAGCTCATCTCGGGCATCACGACGCCGGCGAACTGGGGCACGAACAACGTGTCGGCGTGGTTCTTCGCGGCGGCGGGCGACCAGTACGGGTCGTACGTGTCGGCGCTGGGCGACGTGGGGAGCCCGGGCGTGGTGCCGGCGCCCGGCGTGGCGGTGGTGATGGGGCTGGGCGTGCTGGTGATGGGGCGCCGGCGGCGGTAAGAAGTTTGGATAGGAACGAAAAGAGGCCCGGGCGGGTGCCCGGGCCTTTTCTGTTTTTGGAGTGAAGCACTCGCCCGGAGCCTTCGCTCCGGTCTCGTCCGTCGTTGTTCAGCAGGTTCCGCCGGCCAGGACGCGGAAGAAGGCTTCGATGTCGGAGTCGTTGCCGACATCGCCGTCGGCATTGACGTCGGCGCCCAGGTGCCAGCAGGTGGGGCAGCAGTTGCCGGCGAGGCACTCGAAGAAGGCCTCGATGTCGAGCTCGGTGCCGAAGTCGCCGTCGCCGTTGAAGTCGGAGGTGGCGCAGGGGATGGCGCCCATGCGGTAGATGATGCCGGTGTTGCCGGTGGGGCCCAAAATGGTGCCGCCGGTGAAGTAGAGCTCGCCCTGCTCGTCGCGGCCCATGCCCTTCAAGAACAGGCCGAAGGTGCGGTTGTTGGCGCCGAGCTTGAGGCGGAGAATCTGCGAGGCGGCGAAGCCGGGGACGGGGGTCATGTAGAAGAGGTGGCCGTTGGGGGCGTTGAAGGCGGTGGAGAAGTCGCCGAAGACGTACTTGCCGCGGAGCTGGGGGACGAGGTTGCCGCGGTAGAGGTAGCCGCCGATGACGGCGATGCCGACATCGCGGCCGAACTGGGCGATGGGGCGGGTCATGCCGGCGGAGTTGCAGGAGGGGAGCGGGACGCCGGGCTGGAAGGGGTTAAAGCAGATGGTGCCCTCCATGATGACCCAGCCGTAGTTGCGGCCGGGGCGGATGATGTTGATCTCTTCGAGGAGGTTCTGGCCGACATCGGCGAGGTAGAGGTTGTTGTCACCGCCGGGCTGGTCGTCGAAGGAGAAGCGGTAGGGGTTGCGGAGGCCGTAGGCGTAGATGGCGGGGTCGGCGTTGGGGGTGTTGATGAAGGGGTTGCTGGGGGGGATCGCGAGCTGGCCGGGCGTGCTCACGTCGAAGCGGAGCATTTTGCCGAGCTTGGTGGCGAGGTTCTGGCCGCTGCCGATGGGGCCGTGGGAGGGCGGGGTGTCGGCGAGGCCGTCGTTGGCTCCGCCGCCGTCGCCCATGCCCATGTAGAGGTAGCCGTCGGGGCCGAAGGCGATGTCGCCGGAGTTGTGGTTGAACTGGGGCTTCTCGATGGTGAGCAGGACGGTGGGGGTGGGGTTGGCGATGTTGGGGTTGGCAGAGACGGTGAACTCGGCGAGGACTTCGGAGTGGCAGGCGCGAGCGGTGCCGAAGCAGGGGTCGACGCCCTGCACGCCCTGGCGCGGGACGCTGTAGCGGACAAAGAAGCGGCCGTTGGTCTCGTAGTCAGGGTGGAAGGCCAGGCCGAGCACGCCGCGTTCATCGAAGCCGGGGTTGACGGTGACGATGGTCGAGGTGAGGTCGAGGAAGGGTGTGGGAAGGACCTGGAGGCCGTTGTGGATGAGGATCTGTCCGGCCTGGTCAACGATGAAGAGGCGGTTGGAGCCGTCGCCGGCGTGGGTGACGAGGATGGGGGCGCGCAGGCCGGTGGCGATGGGCTGGAGCTCGATGCCGATGTCGCCCTGGGGGACGGGGACGATGACCTGTGCGTTGGCGGGGCTGGCCGCGGCGAGGAGGGCGAGGGCGGGGAGGGCGCGCAGGAGGAGCGTGGTCGTCGGGGACGAGGTCATGGCGGGTCTCCTTTCGGGGAGAGGGGAGGTTGATGAACGCCGCGGGCGCGTGGGGGGCGCCGGCACAGAAACGCGGCGGAGCTCTCTCTCGATCAGGGGATGTCGGGAGGGGGGCGGGGGATTGCTTGGGGGTTGCGTTTTTTTGTGGGAGGGCGTGGCGCGGGGTGGGCGCGCGAGGGCGGTCCGGGGGCTGGGAAGGGCCGGGTTGTTGATGCGTTTGAAGTGTGTTCGTGATGAAGGGGCAGCGGGGTTACGCGTTACCCGCAACCGGGGCGGGCGGATGGCGTACAGGCCAGCCCGCGGCACGCTCGTGCGGCGCTACACACCTTTTCTTGGAGAGAGATGATGCGTTACCTCAGTGCCACCCTTGCCGGCGGCGTTCTCGCCGCGGCCGCTTCCTGCTCGTTTGGTCAGTGCACGCCGGAGTGGGACCGGACGCTGGGCACCCCGGGGACGACCACGGGGTACGTGGGGGCGATGACGATCTACCAGGGGGACCTGGTGGTGAGCGGGTCGTTCATGGACATGGCGGGGGTGACTGGGACGAAGTACCTCGCCCGGTACGACCAGGACACGGGCACGTGGTCGCCGTTCCTCAGCGGGCTGGGCGATGCGCCGAGCAACTCGTTCGGGACATCGTTCGCGCAGATGGGCGGGGACCTGTATGTCGGTGGGTTTTATGCGGACGCCGCGGGCGTGCCGGACACGAAGAGCATCTCGCGGTGGGACGGCACGCAGTTCCACTCGCTGGGGACGGGGTGGGCGTTCAACAGCGTGAACTCGGTGTTTTCGATGACTGCGTCGGACTTCCTGGGGACGGACCGGGTGTTCTTCGGCGGGTTCTTTGAAACGCTGGGCGGGCAGCCGTCGGGCGGTGTTGGCATGTGGGACGGGACGACGCTGACGCCGATCGTCACGAGCATGCCGATCCTGACGCAGCCGGGGACCAACCCGCCGCAGACGATCAACCCGCAGGTGTTCTCGATGATCGTGCACGATGACGGGATGGGCGGCGGGCGGCAGCTCTACATCGGCGGGCGGTTCAACGTGGTGGACGGCGTCTCGGCGCTGAACGTGGCGCGGTGGGACGGGACCAACTGGACGGCGGTGGGTACGAACCTTGGGCACACGATCGTGTCGGCCGAGGTCCAGACGATGAAGATCTGGAACGGCGAGCTGTACGTCGGCGGGTTCAACCTGCGGGTGAACGGCGCGCTGGCGCAGGTCGCCAAGTGGGACGGGACGACGTGGACGGCGGTGGGCCAGAACCCCACGGGGCGCGTGAACTCGCTGGAGGTGTTCGACGACGGCAGCGGGGAGAAGCTGTACGCCGGCGGGACGGCGCTGGGCTTGGTGCGGCTGTTCCGGCTTGAGGGGAACACGTGGGTGACGGTGGATGGCGGCGCGGATGCGCAGGTCATCCGGCTGATGAACCACGACGACAAGCTGTATGTCGCGGGGTCGTTCGCGAACATCGGCGGGCAGGCGGCGAACCGGATGGCCGTGCGGACGTCGTGCCCGGCGTGCGGGACCAGCGACTTTGACGGCGACGGCGACGTGGGCACGGACGCGGACATCGAGGCGTTCTTCGCGTGCCTGGCGGGCAACTGCTGCGCGACCTGCTTCAGCGGGGGAGCGGACTTCAACTCCGACGGGGACGTGGGGACGGACGCGGATATCGAGGCGTTCTTCCGCGTGCTGGCGGGGGGGAACTGCTGAGGTTTGAGATCAGCCGCCCGCGGGTGAGAGCCCGCGGGCGGTTTTGGGGGCGGGGCGATGGGTCACCCGCTCCGCGGGTTGAAGAGGGTGCGAGAGGGTTTGCTGCGGGTACCAACGGGGGCTGGTGGCCGTCGGGCCGCACCTACTATTGGCCCTTATGTCGACCGACCCAAAGCTTCCGCTTGGCAGTTCCGATGGTCCTGGTGAGCCGGCGCCGCGGCACTTTCTCCAGCAGATCATCGACCAGGACATCGCC
>JAEYTB010000187.1 GCA_023434205.1 Planctomycetota bacterium | reverse complement strand
CGTCAAACAAGTCGCGCAGCTCCGCACCGACACCCTCTTCTACGAGGGCCAGCACACCGTCCTGCAGCGGCTGATCTGCATCGCCCGAAACTGCGACAACGAAGAAATCGCCCGCCGCGCCGCCGTCGCCGTGCTCAGGTCCCACCCTCACAGAGGCAAAGGTCCAGCAGGCGGGCTCCCTCCCGAAACTCCCCCTCCCACCGGGAAGGGGCCGGGGTGCGAGTTCCCTCCGCCGCCCAAGCCCTCCTCCCCCCTCTCAAATCTCAAATCTGAAATCCCCAATCCCCACTCCGCAATCCGCGCTCCCCAATCCCCCGCCCCTTCCGACATCGCACATCCGACATCCGACATCGGATCACTCCACCACGTGCGCCGGCCGCGGCGTCTCCTCCGTCACCCGCTCGCGGCTGACCGTCCCCCCCAGGTCGTTCACCGTCAGCAGGTTCATGTCGTCGTTGATCCGCGTCAGCAGGTGGACCGGCCGGCCCCAGATCGCCCGCAGCGAGTGCAGGACCTCCTTCGCCCGCGCCGCCTCCACCTCGATCCCCGAGAACTTGTGCGCCAGCACCAGCTCGCCCCGGTTCAGGTAGTTGGCGTCCACCACATAAATGAACGGCTGCCCCGCGTTGGTGATGTGGTGCAGCAGGGTCTGCTTCACCCGCTGGAAGTCCCGCGAGACGATCTTGACCTCGCCCGTCTGCGGGTCCCGCTTGTGCTGGTACATCTTGTGCCGCTCGACGAACTCCTCCGTCAGGAACTCATCGATGAACGACACGTCGTTGTAGATCCGCCGCACCTCGAAGATCTTCTCCCGCCCCTTCATCGACCTGTCGTCGAACGCCTGCTTCCCCCCGATCGACCCGATCTCCTCCCACCGCGGCCCGTGCTGCCCCCTGTCCCACCGCCGCTCGATGTCCTTGAACAGCTCCACCCCGATCTTGTACGGGTTGAACCCCCCCGGCGGCATGTGGACGACGCCGCTGTGCTGGTCCGCATAGTGGACGATCTCCTTGGCCTCCAGAAAGTGCTGCGTCATCAGCTTGGAGTGCCAGTACGTGGCCCACCCCTCGTTCATGATCTTCGTCATCGCCTGCGGCGCAAAGTAATACGCCTCATCCCGGATGATCGCCAGGATGTCCTGCTTCCACTCCGGCAGCCGCGCATTGCGCAGCAGGAACAGCAGCACATCCCGCGTCGGCCGCGCCGGGCTCTTCGCCGCCGCCGCCTTCTTCCCCTCCTCAAACTCCTTCCGCTGCCGGTCCATCTCCTCCTGCGGGTTGATGAACGGGTCCATGTAGTCCTTCGCCGGCAGCTTCTCCGCCGTGAACCCCCGCGTGCTCGCCGGGTCCTCCCCGCTCCCGATCGCCTCCAGCTTCGTCCCGTGCTCCCCCGGCGCCGCCGACGACCGCGCCGCCTCCCGCATCACGAACGGCGAGTGCGGGTCGATCAGGTTCTCCAGCGTCAGGCACGCATCAATGAACTTCTCCACCTCCTCCTGCCCGTGCCGCTCGATGTGCCGCCGAACCCGCGTCGCGTGGTTCGCCATCTCGTCCATCATCTTGCGGTTCGTCTTGCTGAACCACAGGTTGTGCTTGAAGAAGTCCGCGTGACCGTACACGTGCGCCATCACCAGCTTCTGGTCCGTGACGGCGTTGCTCTCCTGCAGGTACGCGTAGCACGGGTCGTTGTTGATCACCATCTCATAGATGCGCCCCAGCCCGTACGCGTCCCGCTTGCTGAGCTTCTCGTACTCCATCCCCCACCGCCAGTGCGGGTACCGCGTCGGGAACCCCCCGTACGCCGCGATCTGGTTCATCACCTCAAAGGGCAGAACCTCGAACACCACCTCAAAGAAGTCCAGCCCGTACTCCACCGCCTTGGCCTTGATGGCCTGCATGTGCGCCAGGAGCTCCGGGGACAGGTCGGTGTGCGGTGTGCCGGGCATGACAGCATTATCGTCCAAACCCCCTTCACTGCATACGTCCAAGTGAATGAAAGGGATTCACCGCCGCGCCGCACCCTCCCGCGGGCTTCCCCTTACCAAGCCGCCCCCGCCCGACGCCCGCCCCTGGACCGCGTGAGATTTTCTTCCGGCGACTCTGGCAGCGCACCGGCGCGCGTTCACGCTTGATCCCCCATGGCAAGATAAGGAGCCAACCGATGAACACGACCTCGCTCGCGCTCTTCGCCGCCTCGCTGGGCCTCACGCCCCTCGCCGCGGCCGACAACATCCGTTGGATCGGCCCGTCAAACGGCCTCTACACCGACCCCGCGAACTGGGACCTCAACCGCGTCCCAACCGCCGGCGACCACGTCATCCTCGACCTTCCCGGCACGTACACCGTCAGCGTGCCCGCCGGAGCCCACTCGCTGGGCGCGCTCACCGTCCTCAACGGCAGCGTCGTGCTCGCCGGCCCCGGGGCCGTCCAGGTCGCCCCCTTCACGCCCCGCGGCGACCCCGCCCCGCAGGTCCGCATCGGCGACGGCCTCAACCCCGCCTGCCTCACCATCCTCGATGTGCAGTTCTCCACCGCGCTCCCAGGCTTGGCCCTGCTCGTGCAGCCTCAGGGCACCCTGGTGACCGACGGTGCCGGCTCCGTCTACGTCAACAACCTGGCCGAGGTGCAGGACGGCGGCTTCGTCCGTGTCAAAGGCGGCTTCATCAGCCCCGGCCACCTCACCCTCCGCACGGGTTCCACGGCGGTCGTTACCGGCGGTCTGCTTAACGGCGCGGTCCTCATGCTCGAGCCCGGCGTCACCGCCTTCGTGACCGGCCCTCAGGCCCGCCTCACCTGCGAAGACTTCATGGAGCTGGGAGGCGATGTGACCGTGACCGGGGGAGGACGAATCGAGCCGCTCGCGCCCAGCAACATCGCCGACTTCTCCCTCGCCTCCTGCGACCTCACCATCGCCGACGGCGGCTCGGCGTTCCTGAACTCCGTCGAGATGGACGCCGAGAGCCGCGTCGAGGTCGGCCACGCCGGCGTGTGGCGCGACCCCTCCGGCTTCGCCGAACACCACGGCACGTTCATCGCCCTCCCCGGCGCCGATGTGGAGCTCTCGGGCGCGTATACCGGCCCGCTGGAGGTGGACCACCAGAGCACGATCCGCCGCTCCACCAGCCTGGCCCTGCTCTCCGGCCTCACCGTCACGCTCGACGGCCTGGTTGACCTGCCCGGGCCCATCATCCCGCTCGCGTCTGATGAGGGCGGGACCACCACCATCTCCGGCCCGCTGACAGTCCGGGTGCGCCATGAGAACGCCTTCCACGCGGGCGAGGTGATCCCGATCTTCGCGCACGAGCCCGGCAGCCCGGAAGAGTTCACCGGGCTGGTGTACAACGAACTTGGCGGCGGGCGCGAGCTCCAGCTTGTCCGCGAGGGGGCCCCCGCCGTGAGCAGCGTCGCCGTCACGATGGGCATGCCCTCGTGCTACCTCAACGCCGACTTCGACGGCGATGGAGATGCGGGCTCGGACGCCGACTTGGAGGCCTTCTTCGCCTGCCTCGCCGGGAGCTGCTGCGACACCTGCGCCACCACCGACTTCAACGGCGATGGTGACGCCGCCACCGACGCCGACATCGAGGCCTTCTTCACCGTGCTGGCCGGAGGGAGCTGCTGAGCGCACCCTGTCGTCGAACCCCAGAGACAAGCACCCGGCGCGGGGCGCTGAACATAGCGCCCCGCGCCTATTGCAATCCCGATGTCACGCATTATCCTTTACCTGAAAGCGGAGGCGCTATGCGGACCCTGTTTGCTTTATTGGTGGTTCTGTCGGCCTGCCCGGCCGCCCTCGCCGACACCCTCCGCTGGACCAACCCGGCCGGGGGCGCGTGGGACGACCCCACCAACTGGGACCTCGCCCGCGTCCCCGATGCGCACGACGAGGCCGTGCTCGACCTCCCGAGTTTGTACACGATCACGGTGACGGGCGATCCGCAGATCGGCCGCGTGCACATCCGCAACGGCGGAGTCACGCTTTCAGGTTCGGGCACGCTCCGGTCGGGCGCCGGCTGGGGGGCGGGAGGCCTGGGCCTGTATGTTGGTCAGGTTGGCCAACCGGCGTCCCTCACGTTGTCAGGGGTGCGCCTCTATCACGTCGCCTCCTTCATCGAGACCATCCGCGTCGAACCGGGCAGCACCCTGACCCTCGGGCCCGGCGGCTCCGTGTACACGTCGCACAGCGATGCCACCATCGCGCTCGGCGCCTCCCTCATCATGACCGGCGGCACGTTCAACCCCGGCTGGACCATCATCCACGGCACAGCCCTCGTCACAGGCGGCCTGCTCACAGGCGAGCTGATCCGGATCGAACCCTCCGCGCACATCACGGTCTCAGGCGCCGGGTCCGTCATGCGGG
>JAEYTB010000033.1 GCA_023434205.1 Planctomycetota bacterium | reverse complement strand
AGGCTACATCTCCAAGGGCGACGGCGAAGCGGCACTCTTCGACGCCATGCGCGCCGTGCTCGCCGGCGACGTCGCCTTCAGCCCCGAAGCCCGCCGCACCGCGGGCCTCTAGACCGCCGACCTCCGCCCCCTGCGGACGCCGGCCCGATTCAGAGACGCACCGACCACCCAGGGGTCTTCAAGTGCGGTAAATGGAAGGAGGTCTTGGGCCCCAACCGGCCCAGGCGTCAACAAAAACTCTCTCAGAGAATCTCCAAGATACTTGCACCCAACCCCCGCCTTCCGCTAGGCTACGGCCCCGGAGGTCCCATGGCCCATCGCCGCACCGCCTTCACCCTCATCGAACTCCTCGTCGTGATCGCCATCATCGCGCTGCTCATCGGCCTCCTCCTGCCCGCCCTCGGCCAGGCGCGCGAGTCGGCCCGCAGCGTCCGGTGCATGAGCAACCTCCGCCAGCTCTACGCCGCCGACATGGCCTACTTCAACGACTACAAAAAGCTCACCACCGCCTGGGCCTGGCAGTTCGGCTTCTGGTTCGACGGACAGCAGTACTACTGGTGGGACGGCAACCTCCCCCTCGGCGACCCCGACGCCCCCAACGCCGAGTGGAAAGGTTTCACCACCGGGCACCTCTACCCCTACCTCAACGACTGGAAGGCCTACACCTGCCCCGGCGCACCCCGCGAGAAGCCCCGCCCCGGCGTCATGGGCTGGCCCCCGCGATGGTCCTACGTCAAGAACGGACAGCCCGCGCTCGAGCAGGAACGCAACCCCTACACCCTCCGCGGCAGCCCCGACAAGGTCCTCTTCCCCTCCCAAACCTTCATCTTCATGGAACAGAGCCCCCTCGACGCCTCCTGCTTCGACAACACCGCTGTGCTCTTCAACCCCGTGTTCCAGGTTGGCGACGATTCCCTCTCCGAGGCCCACAACGGCAACGGCAGCCTGAGCTTCTTTGACGGCCACGCCGAGAGCATGGCCCGGACGCGTTGGATCGAGAAAATGTCCACCCCCGAGGGCACCCTGCTCTTCGCGGGTGGCTACCTCGAGCCCTGACCTCAGGGCGGCGCGCCCTTCACGCCTGCGGCCGGTCCGGCAGCTTGAACCACCGCGTCGCGACGATGCCCGACACCGGGTGCATCATGCGCAGGCGGTGTACGCAGTACCGGCGCGGGTCCTCGCCCAGCATCTGGAACGCCGTCGAAATGATGTCCGGGTGCCGCGGGATCTCCCCCGTCCCGATGTTCGCGATGTCGTTGCGCACCCACCCCGCCTCTTTGGCCAGGTGTACCTCATCCAGCGGAAAGCTCGGACCCCGCTCGCGCGCCGGCAGCGGCGAGACCCCCACGATGTGCGTCGTCACCACCGGCTCCACGCCGACATACACGTCGTCCCGAATGAAGCAGTCGTTGATATACACCCGCGTCGGGCACCGCGGCAGCATCGTCAGCCACTCCTCGTGCCGCTCCGGAGAACGGTACCGCTCCCAACTGTTCTGCGTCCGATGGCCGATCACCATCGAAATCGGCTCGTTCAGCGGCGGCTGGTCCGCCGGCAGCACAAATAGCCGCTGATTGTTGGTCTTGACCACATCAATCCGCGGCACCCCCGGCCGGCAGAACTCCTCCAGCAGGCACGACGCCGTCTCAAGGTCCTGGCCGTCAAGGGTCGTCGGGTTGGGGTTGAACTCGCTGTTCTCCGCCAACGGGTAGTACCGCATCCCGAAGATTGACAGCGGCTCGCCCGCCCGCAGCCGCCGGAGCCCAAACTGCCCGCTCAGGAACGACGCGTCCACCGACTCCCCGTCCGCGCTCGGCTTGAGGAACGTGCAACCCAGCGTGACGTCCGACTGATACCCCAGGATGAACGACATCGCGTTGAACGCGGCGTGCCGCGCCGTGCGCTCCCCCTGCTCCCGGACCTGCGGCTTCCACCCGGAGATCGCCGCCTCCAACCCGGCACGCCCGCGCGGGAACTGCCCCAGCAGC
The DNA here is from genome assembly GCA_023434205.1 of Planctomycetota bacterium. GTDB lineage: Bacteria > Planctomycetota > Phycisphaerae > Phycisphaerales > UBA1924 > JAEYTB01. The sequence continues at coordinate 2,556 of JAEYTB010000033.1, read as the reverse complement.
TGATCCAGCTCGCCCACCGCGCCCCGAAGCCGCTCGATCGACTCTTCCTGGGCGCCGGCCCGCGCCGCCGCGTTCAGAAAGAGCTCAAGCCCCACCGGCGACGGGCACCGCGAAAGCGCCCCCAGCGGGTCCGACGACCGCAGAGTCTGGATGATCCTGCCCGCCAAAGACTTGTCCAAACCTAGCTGATTGATCAGGTGGGTGGGCCGGGGGCTGGGCCCAAACAGCGAAAGCACCACCTCTTCAAGGGCAGTGCGCAGCGACGCCCCGACCCCCTCTGCCACCTGCCGAAGGTCTGACCGGACCGCCACGGACCCCTTGTCTCCGTCCACGCCGAGAGGATCGCCGGATAGACGCGGGACGTCAACCCGGACGGGTCTCGTTTGGATGGGGGGCATCGGGGCGGCCATGCAAAAGTTCTCTCGGAATTACTCTCTCAGAGAGGTTGACGCAGAGTGCGTCCATGTTACCGTGGGCCACCCGCTTGGCAAGCCCCGTGTTCGAACTTCGTCAAAGACCCGGGGATTGCGAGTGCGGGGACGCGCGGCCCAGCGTGGGAACGCGCTGCAAGATCGAGCAACCGAGAGAGGTCACTTATGCCAACCCGTCTCCCCCGTGCCCCAAAGCTCACCGCCGCGCTGCTCCTGGGAGCGGCAAGCTTTTCATCGACCTCCGCCAACGCGCAGTGCGCCTCAGGATGGATCCCCGGCAGCGCCAACTCCGACATGAGCGCCCTCATCCGCTGGCTCGATGTGTGGGACGCGGACGGCCCCGGGCCGATCGCGCCGGTGCTCGTCGCGGCGGGTGACTTCAACGGCGCCGGCAGCGCCGGCTCGGCCGAAGCCGCCTACGTCGCCTCGTGGGACGGCGCCAACTGGTCCCCGCTGGGCCTGGGCCTCAACGGGCCGGGCTACTGCCTCACCTCCCTCACTTCCAACAACCGCCTCTACGTCGCGGGCGCCTCGTTCAGCCAGGCGGGCGGCAACCCCGCCAAGCGCATCGCCTCGTGGGACGGCAGCACCTGGGCCGAGCTGGGCACGGGCGAAGGCAACGTACCCTCCCTCGCGCTGCTGACCTGCGCCGCCATCAACGCCGACACCCTCGTCGTCTCCGGCGCGTTCACCTCGGTCGCCGGCGTGTCCGCCCTGCGCATCGCTTCCTACAACACCACCACCGGATGGTCGGCCCTCGGGCCCGGCCTCTCCAGCACCACCTCCGCCGTGTGCGTCATGCCCAACGGCGACGTCATCGCCGGCGGCGCCGGCCTCACCACCGGCGACGGCTCGGTCACCCTCAACCGCATCGGCCGCTGGGACGGCGCCCAGTGGCACGCCCTGGGCAACGGCCTCGACGGCCTCGTCCGCTGCCTGCTCGTCATGCCCAACGGCGACCTCATCGCCGGCGGCGCGTTCAACCTCGCCGATGCCGCGCCCCGCATCGCCCGCTGGGACGGCACCCAGTGGCACGGGATCGGCGGCGGTATGAACGGCGATGTCTACGCCCTCGCCGTCATGCCCAACGGCGACCTCATCGCCGGCGGCGACTTCCTCAACGCCGGCGGCACGCCCGTCAACCGCATCGCCCGATGGAACGGCAGCTCGTGGTCCGCCATGGGCGCGGGCGTCTCGGGCCTGGTGCGGGCCCTCGAAGTGCTCCCCAACGGCGAGCTCGCCGTGGGCGGCGACTTCCTCACCGCCGGCGGGCAGCCCTCCGCCTTCTTCGCCCGCTGGTCCGACGGCGCCAGCCCCGTCAACATCACCCAGCAGCCCCAGTCCGTGGTGACCGACGTCAACGCGACCGAGGTCTTCACCGTCGCCGCCACCGGCGGCCAGCCCATCACCTACCAGTGGCAGCAGCAGGACCTCTTCACGTTCGACTACATCGACATCCAGGACGGCCCCGTTCTGGACCCCTTCAACAACGTCATCTGCACCGCGTCGGGCACCGCCACCAGCGAGCTTACCCTCTCAAACTTCTCCGGCACCGCCCAGATGTTCCGCTGCCTCGTCTCCAACGCGTGCGGCAGCGTCCCCAGCAGTGAGTTCAGCGTGACCTTCGGCACGCCCTGCGGCACCGCCGACTTCGACGGCGACGGCGACACCGGAACCGACGCCGATATCGAAGCCTTCTTCGCCTGCCTCGCCGGCAACTGCTGCGCCACCTGCTACGCCGGAGGCGCCGACTTCAACGCCGATGGCGACACCGGAACCGACGCCGATATCGAGTCCTTCTTCCGCGTCCTCGCCGGCGGCGACTGCTGATCACCCGCGGCACCCACCACCTCGAGGTGGACACCCGTGCAACGCCCCCGCACCCCCGCGGGGGCGTTGTTCATTTCTCGCCCCCCATCCGTCCCATCTCTTCCTCCGCCTTTGTGCGCACAGCCCAGTCCGCTCCGATGAGGACCCCCACGTTTTCCCAAATCTTTCTTCGCCCAGCAATCACAGCCCCAAACCCACCACCCCCTCTCCGTAAGTCCCCAATCGCGCGCACAAACCCCGTTCACCGCCCCATGGGTAGAGAGCCACTCCCCATGGACGCCCCCACCCCCAACCC
>JAEYTB010000199.1 GCA_023434205.1 Planctomycetota bacterium | reverse complement strand
TCGCGGTGGGCGGCGAGGCGGAAGATGTCGGCGAAGCTGTTGAGCGGGACCTTGGACTCGGCGCGGATCTGCTCGACGGTCTTCTCGCCGAGCCCTTCGATATCCATCTGCTTGCGGCCCGCGAACCAGACGAGCTTTTCGAAGATTTGGGCGGGGCACTCGGGGTTGACGCAGCGGCGGGCAGTTTCGAGGGCGGGCGTCTCGACGCCCTCGGGCGGCTCGACCTCCACGGTGCCGCCGCACTCGGGGCACTTCTGCGGCGGCGTGATCCGCTCGGCGCCGCGAGGCCGGTCCTTCAGCACCACCCCCACCACCTGTGGGATGATCTCGCCGGCCTTCTCCACGTACACGGTGTCGCCGATCCGGATGTCGGTGCGCTCCCCCTCGCGCTCGGTCGCCGCGTCGCGGATGCGGCCGTAGTTGTGCAGCGTCGCGTGCTGGACCTTGGTGCCCGCGAGCACGACCGGCTCCATCACCGCGCGCGGCGTGATCTTGCCCGTTTTGCCCACCTGGTGCTCGACTCGCAGCAGCTTGGTGGTTTTGCGTTCGGCGGGGTACTTGTACGCGATCACCCAGCGCGGGCTCTTCGCGGTCATCCCCAGCCGCTGCTGGAGGTCGTAGCGGTCCACGCGGACGACCATGCCGTCGGTCGCGTACTCCTGGCGGTGGCGGAGTTCGTCGAAGCGGTTGATGGCGACGACCGCGGCGTCGATGGTCTCGCAGGGGATGGTCCCGCTCACGGCCACGCCCATCGCCTTGATCCTGGCGAGAAACTCCGTGTGCGAGGGGGCGAACGCGTCGTCGCTTACCACGCCCCGGCCGTGGGCCAGAAAGCCCAGGCGGCGTGCCGCGATGAGCTTGGCGTCGAGGTTCTTCATCGTTCCCGCGGCGGCGTTGCGCGGGTTCATGTAAAGCTCAAGCCCCTGGGCTTCGCGCTCGGCGTTGATGCGGTCGAACTCCTTGAGGGGGAGGAAGACCTCGCCGCGGACTTCCAAGATATCGGGGGCATCGCCCTCGAGGCGGAGGGGGATGGAGCGGATGGTGCGGGCGCCGTGGGTGACATCGTCGCCGCGGACACCGTCGCCGCGGGTGAGGGCGCGGACGAGCCGGCCGTTCTCGTAGCGGAGCGAGAGGGCGAGGCCGTCGATCTTGGGGTCGCAGGCGAGGACGGGGAGGGGTGGTTGCGAGGATTCAAAGAGCGGGGAGGCACGGCCCGAGGACGGGCCCGTGCCACCCATGTCGAGGCCTCGGAGGACGCGTGCGTACCACTCGCGGAGCGTGGCTTCCTCGTAGGTGTTGTCGATCGAGAGCATCGGGAGCGCGTGCGGGAAGGTCTCGAAGCCCTCGATGGGCTCGCCGCCGACGCGATGCGTGGGGCTTTCGGGGTCGTCCAGCTCGGGGTGGTCCTGCTCGAGCGTGGCGAGCTCGGCGAGCAGGCGGTCGAACTCGGGGTCCGACATGACCGGGGCGGCGTCGACGTAGTAGGCCCGGTTGGCGCGGTTGAGGAGCTCGCGGAGGTCCTTCACCCGCGCGGCGACCTTGTCCATTTGTTGCGTCTGCTTGGTCACGGGTGCATGGTAACGGCTTCGCGGCACCGTCTGCACACTACAATCGGTCTATGCCCGCCCGCATCATCGACGGCGTCCAGCTTTCCAACCGCTTCCGCGAGCAGATCAAGGCCCGGGTCGAGGGCGTCCGCGCCATCGGCGGGCACGTCCGGCTCGACGCCGTGCTGGTGGAGTCCGGCGACAACGGGGCCCGCGTCTATGCCGAGAACCAGGCCAAGACCTGCCAGGCGATGGGCATCGAGTACCGTCTCCACCGACTGCCGCAGGGCGCGGTGTATGACGACATCGCGGGCCGCATCCTGCTGCTCTCCACCGACGACGCCGTCACCGCGATGATGCTGCACCTGCCGTTGCCGGAGGGGGTGGATACGCACCGCGTGCAGGCCCTCATCCACCACGAAAAAGACGTTGAGGGTGTCAACCCGGCGAACATCGGCAACATCGTGTACGGGCGCTCCTCGCTCGCCCCCTGCACGGCCCTCGCCGTGGTCAAGATGCTCGAGTCGGTCCACAACGCGGACGGCCAAACGCCGTTCCTGCGCGGCAAAATGGCGGTGGTCGTCGGGGCGGGCGATGTGGTCGGCAAGCCGATCGCGGTGCTGCTCATGCGGCAGGAGGCGACGGTCATCTCGTGCAATAAGCACACCCCCATGCTCCCGGAACTGACCCGCGGGGCGGATGTGCTGGTCGCCGCGGCGGGGGTGCCGGGGCTGATCTCCGCGGAGATGGTGCGGCCCGGGGCCGTGGTGATCGACGTGGGCGTCAGCCGCGTGGTCGGGGCGGACGGCAAGGCCCGGACGGTGGGCGATGTCCGGTTTGATGAGGTCGCCCAGGTGGCCGGGCATATCAGCCCTGTCCCGGGGGGGGTGGGCCCGGTAACGGTGGCGATGCTGCTACTGAACGTGGTGGAAGCCGCGGAACGCCGGGTTGGGAAGCGGTCGGCGGCACAGGTCCTGTAGCGGGCTGGGCAACAGCCAGCCGGTCTAAGCGTTCACTTAGCACCCGCCATACACTTCCCGCGTCTGTCCACGGCAGGAGCGCCTATGACCACCCTTGCATTCTGGAACTTCAGCGGCTGGGAGCTGCTCATCATCGCGGGGATCGCCCTGCTCATCTTCGGCAAGCGCCTCCCGGAGGTCGGCCGCAGCCTGGGCAAGGGGATCATCGAGTTCAAGAAGGGTCTGAAGGGCGTCGAGGAAGAGATCGAGACGCAGTCCAGCCGCCCCGAGCGCCGCGACCTGCCGGCGACCGCGAACCGGGCCCCGCTGCCGGGGACGGATGATCGGCGCGTGGCGCACGAGGTTCGTGCCGAGCGCACGGACGAGTACCGCGCGGCCGAGCAGCCCCGCGAGTAAGAACGCTTAGAACTTGTTGTCGCCGTCGAGCACCCGGCCCAGACCGCCGAGGATCGAGCCCTCCTCGCGCCCTCGCCCGCCCGCACGCGGGGCCGCGGCGTGGATTCGGTCCGCGAGGCGGCTGAAGGGCAGGGTCTGGAGCCACACCCGCCCGGGGCCGGTGAGACGCACAAAGAACAACCCCTCGCCGCCGAAGAGCATGTTCTTGAAGCCGGGCACCATCTGGATGTCGTAATCGACCGAGGGCTCGAACGCGACCAGGCAGCCGGTATCAACGCGGAGCACCTCGCCGGGTTTGAGCTGGTGCTCCATGACCGTGCCGCCGGCGTGCATGAAGGCCTGCCCGCGGCCCGAGTCGCTGGTCAGCTTCTGGAGGATGAAGCCCTCGCCGCCGAAGAGCCCGGCGCCGATGCGCTTGGTGAAGGCGATGTCGACGGAGACGCCGCGGGCGGCGCAGAGGAACGAGTCCTTCTGGCAAAGGATCGTGCCGCCGTGGTCGCCCAGTTCGATCGGGACGACACGGCCGGGGTAGGGGGCGGCGAAGGCGACGTCCTGGCGGACGGGGCCGTTGTTGGTGAAGTAGGTGATGAAGAAGGAGTCGCCGGTCAGCACGCGCTTGCCGGCCTCGAAGAGCTTGCCGAAGAGGCCGCCGCCCTGCTTCATCGAGAGCTGCGTGCCCATCTCGATGCCCTGCTGCATGTACATCATGGCGCCGGCCTCGGCGACCACGGCCTCGCTGGGGTCGAGGGTGACGACGACGGCCTGGAGGTCTTCGCCGATGATCTGGTAGTCGATGGTGTCGGGGGTGGTCATGGGATTGCCGTGGGGTTTACGGAGGGAAGTTGAGACGGGGCAGAGTGTAAGCCTGCATGGTTAGTCGGTGCAGGGGGCAATCGGTTTCAGGCCCCCGCGAGGGGTGCCTGAGCGGGACGAGGACTCACGCACGTGCGAACTACAGCCCGTACTCGCTCCAGCGCCGCTCCACCTGCTCCCTGGTGCCCTCATCCATCCGGATCAAAGGCGGCCAGTCCCGCACCGGCAGCCCATTCGCCGATTCGCCCGGCTGCTTGGGCGTTGCATCAAACGCCACGCGCCGGCCGCACAGGCTGAGGTACCGGTCCCGCTCGGGGTCGGCGTTGGCCAGCCAGTGGAAGAGGGCGGAGTCCGGCTCCTGCACATCCGCATCTGGCCCCACGATCACGATGTACCGCGGCACGGCCACCTCGTTCGGCAGCCCGCCAAGCGCCTTTACCATCGCCGCACCCTCGCCGGCCCTTTTCTTCTCCATCTTCACCAGCAGCCAGTGGCCGCCGAGCGCCGCGGGGACCGCGGCATCGAGAACCCCCGGCACCCGGCGCACGCGCTCCGCTGTCGCGACCGCCGCGGCCCCGGTCACCGCGTCG
>JAEYTB010000262.1 GCA_023434205.1 Planctomycetota bacterium | reverse complement strand
GCACCACGCCCGCCACGTCCGCCCGCCTCACCGGCGACTCATACACCAGCCGCAGCGGCCGCCCGGGGAGGTCGTACACCGCCGCCACGTGCCGCCCGTTCTTCCGCGGCTCACGCTCCACCACCAGCCCCACTTTTTGCAGCGCCTTCAGGTGGAAGTACAGCGCGTCGGGCGTCCGGCCCAGCAGCCGCGCCAGCTCCGCCGCGGAGCTGGGGCCCGCGGACGCCAGCCCGTCCACGATCTCCTGCCGCGCGGGGGAGCGCAGCGCCCGCACCTGGGCCGGCTTGCGGATTGTGTACGCTTCCTGCGGGACCATTGAAGAAGTTTATCATTCTTCAATCGTCAGTTCCACCCTCTTCACCAGACCCGTTCCGCCGGCTTGGCCGGGCCGTTCGGATGGGGTATGGTTGCCCCGCATGCACAATGTCCCCCTCCTCACCACCATCGCCGCCGCGTTCGCGGCAGCCTGGCTGCTGGGCATCATCACGCAGAAGCTCCGGCTCAGCCCCATCGTGGGCTACCTGCTCGCCGGCGTGGCCATCGGCCCCTACACCCCCGGCTATGTCGGCGACATCGACCTCGCCCAGCAGCTCGCCGAGGTCGGCGTCATCCTGCTGATGTTCGGCGTCGGCCTGCACTTCCACATCAAGGACCTCCTGGCCGTCAGGTGGATCGCGATCCCGGGCGCCGTCGTTCAGAGCCTTGTCGCCACACTGGTGGCCATGGCCGTTTTCCACTTCTTCGGCTGGCCCCTCCGCACCGGCATCGTGCTGGGCATGGCCATGGCCGTGGCCAGCACCGTGGTCCTTCTCCGCGTGCTCATGGACAAGCACATGCTCAGCTCCGCCCCCGGTCACGCGGCGGTCGGCTGGCTGATCGTGGAGGACATCTTCACGGTCCTGGCCCTGGTCATGGTCCCCATGCTTGCCGCGATGGGCGGCGGGATCGAGCTGCCCGAAACCGCCAGTGCCGCCGACCCGGTGCTCAAGGAACTCGCCCCCGACGCCACGGCGATCGAGCGCGCCCGCCACGCCGTCGAGGTCGCCAAGGCCGCGCTCCACGAGGCTACGGCCCAGGAGGTTAAAGTCCACGCGTCCGCGTCCGGCGGCTGGCAGGCCATCGCCTGGGCCGTGGGGAAGCTTGTCGCCCTCGTCGCCATCGTGCTGCTCGCGGGCTCCAAGGTCGTGCCCTGGATCCTGATCCGCGTCGCCAAGCTCCGCTCCCGCGAGCTGTTCACGCTCACCGTCCTCGTGCTGAGCGTGGCCATCGCCGTGGGTTCGGCGGTGTTCTTCGGCGCGTCGGTCGCCCTGGGCGCCTTCCTCGCCGGGATGGTGGTCGCCCAGTCGCCCGTCAGCCATCAGGCCGCGGCGGACGCCCTGCCGATGCGCGATGCCTTCGCCGTGCTCTTCTTCGTCGCCGTGGGCATGCTCTTCGACCCCCGGTTCGTCATTGACTACCCCCTCATGACCGCCGCGGGCCTGGGCATCGTGCTGCTGGTCAAGCCGATCACGGCCCTGGTGGTGGTCGCGGTGCTGGGGTACCCCGTCAAGACGGGGCTCACGGTCGCGCTGGGCCTGGCCCAGATTGGCGAGTTCAGCTTCATCCTGTCCCAGGTCTCGCGCGAGAACGGTCTGATCGGTGACCAGGGCCACAACCTGCTCGTGGCGTGCGCCATCATCTCCATCACGCTCAACCCGCTGGTGTTCGGCAGGCTGGAGCAGATCGAGGCGTGGCTGAGAAAGCACCCGCGCCTGTGGCACCTGCTCAACGCCCGCGCCCAGAGAAAGATCGACGCCGTCAACAAGAGCTCCCAGCGCGTCAAGGAAGAGGTCAGGCCCGAGAAGCCGCTGGCGGTCATCGTCGGGTACGGCCCGGTCGGCCGCCTCGTAGACGCCCTCCTGCGCGACAGCGGGATGGAGACCTGCATCATCGAGATGAACATGGACACGGTGCAGGCCCTGCACCGCCAGAACCGTCTGGCGATCTACGGCGACGCGGGCCTGCGGGATGTCCTCATTCAAGCGGGGCTGGACCGCGCCCTGCACCTCATCGTCACCCTCCCGCACAGCAGCGAACGCGGCGCGATGGTCATGATGGCCAAGGACATCAACCCCAACGTCGAGGTCACCGTCCGCGCACGCTACCTCCGCGAGCTCGACGAGCTCAAGCACGCCGGGGCCAGCAAGTCCATCTTCGAAGAGGGCGAGGCCGGCATCGCCCTCGCCCGCCACGTCATGGAGCGCCGCAACGTCGACCGGGAGACCATCGACAAGCTCCTGGGCGCGGTCCGCAAGCTCTGGGGAATCCGCACCTGACGGCGGGGCGCCCCCAGCGACGCCCCGCCCGTCCGGTCAACGCCGTTCCGGCTGACCCCACGGCACGTCCCGGTACCGCGGATCGCTCCGCACGCCGTCGTCGCGATCATCCCAGTCCTGGTCCCAGTCGCGATCGCGCTGCCGCCGCTCCCATTCACGCCGATCCCAGTCCCGCTCCCGGTCCCACCGGTCATCGTCCCAGCGTTCACGCTGCTCCCAGTCACGCCGGTCATCGATGCGGTCTCGGCTCACCACCGTGCCCCGGTAGTCATCGTCGTACCGATCGTCGCGGTCGTTCGAGTCGCACCCCACCAGGCCCAGCAACGCCGCGCCCAGAACCACGCCAAGCATTCGCCTCATGACCTGCACTCCTTTGCCCCACGCCGCCAACGCACCGGGCGATGGGTCGCTCCTCCTTGAGTACCATCCCCTCGCCGGACCGGAACACCGGCGCGCGGTGTATCCGCGTTCATCCCCACCCGGACGCCCGCCCACATGGAACCAGAGCCCGCGAACCCCGCCCCGATCCACCCCGACGTCCGCATCGGCCATATCCACCTGAAGGTCGCCGACCTCAACCGGGCCATCGGCTTCTACCAGGGCGTGCTGGGGTTCCAGGTGACGCAGCGCATGGGCGATCAGGCCGCGTTCCTGAGCGCCGGCGGCTATCACCACCACATCGGCCTGAACACCTGGGAGAGCAGGGGCGGCCCACCACCCAGCCGCGGCTCCACCGGCCTGTACCACGCGGCGATCCTCTACCCCTCCCGCGCCCTCCTCGCCGACGCCCTCCGCCGGCTCATCGCCGCCAAGATTGAGCTCGACGGAGCCGCCGACCACGGCGTCAGCGAAGCCCTCTACCTCCGCGACCCCGACCACAACGGGGTCGAGCTCTACTGGGACCGCCCGCCTGACCAGTGGCCCCGCGACCCACAGGGCGGGATCGCCATGTTCACCCGCCCCCTGGACCTCCAGTCGCTCCTGAGAGAGGCCGCACCCTGAGGTACATCGCCATCGATCTTGGCGACAAGCGCACCGGCCTCGCCATCGGCGATTCCATGACCCGCATCGCCACGCCCATGCAGGTCCTGGAGGTGCCGCTCGCCGCGCGCGACGGCGAGGACCTGCTCGCGGCCATCAGCGCATGGATCGACTCCATGGCCTCCCGCACCCAGCCCTGCGAGCTGGTGCTCGGCCTGCCCATCAACATGGACGGCACCGAGGGCAAGCCCGCGGCGAAGGTCCGGGCCTTCGGTCAGCGCCTCGCGCAGCTCACCGCCCGCACCGTTCACTACCAGGACGAACGCCTCACCAGCGTTGATGCCGACTGGTCCATGGCCCGCTCGGGGATGACGCACAAAGAGAAAAAGCAGCGTCGCGACGCCCTCGCCGCCGCGGCCATCCTCCGCGACTTCCTCGCGGCCCGAGACATGCCCCCGAACCCCTGACTTCAAGACCGCGCGGTGAATGACGCTCAGCACGCCCCTCCGGCGAGCACCCGGAAGAACGCCTCGATATCCGCGTCGGTGCCCGCGTCGCCGTCGTCGTCAAAGTCCGGCGTGCAGTGCGTGCAGCAGTTCCCGGCCAGGCACGCAAAGAACGCCTCGATGTCCGCATCGGTCGCGGCGTCGCCGTCCTGGTCGACATCAGCGGTGCAGGTGTTGGGGAGCCCCGCGTAGCCCACGCCCTGCATGCGGATGTGGTACTGGATCGGCTCGCCCGATCCTTCCCAGCGTGCCACCGGGCTCCCGGCCCCCGGCCCGTTGGGCAGGAACACCGCGTTCTCGAACTCGTTCCACAGCCGCCGACCCTGCGCGTCCACCGGGTACCGGTGCGCGGTCGCGATCCCCAGCAGGTAATCACCCGGCGCAAACTGGAGCTGCGTGTTGTCCAGACTGGGACGCATCGGCGTCCGCGCATCGATCCACGCCACCCCTGTGCCGTCGGGCTTGAAGAGGGCCAGCACCGCCCCATCCCCGAAGTACCGCAGCAACTCAACCTCGATCGAGAAGCTCGTCGGGTCGGCGATGTGGACCCAGAACAGGTCCGCGTCCGAGCCGCTGCCAAAGCCGCGGACCTCGCGCAGCGGCCCGTGCCCGCGAGTGACCTGGGCCGTCGGGCCAGTGTCCCCGCTGTCGATCTTGAGGTACTCGTACCAGGTGTCCGCCGGGGGCGGGTCGTCGTCCAGCGTGATCGTCACCGTCTCCCACACCGCGTCCGGGCCCGCCGCGTCGTCCGCGGTCTCGAAGAACTGGAAGTCCCACCGCCCGTCCGCCCGCACCGGCGATTCCAGCTCAAACGTGTTGCCCGCGAGCGTGAACGTGTCGTACTCGTCCGCGAGGTCGCCGAAGGGGTACACCCAGATGATGTTCCAGTCCGGGGCCCCCACCGCGATCTGCGTCTCAAGCAGCGTCTGCTGGGGCACGAGCGCCCGGATCGTCCCAGAGATATGCACTTTGGTCGCGAAGTAGTCGCCCCCGAACTCGCAGGAGCGGAACTCGTTCTGCACCCAGTTGCGCATCCCGTCCGAGGTCACGTTGGTGAACGTGATGCTCTCCCGCGGCCCGGCCCACGCCGCGCCCGCGCACACCATCAGGATGGCCAGCCCTGCCTTCATCTGGGGCCTCCGGGGACCCCACTGGTGTACCACACGCCGCCCCGCCCGTCACCCCCGACTTTGACCTCGCAGCCCCACGCCCCACGCCCCACGCCCCACGCCAGCCCCGCTCTATCGGGCTTTGCCGGCACCCACCGGCTTTGTGTGCAAAAACGCGGAGCATCCCGCTTTCCAGCCCTGAGGCCCTTCCAATACCCCCGCGCCGCCGGTACCGTCATACCGACCATGTCCCTTCCGCCCACACCCCGCCCCGACCTGCCCCGCACCATCGGCTTCCTCGGAGCCCTGGGCATCATGGTCGGCGTCACCATCGGCAGCGGCATCTTCCGCACCCCGTCCGACATCGCCGACCACCTCCACAGCCCCACCCTCATCCTCGGCGCCTGGGTGCTGGGCGGGCTGCTCTCCCTCTTTGGAGCCCTCACCTACTCCGAACTCAACGTCCTCTTCCCGCGCTCCGGGGGCCTGTACAACTACCTCTACCACGGCTTCGGCCGCCCCCCAGCCTTCGTCTTCGGCTGGACCTACATGCTCATTTCCAAGCCCTTCGCCGCCGCGGCGATCACGACCATCTTCGCCCAGTACCTCCACCTCAACAGCCGCGTGGGGGCACTGCTCATCGAACGCTTCGGCCTTGACCCCGCCTTTACCACCGACCTCCCCGAGCCCATCGCCGTCTGCATCCTGCTCATCGCCCTGACCGCCCTCAACGTCCGCGGCATGCGACTGGGCGCCGGCGCGGGCGTCGTGGTCACCACCCTCAAGGTCCTGACCCTCGCCGCGATCTGCGCCCTGGCCCTGCTCCTGCCCGGCGGCAGCGCCGAGCACTTCCGGGCCTCCCCCGCCCCCAAGCCGCTCTTTGACGCCATCGTCCCGGTCATGGCCGGCGTCCTGTGGACCTACGACGGGTGGTCCGACGTCGGCTCCGTCGCCGGCGAGGTGCGCGAGCCCCAGCGCACCCTGCCCCGCCTGTACCTGGCCGGCACGCTGCTGGTGGTCGGGCTCTACGTCGCCGTCAACGCGGCGTACATGTACGTCCTGCCCATCGAGACCATCTCCGCCAGCAACGCCGTCGCCGGCGACCTGATGACCACGCTGCTGGGGCCCGTCGGCGGCACGCTGCTCACGATCGCCGTGCTGGTCTCGACACTCGGCGCCACGCACGCCTCGATCATCACCGGCGCCCGCGTCACCTTCGCCCAGGCCCGGGACGGACTGCTCTTTGCCCGCCTGGCCCGCATCCACCCACGCTTTGAAACCCCCCACATCGCGCTGTGGGTTCAGTGCGCCCTCTCGTGTACCGCCGTGCTCTTCCTCCGCGACTTTGCCTCGCTGGCGGGCGGCTTCGTGTTCACGATCTGGATTTTCTACGGCCTGGCCGCGGTCGCGGTCATCATCCTCCGCCTCCGCCGCCCCGAACTGCCCCGCCCCTACCGCACGCCGGGCTACCCGGTCATCCCCGCGCTCTTCATCCTGGCCGCGCTCGCGATGACGGCGCTCGCGATTCACGCCTCGCCGCGGGACACTCTCCCGTGGCTGGGCGTGCTCGCGATCGGCTACCCCACCTACCTCGTCTGGGAGCGATTCCGCCGCTCGCCCGCGTAACCCCGCCCGGCCGATATACCGGCTGATGCTCGTCCACCTCAACGGCCAGCTCCTCCACCGCGACCAGGCGCGCATCAGCGTCTTCGACCGCGGCTTCCTCTTCGGCGATGGAATCTACGAGGGCCTCCGCGCCTTCCGCGGCAAGGTCGTCGGCATGCCCGGCCACATCGCCCGCATGAACAACGGCCTCCGCGAGGCGCGGATCGCCTGGGACGCCGTGCAGCTCGCGCCCCTCACCCGCCAGCTCCTCGATGCGAATAAGCTGGCCGACGCGTTCATCTACTGGCACATCACCCGCGGCACGCCCAACCCCGCCGATCCGGTCCGCTCCCGCAAACCCGCCAGCGACCTCCCCCCCACCGTCTTCGGCTTCTGCACCCCCACACCGCCGCTCGAGCAGTACCTGCCGCCCAACCCGCCGCCCACCAAGACTGCGGTGGTGATGGAGGACACCCGCTGGCTCCGGGGTCATATCAAGGCCATCAGCCTCATCGGCAGCGTTCTCAACACCTTGGAATCCAGCGAGGCCGGCGCCGACGACGCCGTGCTGGTCCGCAGCGGCCTGCTCGCCGAGACCACGTCCGCCAATATCGTGATCGCGACGCCACGGAGCGATGGAACGACCGCCATCGCCACGCCCAGCCTCGCCAGCGTGTCCATCCTCGCCGGCGTCACCCGCGACCTGCTGCTGAGAGAGGCGGCACGCCAGGGGGTCGCGATCGAGGACCGTCCAGTTCAGGCCTCCGAGCTCGAGACGGCCTCCGAGGTGATCGCGGTTGGAACGCTGACGATGATCACGGCCATCACAAGGCTCATCGGCCGCGAGCTGTGCGGGGGTCAACCGGGACCGGTCGCCACCCGCCTGCTGTCACTGCTGGTGGACGCGATCCGGCGCGAGCAGGCGTAAGCCCGGGCAGCGCTCTAAGGTAGCTGACCTTGTCAAGGCGGCGGGTCATCCGCGGATGGGTCGGCAAGGAACCCCACACTTTCGACCAGCTCGCGGCCGTGATGGTCTACATAATGCAGATGGAGCAGGCTATTCCGCTGCACGATGAGGTACTGGCCGGGGCCGTCTCCTGCGGCCGCTTCGATCTCATCCGCCCGCAGCCACTCGGCGACGCGCTGCCGGGCTTGCTCAATGGTGGCGGCGTCTTCAAACTTGGTTCTGCTGCGATCCGCAAAGCCGAGGGCATTCTGCGCCGCTGAAATGAGCCGCGAAGAGCCGCTGCCCTTGCGGCCCGAGAGTGTGTCCATTGATGGCACGAACACAGCTACCGCGGCCCCTGCCGTGATGCACGCCAGCAGCGTCCACGCGGCCTGGCGTGGGACGCGGTGGCGCGGAGCGGCTCCCCGGTTCCGGACGTTGAGCATCAGGATGCCCACCGCGGCTGTACACACCGCTACCGCGACAGACGCCTCGATGCGCTGCGAATGGCTGAGCACCCAGGGGCGGTGATGCTGCGGTGGCCCGATCGTGATTGGGAGGTCGGAAGTCATCTGGGCGGGCGTGAACGATCCGCGGAGCAGCGTGGCGTGGGGAGCACCCATGGTGAGGGGCTCCAACGCGGAGTGAACGACTTCAAGTCCCTCGCGGGATGCGGACCGCGACCCCGAGTGCCGCCTGAGGACCCGGTCCGTGCAGACGACCTTCATGCCTGGCGCGGCGGCCGAGCCGGCCCCGAACACGTATAGCTCGAGTTCGAGGGCCTCGCCCAAGGCGTGGGCCGTGAGCCGCATCGGGTAGACCGGCTGGGTGGTCGCGAAGCGGAGGACGAGCGGGTGCGGCGTCATCACCGCCTGTCCGGCGGCATCGCGCCGGAGCCTGCTGGCGACGAAGCACCACCCCTGGGCGGCATAGTCGCTGATGACGGGCAGAATCGCCGGCGGGGCGGCGAAGCCGTTCTGTGCTAGCCAGCCCGTGAGCGCTGACCCGTCGGTGGCGCTGACCACCGCCACGTCGAAGGCGCCGATGACAGAGCGTTCATGGACCTGGACGACGGAGGGGTCTGAGGCGCTGCCGCGGGGCTTTCCGAGCGCCGGCAGCAGGAAGATGCCGGCGATGAGCAGCACGATTACGACGGCGGTGTAGTCGAGGATGCGCGAGCGCTTGCGCCAGATCATGAAGTCCAGGGCGATGATCAGGATGACCGTGCCCAGGACGATCGCGGGGACCGGCCACTCGAACCGTCTGAGAGTTGGGGCGAAGATCGCCCGCAGGCTGGGGAAGGTGCCAAGGGTGCCTGCGGAAACCTCAGGGACCGAAGGGGTGGGGACGATCCACGCGAACTCGGAACCCGCATCGGCGGAGAAACGGGTCTCGATGGCGAGGGTTTGATAGCCCTCGGAGAAGGAGATAAGAGCCTGCTGGTCGGGGATGCGGATGGAGGCAGGGTCGACAACGCGGGGCAGGACGATGCCGTCAGCGAAAGCGGCGTGCGTGGTGAGGATGGCAAGGAGGATGGCCAGAACACGCAGCATCTGGTGAAGTCTACCGGGCTATTCGGGGCGAGGTTGCGTACGGGGGCGGGGG
>JAEYTB010000198.1 GCA_023434205.1 Planctomycetota bacterium | reverse complement strand
CGGCTACGGCGGCGGCGGTGGCCGCGGTGGCAACGGCGGCGGCCGCGGCGGCTGGTAAGCCACCCGGATCGTGCGAGTGAATGTTCCCGGGCCCCGCATGATGT
This sequence comes from Planctomycetota bacterium, assembly GCA_023434205.1. Taxonomy (GTDB): domain Bacteria; phylum Planctomycetota; class Phycisphaerae; order Phycisphaerales; family UBA1924; genus JAEYTB01. Next base: position 51,881 of record JAEYTB010000198.1, on the reverse strand, counting down.
GCGGGGCCCGGTCTTTTTTTGTCCCGGGTTGCCACCGCTGGTAGGCTGTGGCGGTATAGAAGCGGGCCGCGTGGCCGCGGGCCGTGGGCGCGGAGTCGGGGGCTTGAGCGTTGATGAAGCAGCGGGGCAGGTCGGGCCGGGCGTTCACGCTCATTGAGCTGCTGGTGGTGATCGCCATCATCTCGCTGCTGATCAGCATCCTGCTGCCGTCGTTGGGCAAGGCGCGGGACGCGGCGCGGCAGATCAAGGACGCGTCGAACATCCGGAGCACGCTGCAGGGGATGGTGATCTGGGCGGGCACCCACGACGACAACTACCCGCTGCCCAGCCAGGTGGACAAGGGCGACCAGACGATCGCGGTGGGCGGCCAGTCGCCGCTGGTGAAGGACAACACGGGCAATATCTTCTCGCTGCTGGTGTACAACGGGTTTATCCCGGTGGACATGGCGATCTGCCCGGCGGAGGTCAACCCGCAGATCGTGAAGGACCCCGGCTATGAGTACTCGTTCCCGATCCGGGCGGTGAACCCCGCGGCGGCGGTGTTTGACCCGGGCTTCGGCGGTTACCCGGGCGAGACGGGCACCAACGGGACGCCCGCGGCGGGGCGGCGGTACAACGGCAATGTCGGGTATGTGAGCTACGCGCACACGCCGCCCTTCGGCGAGCGGTCGCAGATGTGGAAGTCGAACTTCGACGCCCGCCAGGCGGTGCTGGGCAACCGCGGGCCGTCGTTCGACGGCACGCCCGGCGCGTGGCGGCTGCGGACCGGGCCCTCGGGCGTGGACAGCAACCGGCTCAAGATCTTCGGCGGGCCAAGGACGTGGGAGGGGAACCTGGGGTACAACGACACGCACGTTGCGTTCACCTCGGTGCCCGATCCCGACGGGATGCCGATCACGTACAGGACGCCGATCAACGGCGTGCGGACGCACGGGGACAACGCGTTTGTGAACGAGGACCGCGAGACCGGGGTGCCGCTGGGCGAGCAGTTCGCCGACCAGGGGTTCAACTCGTACCTTCAGCTGTACGGGGATGTGTTCCTGGTGCCGTCGAGCGTGGCGATTACGCCGTATATCGATTGATGCTACTCGAGGCTGAAGGTGTTTGAGTCGCCTTTGGGGGCGCGTTGGGTGAGCCAGCGGAGCTCGGGGAGCTTGAGAGTCCAGGCGAGCAGGGCGTAGGCGGCGGCGCCGACGGCGAGCAGCGCGGCGAGCTTGAGGGCGTTGGCGGTCCAGGTCGTCGGCACGGTCCAGGCGTGGGAGGTGGCGTAGACCGCGCCGCCCATGATGAGCGTGGCGAGCAGCGTGCGGGCCACGGCCGTGAGCGTGGCGCGGTCGAGGGGGCTGGTGTCGAGTGCGCGGGCGCTGAGCCAGAGCAGCACGACGCACTGGACGGTGGCGGAGATCGCGGTGGACCAGGCGAGGCCGGCCTCGCGGAGCGGCCAGATCAGGGCGCAGTTCAGCAGGAAGTTGAAGACGACGGCGGCCATGGCGAGGCGCATGGGGGTGACGGTGTCGCCCTTGGCGTAGAAGGCGCGGGTGAGGACGTGGTTGAGTGAGTAGGCCCAGATGGCGGGGGCGAAGCCGGCGAGGACGGCGGCGGCGCGGGCGATGTCGTCGGCGCTGAAGGCGTGGGCGCCCGAGCCGCCGTAGATGAGCGTCAAGACCTCGGTGCGGACCAGGAAGAGGCCGATGCTGGCGGGCAGGCCGATGAAGAGGGAGAGGCGCACGCCGCGGCGGAGGTGCTGGAGGAACTCGGGGGCGTTGTCGCTGGAGCGTGAGAGGAGGGGAAAGACGGCGGTGGCGACGGCGATGCCGAAGACGCCCAGGGGGAACTGGTAGAGCGTCTGGGCGTAGCGGAGCAGGGCGTTGGACTTGTCGTCGAGGGTGAGGGCGAAGCCCAGCATGGTGGGGCCGACCCAGACCGGCCACATGGCAAAGAGCATGTCCATGAAGCTGTTGAGCTGGAGGGTGCCCAGGCCGAGCATGGCGGGGACGAAGCGGGCGCGGACGGTGCGGGCGTGGTCGCGGGCGTCGTGCCAGGCGCGGGTCCAGCGGACCCTGCCGCGGAGGGCGTAGAGGGACCAGAGGATTTGGACGAGGCTGGCGAGGACGGCGGCGGCGCCGACGATGTAGGCGGCGGGGTGCTCGGCGTACCAGCCGAGGAAGTAGCCGGCGCCGGCGGCGATCTGGAAGAGGTTGAGGATGATGGGGGCGGCGGCGGGGGGGCCGAAGCGGGCGTGGGCCTGGAGCATGCCGCCCAGGATGGCCGTGGTGCAGACCGCGGGCATCATGGGCAGCATGAGCATCATGAGCTTGAAGGAAAGGGCGCGGTCGGAGCCGGCGGGGGCGGCGAGGAGGAGGGCGAGCAGGACGGCCTCGAGCGCCAGGGTGAGCAGGCCGGTGGCGAGGGTGAGGGCCCAGAGGGTGATGGAGGCGAGCTGGCCCGCGCGGTCGGGGTCGTCGCGCTTGAGGAGGGTGTACTGGGGCAGGAACGCGGCGGAGAGGGCTCCCTCACCGAAGAGGCGGCGGAAGAAGTTTGGGAAGGCGTAGGCGGCCTGGAACGAAGAGCCCAGGAGCCCCGCGCCGAACATGCGGGCGGTGATGACGTCGCGGGCGAGGCCGGCGAAGCGGGAGAGCAGCGTCAGGCCCGAGACGACGCGGACGGCGGCCGAGAGCGGGGCCGCGGCGCGGGTGTCGTCGGCGCGGGGGACGGGGCGGGGGATGGTCTGCGTCGGCTCGTCCATGAGTCCTGTGCAGACTCTATCGGATGAGCACGAGCCAGTGCAGGGTGAGAATCGGGAGGAGAATGAGCACGGCCCAGCCGAGGTAGCCGAAGAAGGAGGGCATCTTGACCCCGGCGGACTCGGCGATGGAGCGGACCATGAAGTTGGGGCCGTTGCCGATGTAGGTCATGGCACCGAAGAAGACCGCCGCGGAGGAAATAGCGATGAGGTTGGCACGGCCGGCGTCGGTGGCGATGTAGGCGCGGATGTTCTCGGCGTTCAGGGCCTCGGGGGCGATGGCGATCTGGAGGAAGTTGAGGTAGGTGGGGGCGTTGTCGAGCACCGCCGAGAGCGAGCCGGTGCCCCAGTAGAACGTGCTCGCGGAGTTGAGGCCCAGGGAGGGGCCGTTGGCCGAGAGGTAGCCCAGGGCGGGGATCATGGTCAGGAAGATGCCGATGAAGAGCAGGCCAACCTCTCTGACGGGCTCGAAGGTGAACTCGTTCTGGCTGAGGATGGGCTTGGGGGCGGTGAGGTAGGCTCCTACGGCGATCAAGATCTGGAAGGTGGCGCCCACGGGCACACCCTGGATGTTGAAGAAGGCGTCGAGGGCGGGGTCGATGAAGACGCCGGCGATCATGAGGACCAGGCACGCGAGGCCGGTGGACCCCTGGATGCCGACGCGCGTGGGGCCGGAGGGGACGGCGCCCGAGCGCTTGTAGAAGACGGTGTCGATGGCGAAGAAGGAGGCCAGGAGCAGGCCGATCATGACCAGCCAGTCCTGCCAGAGGTTCTGGAGGGTCCAGAAGAAGGGGACGCCCTTGAGGAAGCCCAGGTAGAGCGGGGGATCGCCGACGGGGGTGAGGCAGCCGCCGCAGTTGCTGACGATGAAGATGAAGAGGACGACGTGGAGGGGCTTGAGGCGGCCCTCGTTGAGGCGCATAAAGGGGCGGATGAGGAGCACCGAGGCTCCGGTGGTGCCGACGATGTTGGCCAGGACGGCGCCGAAGGCGAGCAGGGCGGTGTTGGTCAGGGGCGTGGCGCGGCCGGTGGTCTTGACGAGGATGCCGCCGGAGACGACGTAGAGGCCGCCGACCAGGGCGATGAAGGAGTAGTACTCGATCAGGGCGTGCATGAGCTGCTCGCGGCCGTAGCCGCCGAACCCGGCCAGGTAGTAGCCCGCGGCCATGCCGCCCAGGGCGAAGGCGAAGTCGGGGTAGTGGCGGTGCCAGATGCGGTGGCTGACGAAGGGCATCAGGGCGATGCTGGCCAGAAGCGCGGCGAAGGGGACCACCAGGATGATGGGGATGGTGGGGGCCGCGCCCTCGTTGAGCTGGGGCATGAGGACGCGCGTCATAAACGCGCCCACCGCCAGGCCGATGACGGCGCTGACGGCCCACATGACCGGCCCGTGCCGGAGGCCCAGGAACATCACTTTGTCGTCGCCCTTCATGAGGCCAAGAGCTTAGGGAAGAGGGACTGGAGCGGCCTGCCCAGGACCAGAAGAATCGTCACTGTTCCGGCGACCCCCAACAGGTTCGCGCGGGCGTCGGCCCATTCGCAGCTCCGGTTGATGAACGGGATCGCCTGGAGCAGCTCGTCCAGACCGCTGTTCGCGGCGGCGATCAGGCCGGTCAGGAGAAGATTGCGCACCGAGAGGGGCCGCCCGAACCAGCCGCACAGCACCGCGAGGCCGGTCCAGCCCGCGAAGGCGAGCACGTGGATGGTCTTGTCGGTCCCCTCGGGGCCGGGGACGGTGAGCTTGGGCCAGTGCGTAAAGGTGAAGAGCGTGAGGGCGTAGGCCCAGAACACCGCGTGGAACGCGGGGTGTCGCCGGGCGCGCGCGGGGGCGGTCATACGCTGAACCTGGCCTGGGCGACGGGCGTGGGCAGGACGTGGACGGTGGGGGACTCGGTGCGGCGGTTGAGCATCTGGTCCCACTCGCGCAGGAGCTGCTCGGCGAGGGCGGCGTAGTCCTCGGCGCCGCTGGCCTGGGGGGCGTACTCGAAGATCGTCTGGCCGAAGCTGGGGCACTCGGCGAGCTTGATGTTGCGGCGGACCGGGGGCCGGAGGACGCGGGCGAACTTCCAGGCCGAATCGCCCTGGCGGGCCTGCTCGAAGAAGCTGTCGAGGTCAGCGACGACCTCGCGCGTGTGCGTGGAGCCGGCGTCGTGCATGCACAGGATGACGCCGGTGACGCGGAGGCGGGGGTTGACGGCCTGCCCCACGAGCGCGACGGTTTCCAGCAGCTTGCCGACGCCCTGGAGGGCGAGGAAGTGGGCCTGCATGGGGATGAGCACCTCGCGGGCGCACGCGAGGCCGTTGATCGTGAGCAGGCCCAGCGACGGGGGGCAGTCGAGCAGGATGAACTCGAACCGGCCCTCCAGCCTGGCGAGGGCCTTCTCCAGGCGGCGCTGCTTGTCGGGCTCGTTGGCGAGCTCGCCCTCGACGGCGGCGAGGTCGGTCTCGGCGGGGAGCAGGGCGAGGTTGGGGCGGGTCTGGTGGATGATGGACGCGATGTCGGCCTGGTCGTCCATCAGGACGTCGTACACCGACTTCTCGAGCGCGTTGGGGTCGACGCCCAGGTGGAGGGTGGCGTGGGCCTGGGGGTCCAGGTCTACCACCAGGGTTGAGCGGCCGGCCTTGGCGAACGCCGCGGCGAGGTTGACGGTGGTGGTGGTCTTCCCGACGCCGCCCTTCTGGTTCATCAGCGCGATCAGGCGAACGGGCTTATGGGCCGGGTCGGGCATGGGCCGAGTATACGGCGGGGGTGGGCTATTCAGGAAGCCGCGGGGGCGGTGGGGGAGATCGGCGCGGGCGTCGAGGGGGCGGGCGGGGCCGGGGCGGGGAGGCTGCTGGTCAGGGTGCTCTGGAGGAGGATGGGCTTGTGGTCCGCGGCGGCGGCCTGGGCCTCGATGGCGCGGCGGCGGGCGATCTTGATCGCGGTGACGCCGATGTAGGCGGCCAGGACGATGAAGATCATGTAGATGATGCGGGCCCGGACCAGGGTGAGGCCGACGCCCAGGGCGGCGAAGACGGCGGCGATGCCGTAGAGGGCGAGCACCGCGCCCTTGACGCCGACCGCTCGGCGGAGCATGTGGTGGAGGTGCTGGTCGTCGGCGGCCGAGATGCTCTTTCCCTCCATCTTGCGGCGGACGATGGCGAGGGTGGTGTCGAGGATGGGGAGGGCGTAGATCACGAGCCCGGCGACGACCAGGTGCGTCTGGCCGCGGTCGCCGAGGGTGAGGATGATGACGCAGGTGCAGAAGCCCAGGAGCAGGGAGCCGGCGTCGCCCAGGAAGATGGTGGCGGGGTTGAAGTTGTGGGGGAGGAAACCGAGGCAGGCGCCCAGCACCGCCAGGCACAGGACGATGCGGGAGGAGTCGCGGGGTCCGTCGTCGAAGACGGCGAGGCCGAGTGCGACGATGAGCAGGCCGGCGGAGGAGATGGCGGTGGTGCCCGAGAGCAGTCCGTCGAGCCCGTCGATGAGGTTCGAGGCGTTGCAGAGGGCGAGCACCGAGATGGCGATGATCGCGGTGCCGGCCCAGTAGACGACGTCGATGGGGATGTGGTCCACGCCGGCGATCGGGACGGGCAGCGGGATCTGGAAGGCGAGGGTGGTGCTGTCGGCGCCGATCAGGCCGATGCTCTGCGCGACGGGGATGAGGATGCCCGAGGCGAGCTTGACGCCGACGTTGTCGTAGGCGAGGGCCGCGGCGGCGAAGAGCTGGCCGCCGATCTTGACGCGGGGGCTGATGCCCACGACGTCGTCGAGCACGCCCACGAGCATGATGACCGTCATCCCCAGCACGACCGAGAGCGGCACGTGCTGGTGGTAAATGCGGTCGGCGTCGAGGTGCTCGGGGCGGACGGGGTGGAAGTCCATCAGCGACGGGAACTTCATCGCCAGGAAGCTGTAGAAGATGCCGCCGATGATGCCGGCGAAGACCGCGACGCCGCCCAGGTACGCGATCGGGATGCGGTGGATCTTGCGGGGGTCGCTGGGGCGGTCGATGATGCCGTTGGCGACGGCGACCCTGCGCATGAGAGGCGTGGCGAAGAGCGTGAGGATGAAGGAGACAATCAGGACGCCGATGTAGCCCTCGAACACCATGAGGCGGGTGAGGGCCTGCGATACCAGGCTCTCGGCCGCGGCGGGCGCGGCGTCGGCTTGCGCGAGGATGGCCCGGGGGAGGTTCACGGAGTCTGGCTCACGCGGGGTGCGGAAGAGAGTGAAGCGGCGACATCAAGGATGGTCTGCTCAAGGGCGATCCGGGGGCTGAATCCTACCGCGCCGCGGACGCGGGCGAGGTCGGGCCGGCGCTGGCCCAGGTCCTCAAAGCCGCGGGTGTAGGCCTCGCTGTAGGGGATGAGGCGTTTGGTCGACCTTGAGCCCAGCGTGCGGATGACGCGGTCGGCGAGGTCGGCGATGGTGATGGGCTGGTCGGCGCCGATGTTGAACACGCGGCCGTGGCAGCCGGGGGCGGCCATGAGGCGGGGCAGGACCTCGACCACGTCCCGCACATCGCAGAAGCAGCGGGACTGGGCGCCGTCCCCGAAAACCTCGAGGGGCCTGCCTTCCATCGCGGCCTTGACGAAACGGGGGAGCACCATGCCGTACTCGCCCACCTGACGCGGGCCCACCGTGTTGAAGAACCGGGCGACCACCACCGGCAGCCGGTGCTGGGCGTGGTAGGCGAGCGCGAGGTACTCGTCCACGGCTTTGGAGCACGCGTACGACCACCGGGACATCGTGGTGGGGCCGTAGACCACGTCGTCCTCCTCGGAGAAGGGCGAGCGAGTGGACTTGCCGTACACCTCGGAGCTGGAGGCGATCAGCGTCGGCACGGCGCGCCCGGCGGGGGCGTGTGCCGCGGCGAAGCGGAGCAGGGCCGAGGTCTGCTCGATGTTGGTCTCGATCGAGCGGATCGGGTCAGCCATGATGAGCTTGACGCCCACGGCGGCGGCGAGGTGGTAGATCTCGTCGAAGACTTCGCCCTTGCCGAAAGCGGCGAGCGCGTCCTTGAGGTCGGCCTCGACGAAGCGGAGCCGCTCGTGCATGGCGGGCAGGTTCGTGCGCCGGCCGGTGGAGAGGTTGTCGACGACGGTGACGACGTCGCCGCGGGCGAGGAGCCGCTCGACCAGGTGCGAGCCGATGAAGCCCGCGCCGCCGCTGACGAGCACCCGGCGCGCGGGGTTGGCCTGCACGCGAGCTGGGTCTGTGGCGGTCATCGGGTGGTCCGGTCGGCTCAGGCCTGCTGGTACTCGTGGGCGGCGCGGATGTTGCCCTTCATGTAGCCGCCGCTGGCGGAGCGGACGGCGTTGACGACGACGCCCAGGAACTCGCCGCGGCCGTCGGAGAGCTCGGTCTTGACGCGGGCGATCATGCCGCGCTTTTCGGCCAGGGCGCGGACCACGAGGAGCGAGGCATCGCAGCGGTGGGCGAGAGCGATGCCGTCGCCGGCGACGATGGCCGGGGCGCAGTCGATGAGGACCAGGTCGTACATGCCGCGGAGCTTGGTGAGGACTTCGCCCATGGACTCGGTGGCGAGCCGCTCGTAGACGCGGTGTTCCTTGTTGCCGGCGCTGAGGAGGTCGAGGTTGGGGGTGCTGGTGGCCTGCACGACGTCGGAGAGTTCGGAGGACCGCGTGAGCACGTCGGCCAGGCCGGGGCCGTCCTGGAGGCCCATGACGCGGTGGAGCGCGGGCCGGCGGAAGTTGGCGTCGACGACGATGACGCGCTTGTCGGCGGCGGCGAAGGCGAAGGCGAGGTTGGTGACGGCCGAGGTTGCGCCGGAGCCGGGCATGCCGGCGAGGACGAGGATGGTCTTGTGGTCGGCCTGCTGCATGCGCTTGGACATGCTGCCGCGGATCTGGCGGAAACTTTCGGCGACGATGCCGCGGGGGCGGTCGCGGAAGGCGGTCTCGGTGGCACCCTGGCCGGAGGGGTCTTCGGCGGCGTCGGGGACCCAACCCAGGAGCTTGGTGCGGGGGATGATGGCGATGTCGGAGGGGCCCTTGACGCGCTGGTCGACCACTTCGCGGAGGAGGACGATGCCGCCCACGAGGCCGACGCAGACGAGCACGCCCGCGGGGATCATCATCTTGAGGCGGGGGAAGGACATCTCCGTGGGGGTGCGCTCGCGCTGGAGCTCTACGACACGGTTGAAGCTGGGGGTGTTCTGGAGGCTGAGCAGGTTCTGGAGGTTGGACGCGGTCTGGGCCTTGATGGCGAGCTGGCCGCTGATCTGGTTGTCGTAGTCGGCGAGGGTGGCCTGGGCGCGGGCGAGGTCGTTGAGGCGGGTCTGGAGGGACAGCTGCTTCTCGAGCAGGTCCTTCTCCTGGGCGCGGAGCTGGGCGATGCCCTTGTCGATCTTGTCGAGCTGGCCGTCGGCCATCTTGGCGAGGCGCTCGGCCTTGACGCGGTCGAGGTTCTGGCGGGCGCCGTCGAGGTTCGCTTCGATGGTGCGGAGGTCGCGGTGCTCGAGCGTGATGCCGCGGGTCAGCAGCATCTGGCGGTTGGTTTCAAGCCGGGAGATGGTGGCCTGGACTTCGAGGACGGCGGGGTCCTTCTCGATGTCGGCGAGCATCTCGGGGGCGAAGACGCCGGCGGCGCGGCTCTCGCGGATCTGGTCGAGCTGCTTGAGGGCGGCCTGGAGCGTGATCTGGATGTCCTGGAGTTCGTCGTTGGTCTTGGCGAGCTGGGCCTTGGTGGCGCTGGCGTGCTCGCTGAGGGAGTCGAGCCCCTTGGTCTGGATGAGGCTCTCGCGCTTGCTGGCGAGCGTCCGGACTTCCTCGTCGATGCGGGTGATCTGCTTGCGGAGGGATTCCACGCGGTCGCCCGAGAGGTTGCTGCCGCGTTCGTAGAGGAGGGAGGTGTACTTCTGGCGGACCAGGGCGAGGATTTCGGTGGCGTCGCGGGCGCTGCGGTCGCGGACGGAGAGCTCAATGAGGTTGGTCTGGGGGACGACGCGGGCGCTGACGATTTCCTTGAGCTCCTTGGCCATGGAGGCGTAGTCGGGTCGTGGGAGGCCCGTGGCGCGGTCCACGATCATGAAGGGCTTGACCCAGTCGGGAGCCTTGCTCTGGAGCTGCGAGTCTTCGGAGACCTTGTTCATGACCTCGTCGGAGGTCATGACGCGGACCTGCGTCTGCATGAAGCGGTCCATTTCCTGCGGGCTGACGCCGGTGCCCTTGCCGTCGGCGCTCTCGGTGGGCGGGAGGGTGTCGAACAGGGCGATGGGCCGGTACTCGGGGGCGACGGACCGCAGGACGAAGTGGGCGGCCACGCCCAGCACGGCGCCGATCACGGCGGAGGCGGTGAGCAGCCACTTGTGCTTGTTCAGCAGCTTGAGCGGGTCGATGGAGCCGGCCTGGACGGCGAGCATCGGCGCTGAGGGCGTCCCGGGGCGGGGCTGGGACGAGATCACCGGGGTGGCATTGGCTGGGAGCGTGGTCATGGCGTCTTCCTGGATGCCCGCCGCAGCGAGCCTGCAACGCCCCCCTGCGCGCGGGGACGCCTAACTGTACTGTCGGTCCGATACTTGCCCGGCTTTCGTCCGGTTCGGGGTCTCACGGCATTCCCAGCCGTTTAGATACTTCTTCGAGGTCGGCTTTCAGCTGGTTGGACACCGCGGATGGGTTGTTCTCCGCGATCTTCCGGGCGTTGGCAAGGGCGGCCCGGGCCTCTTCCGGCTTGTTCAGGGCGTGGAAGGCCTCGGCCTGGTGCATCGCGATTGAGACCGCCGTGGAAGGGTTCATGTCGAGCGCCGCGGCCCTGGCGAGCTCGGTGGAGGCCTCGGCGTGCTTGCCGGCGGCGAGCAGGCACACGGCGAGGGTATCGATAACCTCGGCGGTGGGCTTGGCCTTGGCGACGCGTTCGGCGAAGGGCATGGCCTCGGCCGCCCGGTTGAGCCGCTTGGCGAGGGTGTAGGCCAGGTTATTCATGACCTCGTAGTCGTCGGGGAACTCGCTGAGGGCGGTGTGCATGCCCGCGGCGGCCTCGTCGTAGCGGGCGGAGTTGTAGAGGGCGCCGGTCAGGGCCCTGAAGGTGAGCTGGCGGAGCGACTTGTTCTGGGACTTGGCGAGGATTTCCTGGAGGACCTGGATCCCCTGGGACTGGGTGTCGGCGTTTTCCAGGAGCATGGCGGAGCGGAAGAAGGCGAGCCACTCGGTGGCGACGCCGGCGTCGGAGAGGTCCTGGAGGAAGCGGTTGAGGGCCGGGCCGGCGGGGACCAGGCGGCGGGCCTCGGTGAACCAGCCGACCATCAGGCGGGCGTCGTCGACGCGGAGCAGGGCGAGGGCGTCGCGCGCGGAGCGGAGGGCGTCGACCTCGCGACGCTGGGCCATGTGGAGGCGGGCCTGGGCCATGAGCAGGCCGGGGTTGCCGGGGACGCGGTCTTTGATTTGATCGAGCACGCGCTCGGCCTGGGTGAGGGCGGGCGTGGGCTTTGCGGAGAGGAGCGTGTCGAGGTAGCGTTGGGCCACGCCGTCCTGCGGGTCGATCGTGTAGGCCCGCTCCATGTAGCGGATCGCCTGGTCCCAGCGGCCGGCGTTGGAGAAGATCTGGGAGACGCCGATGTGTGCCGCGGCATCGCGGGAGCGCTTCTCGAGGGTGCGGTTAGCGACCTCGAACGCGTCGGCGTCGCGGTTCTCGCGCAGCATGTAGACGATGAGGCCGCCGAGGAGCTCGTTGTCGTAGGGGTTGACCTCCAGGGCCTGGCGGAGGTCGGCGATGGCCTTTTCGGAGTCCTTGAGCTGCTCGTGGGCGAGGGCGCGGAGACGCAGGGCCTGCCAGAGCGAGGGGTTGAGCTGGATGGCCTTGGTGAAGTCGGCGACGGCGTCGCGCAGGACCACGGGGTCCTGGGAGGTCTCGACCATTGCCTGACCGCGCCGCATGAAGACCGTGGCGTCGGTGGGGAACTTCTGGACGGCACGGTCGAGCATTTCGCGCCGGGCTCGTTCGTCCTTCTTCTGCTTGCGAGCCTCCGCGGCGATGAGCATGGTGGTCGCGTCGACATTGGGCGAGGCGAGCATGGGGTCGAGGATCGCGTTGGCCTCGTCGGTGCGGCCCAGGCTCAGGTGGCATTCGGCGGTGCGCTTGCGGTAGAGCTGGTCGGGCGTGTCGGCCTTTGCGGTGAGCACGCGCTGGCAGGCCTGGATGGCCTCTTCGAAGCGGCCGAGGGAGAAGTAGGTGTCGGAGAGGGCGCGGTCGGCTTGTGCCGTGGCGGGGTTCTGGAGCGGGCGGGCCCGCTCGAGCGCCGCGATGGCGCCCTCGACGTCCTGCCGCTGGAGGAGGAACTGGGCGTAGGCCATCAGCGGGTCGGCGGTCTTGGCGGGCTCGCCCAGCGAGGCGATGTAGCTCTCGAAGGCCTGCTTGGCCTTTGCGGGGTCGCGCTGTGCCCAGTGCCATGCCGCGTCCAGGGCAACGGCGTCGAGCCCGTCCTGCTTGGCGCGGACGGTCTCGATGATGGGGCGGGCGTCGGCGAACCGCTTGGCGTCCATGTGCAGCGCGGCGAGAGCCAGGGCGTTCTCGCGGTCGTCGGGGTTGACGCGGAAGAGGTTGGAGCGTCGCTGCACGACCATCTCACGGTTGCCGAGCGCCGCCTCCAGGTTCAGCCAGGTGTGCATGAACGTGGGGTCGGTGTTGGCGTGGGCCTCGCTGGCGCGGGAGACGGTGAGGGCCTCTTCGGGGCGGTTGGCGTTGATGAGCGTGCCGACGAGGTCGTTGATGGTGGGGACGTCGTTGGGGCGGAGGCGGAGCGCCTCGCGGAAGGAGGAGACCGCCTCGGTGCGGCGGCCGATGCTGTTCTGCATGATGCCCAGGAGTCGCCAGGATTCGGGCTGGGCGCCGCCGCGGGCGACGGCTGCTTCCATGATGCGGACGCCCTCGGCGCCGTTGCCTTTGGCGGCTTCGAGGCGTGCGCGGAGCGTGTCGCCGCCGGCGGAGTCGACGTCTTCCTTCTGGCCGCGGAGGGCGAGCTCCTCGGCGGCGGTCCAGTTCTTGTCGGAGAGGGCCTGGAGGAACTGGAGCTCGATGACGCGCTTGTCGTTGGGCGCGAGGCGGACGGCCTCGGCCAGCTCGGCGTTGGCCTCGGTCTTTTTGCCGAACTCGGAGAAGACCGTGAAGCGGCCGATGTGGCGCTCCACGCCGTCGCCCGCGGCGCGGAGGTCGACCAGCTCGAGCCGGGCGGTCATCGGGTCTTTCTCGGAGATGCCGATCTTGAAGCCCTTCAGCTCCATGTTGTCGGGGTTGTGGCGGAGGCCTTCCTCAACCGCCGCGACGGCCCCGGGCGCGTCGTTGGCGCGGATGAGCGCCAGGGCCAGGACGCGGTAGAGGCGCGGGTCGGTGGACTTGAGGCGGTCGATCTCGGAGCGGATGAACGACACGATGCGGCGGTTGGTTTCAACGCTGTCAGCCTCGTTCTTCGCGGCGGCGTCGCGGATCATGCCGTCGGCGTCCACGATGACCTGCACCACGGGGTCGCTGACTTTGCCGCCCTTCATGAGGGCCTCGACGAGGGCGACCTGCTCACCGATGGAGGCGTTCTCCGGCTGGAGCTGCTGAGCGGCTTTGTAGAGCTCGAGGGCGCGGCTGTTGTTGCGCAGGCCCTGCTCCACCTGAGCGAGCAGGAGGATCGCGCCGATGTTCGTGTTCTGGAGACGGAGCACCTTCTCGAGGTGCTCGCGCGCGGAGCCGGGCTCGTTGCGGGCGACGGCGACCTCTGCGGCGAGGGTGAGGCCGTCGATCACCGAGTCCTGCATGCCGCGGTTGAACTGCTCGAGCAGGCGGTCGGCGCGGGCGAGGTCGCCGGCGATGATGGCGAGGCGTGCATCGGTCAGCAGCATGGCGGGGGACGCTTCGGCGTCCTGCACCGCGGCCATTTTGTCGCGGATCGACTTCATCTGGGCGATGATCGCCTCGCGCTCCGAGGCCCTGTCGGAGGGCAGGGTGATCAGGGTGCGGTAGAGGGCCTGGGTCTGGCGGAACATCGCCTCGCTCTTGCGGCCGAAGAGGAGTTGGCCCGCCACGGACAGGGGCGGGGAGGGCAGGTCGAGGACCCGCTGGAGCGTGGCGATGGCCTGGGCGTGCTCGCGCCGGTTCTCGGCGATGTCGGCCAGGGCGATGAGCAGGTTGGCGTCGGTGGGCCGGGTGTTGAGCAGTTCCCGGATGATGCCCTCGCTGCGGGACCAGCCCGCGGCGGGGTCCACGGACTGCTCGAGGCTCTTGAAGAGGGCGATTGTGCGGTCGTTGACGCGCTGGGGGTTGGCCTTGGCGAGCTCCGCCGCGGCGTCCAGGCGGGGCTTCGCGCGGGCGGCGAACTGGTCGTGCATCTGTCGGAGCTCGGTCATGGCGGGCCGATCGACCCGCATCGCGACCTCTCGCACCATCGCCTCCATTTCCTGGCGGATGCTGACGACCGCGCCGAGCACGCTGGAGGGGTTGGCGGCGAGCAGGTCGGCGATGACCTTCTCGGAGCTGGCCATGTGGGCCCGGGCGGTCTCGATGTCGTTCGCCTGGGCCGCGCGCCCGGCCATCATGGCGTGCCAGGTGGCCAGGCCGTTGGCCGCGTCCTCGTCCTTGGGGTCCGCGGCGAGGGCGACCTCGAAGTCCTCCTTGGCGCCGTCGATCAGCTCCTTGGGGGCGTCGGCGGTGTTGACGGCGATGCGGAGGCGGGCGTGGCCGCGCACGGCGCGGATCGCCGCGGAGTCCGCGGAGGGGGTGGGGTGCTTCTGGAGGAGCAGGTCGGCGTCGGAGATGACGTCGTCGTAGTTCTGGCGGAAGTAGGGGCCGGAGTCGGCGAGCTCACGCCGGGTGGCGATGTACTCTCGCTGGGCGGCCCCGTCGTCGGCGACCAGGGCGAGCTGGCGGGTGGCGAGCAGGAGATTTCGGGTGAAGGCGTCGCCGTAGGCCCGCTGGGTCTCGGGGGTGGTCTTTTCGAGGGCCGCGATCCACTTGCGGAGGAACTCGGTGTTGGTCTTTTCCTTGTTGACGGCCTTGGAGTAGATCTCCGCAGCCTCCTTGTACTGCTGCTCGGCCATTTTCTTGTCGCCCATGCGGGCGAGGTCGGCGCCGGAGTTCTTGAGCAGCAGGATGATGGCCAGCGTCAGCCCGCCGATCACCACGAGGGAGATCGCCGAGAGCGCCACCACAAACTTCGTGTTCACCTTCGCAGCCATCACCGTCTCCCGTCGGGCGTTCCTTGCAGGTCGCCCGTGTGTTCGTCAGTTTTGCGACCCCGTCCTGGGCGGGTAGCGGCCCGCCTCAACCTCGACCCAGTCGGGCGTGCATCGCATGATGTCGCCCATCAGCTCGTCCAGCAGCGACGCGGTGGCCCGGGCCAGCTCTTCCTGAGATTCCACGTCCATGCTCGTGACCTGCACCTTCAGGTAATACGCGTAGGTGGACTGCAGATCAAAGGCCAGGAGCCGCACGTCTTCCGCGCGGGCGACGCAGCCGCCGTTGGCCACAAAGAAGTAGCCCGCGTAGAGGTCGTGCCCGCGGTCGTCCACGAACTTCATGGTGTGGATCTTGATGTCCTTGGGGTCCCGGGGCAGGCGCTCGCGCACGCCGTCGGCGGGGCGGATCCGGTAGATGCGGCCCTTGAGGTGGTCGGGCACATCGTCGTCGGGGATCATGCGGCCGTGGTCCAGCGGCAGGGGCAGGTCCTGCGTGAGGGTGCCCAGCTGCATGCCGCCCGCGACGAAGCAGCGGTCCGCGACGTGGGGGACGGTGTCGATCATGCCGGTGTAGTACGCGCAGTGCAGGCTGAGGCGCAGGGCCTTCTTCCCCGCGGGGGGCGTGCGGGCCTCGTAGACGCGGGTGATGTAGTTCTTGGTGCCGAGGGTTTCTTCGACCTCGGCGGTTTCGCGGTGGTCGCCGGTGGTGCAAACCCACGACTCGGTGCTCATCGGGATGGAGGTGAGCAGGCGGCCGTCCCTGGGGTAGATCGCGAGCTTGGTGATGGAGATCTTGAAGTAGCGGACGGCGGCGTTCATGCCCATCGCGGCGGAAATGAGCAGCGTGAGCACCAGCACGAATGGGAGCGAGAGGAACTTCTTAGGCATGGGCGGCCCCCTTCTGGGCCGGGGCGGGGCTGTCCACCACGAGCTTGTCCAGGGCCCACTGGATGCCCAGGAACATGCCCAGGCCCAGGACCAGCAGGACGGTGCCGATGAGCATGTGGGCGTCGCCGGTGGCCAGGCCGGGCTTCCACATCGAGAGGAGGCCCAGGACCGCGACGCGGAGGATGTTGTTGAACACGGCGACGGGGACGGCCAGCAGCAGCAGCGCGGTTCGCTGCCACCAGAGCTGCGTCGTCAGCAGGGCGACCGCGCCGGCGAGGGCGAGGAACGCGACGACCATCCGCATCCCCGAGCACGCCTCCGCGACGTTGAGGGCGCGACCGCCGACCTCCAGCGTGTTGCCGCTGATGAAGACCATGAACTCCCCGCCCGCGGCGCTGATCACCCGCAGGATGAACCACGCCCCCAGCGCGGCGACCTGCTGGAGCGCGAAGGTGATCTTGATAATGACCTGCTCGGAGATCGACACGGCGAAGACGAGGTAGGCGATGGGGAGGAAGAGGAGGTGGAACATCCGCGGGCCCAGCAGCAGCAGGCAGATGCCCGCCAGGGTCAGCACCACGGAGAAGCCCATGAACATGTGGTTTGGGAAGCCGACGATGAAGAAGAAGTAGCAGACGATGCCCAGCATCGTGGGCGCCAGCCCCGGCCAGAAGGCGGTGGGGGCCAGGCGCATGAGCTCGTTGCGGCGCTGCCACACGATCCAGAGCGACAGCAGCGGCACGACAAAGGCGTGGCCCCAGTCTTCCATTGCGTCGGCGCTGTGCATGGCCTGACGCTGAAACCAGACGTGGAACAGCCACCCGAACGCGCCCAGCAGGAGCGCGATCTTGACCCACGCCTGGGTGGGCGGCCAGGCGGGCGCCGTGGTGGTGTTGCTGCTCTGTATCGCCATGCGGTGTGGAAACTTAGGAGGCTCTCACCCGATTCCCGGTCCAAAACTGAAAACCGGGCCCCCGCCGGATCGTACGTGCCGACGCGACCCTCTGGTTCGCACCGGCGGACCCTCAAAGCGGGATACCCGACCCCCGAAGGGAGGATGGAGGGGAGATCGGCTTATTGGCCGAAGGCGTTGACCGGGGGCGGCCCGAAGAGGTCGTTGCTGATGTTGCGGTCCAGCACAAACCCGAAGCCGTAGCTGGCCCGGAAACCGTTGCGGATGACCGCCACGGGCAGGGCCCACCAGTTGGTCCCGACGTTAATGACGTCGTTGGGCTTGAGCCAGACGTCGGGCTGGGTCTTCTGGCCGATGGCCTTGCCGTCGAGCAGGATGGTGGCTTCGCGGTTGTGGGCCACGATCCGGGTGAGCTCGGTGCGTTCGGGGATGGCGAGGTTGCCGAAGCCGCCTGCGCCGGTAATGGCGCGCATGAGGGTTACGCCGCCGGTGGCGGGGAGCTGGTACACACCCGGGCGGGCGACCTGGCCGCCGACGTAGAACAGGCCCATCGGCGGGGCGGGGACGCGGATGACATCCCCCGGCCGGATGATGATGTTCACGGACTGGCGGCCCTGGATCAGGTCGCGCATGGGGATGCGGATGACGCGCTGGGTGATGAGGTTCTCGCCCTCTGCCGCGGGGGTGGAGGGGGAGCGTGCGGTGCGCGATGACTGCACCCACTTGCCGTTGACGAAGATCCACGATCCCTCGCCCTCGGGGGCGGGCAGCGGCTGGGGCGCCTGCGGCGCGGCGGCGGGCTGGTTCTCCGGCAGGTCCACCAGCGGCGCGGGCTGCTCGGCACGCGGGGCGGTGGGCTGCTCGCTCGGCAACGGCACGGCGGGCGGCGGGGCGTCCGGCTGCGCCGGTTGCGCGGCGGGGTCCTGGGGGGGCGTGGGCGAGGAGGGGGGCGCGATCTGGTCGATCACGTCGATGAGGTTCGAGCCATCCTGCGGGCCGGGCTGCGCGGGTGTCGTGGTGGTGGGCTGGCGGCCGGTGACGTCGTCGGTGAGCGGCACCTGCCGGATGACGTAGATTTCCTGCACGTTCTCGTCGAAGCGGCCGCCGGCGGTGATGGCCTCCAGCAGGCGGTAGTCGGCCCGGGGGATGAAGTACGGCCCGGGGGACTGGACATCCCCGATGATGTTGTACGTCTGCTGCCGCTGGCCGCGGGCGACGACTGAGGCGAGCGGTTCGGCCACGAGCCGCTTCATGGCATTGCGGATGACCTCGGTGGCTTCTTCGGTGGTGAGGCCGGTGACGGTGAGGCGGCCGAGCTGGGGCAGCTCGATGGCCCCGCGCGGGTCGACCACGGCGTCGTAACGCTCGGGCTGGCCGGTCTCGATGAGGTCGTAGACTGTGATTTCAAGCTGGTCGCCCGGCCCGATCCGGTACGCCTGGGGCAGCGGCATCAGGTCCGCGGCGACCGGGTCGGTGGTCTCCACCATCTCGCCGGCGTCGTCTTCGATGGAGGCGATTCGGTCGAGGATGGGCATCACGGCGGGGGTGGCCTCCCACCGGCCCGTCACGCTGGGGTCCATGAAGGAGTCCGCACAGCCGCCCAGGCCGACGGACACGACGGCCAGGCCCGCCGCGGCACGGATGGCAGCACCCCGACCCCGCCCACAGTTCTGCATCTTCGACACGTACCCGCTCCTTATTCCACGTCCAAGGGACCGACCTGGCCCTTGTGCCCGCACTAACGGGCCTGCTGCACTATGCCTCCGGCACGGCGACCGTGCTGGAATGCCCATCATACTTCCCCCGCGCGGCGGGCTCACTCAGGCGGTCTGTACCGTCTGAACACCGTGCGCCGGGTGAGAGCTGAGTTCATTCATCGGCCGAACGCGGAGGCTATCGGAACTTTGCACCCTTTGCAGGCGGCCCGGACCGGTGGGGTCGCAGGGCGATGTACGCCGGCGGGCTCCAGGTGGTTTGACCACCCCTAGAGTGTGGCCCCCGATGACCCCTCCCCAGCATCAGTCTCCCGCTGCAAGCCCGCCGCAGGGCACGGCTTCCGACCCTGCCATCGCCCGGACGCTGGCCCGGCATCCGCGACCCCTGGGCGGAGATCCGCTCAAGATGGTGGATCGGCCGGTCCTGAGCCTCTCGGACCGCATTATCAACAATGCGGGCGGCGCCAAGGACCAGATGGCGTTGAAGCGCAAGCCGCCGTGGCTGCGAGCGCAGGTGCCCGGGGGCCCGGGCTACAACCGCCTGCGGGCGATCATGTCGGAGCACAAGCTCCACACGGTGTGCGAAGAGGCGGGCTGCCCGAACATGGGCGAGTGCTGGGCCCGCGGCGTGGCGACCATCATGATTCTGGGCGACACCTGCACGCGCGCGTGCGGGTTCTGCAACGTGAAGACGGGGCGGCCGCTGCCGGTGGACAAGGACGAGCCGCGGCGGGTGGCGGAGTCGCTGGCGCTCATGGGCCTCAAGCATGTCGTGGTGACGAGCGTGAACAGGGACGAGCTGCCCGACGGTGGCGCGGGGGTTTGGGCCGAGACGATCATCCGGAGCAAGGAAGCGTGCCCGGAGATGTCCATTGAGGTGCTGATCCCGGACCTCGAGGGCAACTGGGGTGCGCTGCAGATGATCATCGACGCACGCCCGCACATCATCAACCACAACCTGGAGACGGTGCGGCGGATGTACCCGGCGGTGCGGCCCAGCGCGAAGTTTGATCGCTCGCTGGAACTGCTGCGGCGCGTGAAGGAGCACGGGGTCGTCGCCAAGACCGGGATCATGGTCGGGATCGGAGAACGCGATGACGAGGTGCTCGCGCTGATGGACGACGTGCAGCGGCTCACCCGTGCGCGCGTCAACGGCGGCGGTGAGGACGCCTGCGACATCCTCACGATCGGTCAGTACCTCCAGCCCACGCGCAACCACCTCCCGATCGACCGCTGGGTAACGCCCGAGCAGTTCGCCGCATTCAAAGCCGAGGGGCTCGGGCGCGGGTTCAAGGTCGTTGAGTCGGGGCCGCTGGTGCGGTCGAGCTACCATGCCGACCACCAGGCGGACTCCCTGACCGGCATCGAGGGGCAGCGGGACGCGTTCAAGGACCTTCTGCGCAAGAACCATGACTGACGCGGAGTTTCTGCGCCACTTTCGAGAGCAGAAGATTGCGGCCGCGGAATGGTCCCACCGCGCCCACGTGCGCTGTGCCTATCTCATGCTCCGCGAACTTCCCTTCGATCAGGCCATGGGCGCGATGCGGTCCGGCATCAGGCTGCTCAACAAGTCGCACGGCCTGGTCGAAACGCCCGAGCGCGGCTATCACGAGACGCTCACGCGGGCGTGGCTGACGGTGATCGCGGCGGCGATCGCTTCCCGCGGCGAGGGGTCAGACTTTGACACCTTCGCCGCGGAGAACCCGCACCTGCTGTGCCGAACGCTGCTGCGCCTGTACTACTCGCCGGCGGGGATGCCGCCCGCGGCGCGGTACGAGTTTGTGGCGCCGGACCTCGCGCCGCTGCCGCGGGTGGGGTAGGGCGGTGTTGTGGCTTTGGAGGTGATGAACGGCTAGTATTTGCTAACCAAGGAGCAGGCCATGAAGCGATTCATGTCGGCGGTTGCGGTCGCGGCACTGGCGGCGGTGCTCGGCGGGTGCGGGGTTCCTTCGCTCAACGCTCTCGCGACTCCTGAAACGACGGTCGCGGATGATGGGCTGGTGGGGATGTGGGCTCCGGTGAAGGACGGGAAGGAGGCGGGCGGCGAGCGGTACGTGATTTCGCCCGCTGACGCGTCGGAAAAGTCCTACGCCGTGAAGATCATCCCTGAGGACAAGGACGACAAGCCGCTGGACGTCGAGGTCCAGATCGTCAAGCTCGGCGAGCACCACTTTCTCGACATGCGGATGCCGAAGGCCAGACGGGGCGACCTGGAGCAGTACGGCACGCTGGTGGCGCCGCTGCACAACTTCTACAAGGTGGAGCGCGACGGCGACACGCTGACGGTTTGGGGCATCGACCACCAGTGGCTCGAGAAGTCGCTGAAGGACGGCACGGTCAAGCTCGCGTACGCCGAGCACGGCAAGGACAAGGACCCGGTGCTGACCGCTTCCACCGAGGCCCTCCAGGCGTTCTTTACAGAGAACGCGGCGAACGAGAAGCTGTTCGACGATCCGGGGGTGTTGCGGCGCCGGCCCGCGCCCTAGCGAGCGATGACCTTACAACCCTGTCAGTGAGCGGATGATGGCGTCGAGGGCCGCGGGCACCGGCATGACGCTCAGGCGGGACTGCCGCACGAGCGCGAAGTCTTTGAAGCGCTTGTCGGCCTTGATCTGTGCCAGGGTCAGGAGGGTCTTGGCTGTGCGGACCGGCTTCAGGTCTACCGCCGCGAACTTGGGCTCGCCCGCGTCGGTCTGCCCGGGCCGGGCAGGGTCCTCGTAGGGCCCGCGGCTGATGCGTGCCAGGCCGACGATCGCCTTCTCGTCGCCGGTGTGGTAGATCAAGGCCTCGTCGCCCTTGCGCATGGATCGCAGCGCGGCGAGGGCGCCGGGGTTGGACACGCCCGTCCAGCTTGTGGACTTGTCGCGTTGGAGGTCGGCAAAGCTGTACTCGCCGGGCTCGGTCTTGAGCAGAAACGTCGCCATCGGCGCGAGTCTAGCCCGCCGCGGAGAGGGTTGGAGGGCGCATGAAAAGGGCCCGCCACGGGGCGGGCCCTTGAAGGATCAGGCGGGGCGTCGCTCAGCAGGGGCCGCCGGCGAGCACGCGGAAGAAGGACTCGATGTCGGCGTCGGTGCCGGTGTCGCCGTCGGCGTCGAAGTCCGCGCCGCCGCTGTAGCAGGTGGCGCAGCAGTTGCCGGCGAGGCAGGCGAAGAAGGACTCGATGTCGGCGTCGGTGCCAGTGTCGCCGTCGCCGTCAAAGTCCGCCGTGCCGCAGGCGACCGCGCAGGGGCTCTGCGGCGCGATGGAGGAGATGCGGCTGCTGGTGTTGCCGGTGCCCAGCGAGGGGCCGGAGATCGAGTGGGCCACCGTGCCGGTGCTGTTCTCGATGCCGACCGTGGTGTCGGTGCCGGGGTCCTGGCTGATGGCGCCGTAGCGGAACTCGACGTGGTTGGTGCCCTCGCTGAGCAGCACCTGGAAGTTCTCGCTGGTCGCGGGCGTGAGGCCGTGCTGGGCGACGTTGTGCCACTGCACGATGAAGGTGCGGTTGGGCGCGGTCCCGACCGTCTGGTGGTAGACCTCGCCGCCGGTGGTGGTGTTGAGGTCGTCCCAGCGGGCGTAGATCGCGTTGTTGGGCAGCGCGGCGCTGGGGATGGCCGTGTTGTTGTACTGGACGTTGGAGGTCCCGAACTGGAGGTAGCCGTTGGAGTGGATGAAAAGGTTGTTGTAGGTGTTATTGAAGAACGTGAAGGGGAAGGGGATGGACACGCCCTCGGAGCAGTCGTCGCAGTTGCTCACCACGGTGGCCATCGTCCCGGTGGTGTGGATCGAGCTGTAAGAGCCGGTGCCGGCGCCGACGGAGTAGGTCGAAGCGCCGCAGTTGGTGCCGTTGCCGTTGAAGGTGCCGCCGCCCGTCACGCACGCGTACTCGGTGGTGATGGCGCAATCGCCGGCGGTGCAGCAGGCGCCGCTGGGCGCCGACGTCAGCGTGATGCCGAAGCTGCTGTCAAAGTCCCGATCCTGCAGGTCGGCCACGCTGAAGGGGATGGTCTTGGTTCCGGCCGTCAGGGGCTCGGACATGGTCGCCAGGTAGCTGAAGACGAGGTCGCCCGCGGTGACGTCGCCGTGGGTGCCGTCGTCGTAGAACGCCTGGGTCGCGGAACCGTTGATGGCGGCGAGGTTGCCGGTGACGGTGACGCCCGTGCTGACGGGCTGCGTCGCGGGGGTGACGGCGACGGTGAGCAGGGCGGTCCCCGTGATGGCGACGCTGGCCGGCGAGGAGGACCCAACAGCCTGGAGCGGCTCGGGCGGGACCGGGAACATGCCGGGGCTCTGCGCGTTGCCGATTACCGCCGAGGGCGTGCCCGGCTTCCACATGCCGATCTTGACGTTGCCGCCGACAACCGGGGCCGCGTTGCTGTCAAAGCGGAAGTTGTACGTGGTGCCCCAGCGGAGCGCGTTGGCCCGGATGTTCTGCGCCTGGGTCTCGGTCACGAAGTCCAGCGAGTCGCCGTTGCGGCTGGTCGTCCACGTGTCGTTGCTGAAGTTGACGTTCCCGTCGCCGTCGCCGCTGTGGTACTTGGGCGAGTGGAACTCGATGTTCGTCACCGAGGCGCCGGCGGGCACCGGCACCGAGAAGGCGCCGCCGCTGCGGTCGGAGTTGAGGTTGAGCACGGCGTACTCATAGTGCCACATGCCCCCGCCCAGGCTGGTCGCCTTGGAGCCGACGATGAACAGGCCCTCGCCGGGCACCTGCACGTCCGTCAGCGTCACGCCCGGCTCGCAGAGCGCCCAGGCGCGGATGGCGGGGTTGGTGC
This sequence comes from Planctomycetota bacterium, assembly GCA_023434205.1. Taxonomy (GTDB): domain Bacteria; phylum Planctomycetota; class Phycisphaerae; order Phycisphaerales; family UBA1924; genus JAEYTB01. The sequence continues at coordinate 28,709 of JAEYTB010000198.1, read as the reverse complement.
GGGAGGTGTTAACCACCGCGCCGGCGGCGGTGGAGAAGTTCACGGTCCAGTCCGCCGCGCTGCCGGTGATGGCCAGCTCGCGGTAGGAGGCGTTGTTGTTCTGGTTGCCCGCCGCGGCGTCATCCTGGGAGACGTACTGGCTCTCGCCGAAGAAGCGCTGGGCCGCGGAGGGGCCGCCGGTGCTGGCGACGACATCGGAGAGCGCGAACTGGAGGCGGCGGTAGACAGACCCGCTGCCACCGGTGCCCGTGGCGGGCCCGCCGGTGGGGAAGAAGCCGGTGTGCGCGTTGACCTGCCACTTCGGACCCAGCCCGCCCTGGCTGGCGTTGCGGGAGGCCGTGTAGGGGTCTGAGCAGCCGACGCCCAGGAGCGAGCCGCTGCCGGGCGAGTTGCAGGTGCAGCACACGTTGCCGGTGAGGGCCGTGAAGCCGTGCTTGAGCCAGCTTTGGCCGATCATCTCAAACCGCCCGGTGCCGTTGACCGTGCGGAAGCGGTACATGGTCTGTGTGATGGCGGGGTGCGTGTTCGCGGGGAAGGCGTTCCAGAGCAGGTTGGTATCGCCGATGTTGCACGACGTGGTCGCCATGGAGTACGCGTCGATCCCGCCCAGGGGCGAGTAGTTCGACGTGTTCGGAAGGTCGCCGACGATCACGTCGGGCCCCGTGGAGGGCGTGCAGCCGCCCTGACCGAAAGCCTGCCCGGCGAACGCGGCGACGGACGCGGCGACGCACAACCCCATGAATCGAGTGCTCTGAGCCATCTTCTGCACCTCTCGCTGTAGTGAAGCCCTCAACGCCACGACCGCCGCGCACCCCTACGCGCCGGCACGAACACGCCTTGAGCATGGACCAAAGGAACGGAAACCGGAGACTCAAACGACCCTTCTAACCTACCGCAGTCCGAGTGAAAGCACAATCGGGTTTCAGGATCATGCGGCGTTGGCGAGAAGTCTCACTCACCGGCCTCGGGGAAACCCGTGGGCTGACGGTCCTCAGACGGGTGGTTATCGGGACCGTTAGGCGTGCAACAGCAAAGGGTTAGAGGTTCCCGCGCCGCCCCTGTTCGAGCTCCAACGCTTCAAACAGGGCCTTGAAGTTGCCCTTCCCGAAGGACTGACTCCCCCGCCGGCAGATGATCTCGAAGAACAGCGTCGGCCGGTCCTGGAGGGGCTTGGTGAAGAGCTGGAGCAGGTAGCCCTCGTCGTCGGCGTCTACGAGGATCCCGAGCTTCTTGATCGCCTCGTGGTCCTCGCGGACCGCTTCGTGCCCGTGGCTGGTCAGCATGGTGTTCACGCGGTCCCAGACCTTCTCGTAGTACGCGTCCGGGAGCGTCAGGAAGTCCACGCCCCGCGACCGCAGCGCCGCGATCGAGTACAGCTCGTCGTCGGTCCGCAGGGCCAGGTGCTGCACGCCCGGCGTGTTGCTGTGCCAGTCCAGGTACTCCTGGATCTGGCTCTTCTTCTTCCCGGGCGCGGGCTCGTTGATCGGCATCTTGATCAGGTTGTTGCCGCTGGCCATCACCTTGCTCATCAGGGCCGAGTACTCCGTCGAGATGTCCGCATCATCGAAGTGCTTGAACATCTTGAACTCGAGCACGTTCTCGTACCATGCCACCCAGTGGTTCATCATCCCCAGCTCGACGTTGCCCACCAGGTGGTCAACGTACTTGAGGCCGCAAGGGTTCTTCCGGTTGTACTCGTTGATCGAGAGAACGCTCGTGCCCATCTGGGGAGCGCACCCGGCCGCCGCGGGGCCGCAGTCCCCGCCGTCGAGGCGCTTGAAGTTGGGCTTGAAGAGGCCGCCCTGCTTGACGCGAGTGAGCTCGTAGTCGCCCGTCCGGCTGACGAACGTGTGGTTGACCCGGCCGTAGGTCTTGATCCCGGCCATCGTCACCGTGCCGCGCTCGTCCTTGAAGACCCGCGGCTCGTACGCCGACTGGGCGCCGTTGCGGACGGCCCGCTCCCAGGCCTTCTCGGCGTCGAAGACGGTGAAGGCGACGTCCTTGACCCCGTCGCCGTACATGGCGACCTCCATCGCCGCGGGGTGCGCGGGGGAGAGGGGGGTGGTGAGGATGAAGCGGATGTTGCCCTGGGTGAGCAGGTAGTGGGCGGCGTCCCGCTGGCCGGTGGTGAGGTCGCAGACCTGCTCGATCTGGAAGCCGAAGCAGTGGGCGTAGAAGAACGCGGCCTGCTTGGCGTTGCCCACGTAGAACTGGACGTGGTCGACGTCGATGAGCTGGAGGGGGTCGGTGCCCGGCGCGCCGGAAGGTGAAGGCTGGCGGGAAATCGTCGTCATGGCGGTTCTCCGTGGGCTGGTTGGACTATAGGTCCCCGCGTCCGGAAGGAGGCTGTCAGGGCCCGGCAGAGCCCAAACCGCCGGAGTGTTCGGAGTTTGAAGGCCCCATGCACGGGGCGGGCCGCCCTGGATCACCCGACACGTTGTGACCGTCGCCAACTCTCTGCCCGTACGCCACCTGCGCTCGTGGTGCGCCGAGTTGTGCGCAGGTTCTGCGCAGCCTGTACACAAGGGCAAGGCCCGGCTGGCTTCCGCTTTACACTCGCCCTCCCGTGCCGCGGCAGTCGCGGGCACGTGCTTCTGAACCCCACGAGGACTTTCCAATGGCGGAGCCAAACACGACGACGGTGATCGGGGCCGACACGCACATCAAGGGCGACATGCGTTTCGACTCCACGGCACGGATCCTGGGCACGTTCGAGGGCACGATCGAGGCGAAGGGCGAGCTCCAGGTCGCCAGCGGTGCGAGCTGCCGGGCAGCGGTCGAGGCGATGAAGGTCCTGGTCGACGGTGACGTGGACGGCAACCTCACCGCCAAGGAGCGGGTTGAGCTGACCAGCAAGGCAAAGATGAAGGGCGACCTGGTCGCCGCACGGCTGGTCGTTGCCGAGGGCGCTTCGTTCGTCGGGCACTGCAAGGTCGGCCCCGACGCCCACGCGGGCGGACCCAGCGCGCACTCGTTTGCCGAGAACAAGCCCGCCGGCCTGGCCGGGAACGTGAACAAGGGTCCTGCGGGTCCGGACGCGAACCGCAAGTAAGCACGGAAACACCCGGAGGATCAGCCTCTGCCGGGCCCTTGCGCCCGGCGGAGCCCCATGTCCATGGCCGAGGCCGTCGCCAACCCGCGCACGATCCAGTGCTACCACTGCCGGCATAAGTTCGAGATCTCCCGCCAGGCAAAGAGCACGTCCTGCCCCAAGTGCAGCCGCCAGCTGCGCCTGGAGGACGTGGTCGTCAAGACGGTCGAGGCCGTCCGGAAGATCCAGACCTGCGGGAAGGTGGTGGTGCAGAAGAAGGGCCGCGTCATCGCCCAGATGGTGGAGGCCCACGAGGGCGTCTTCGTCGAGGGGACAATGGAGGCCAACGTGGTCAGCGGCGGCCCGGTCACCATCGGCTCCAAGGCGCACTGGAAGGGCGACTGCTCGGCGCCGTCGCTGGCGGTCGAGGGTGGATGCGTGATCGCAAGCGGGTACTTTGTCGTGCCCGACGACAGGCTCGGCCTGCTGGAGGTCAAGCTGGAGGCCGGCGCGGCGTCGCCGGCGACCGGGTAGAAGGAGTTGACGACGTTGCAGACCACCCCACCCCCTGCCGCGCGGAACGGCGAGTTTGACCGAGAGCTTGAGGAACGGCTTGTCCGCTACTGCCGGATCGACACGCAGAGCGACGAGAAGTCCTCGACGTCGCCCAGCACCGAGTGCCAGTTCGGGCTGTTGCGGATGCTGGTGGATGAGTTGAAGGCGATGGGCGCGCAGGATGTCCGTCTCACGGACTATGGCGTGGTGCTGGCCACGGTGCCTTCGACGGTGGAGTCCGCAACGCCTGTGATCGCGCTCCTGGCGCACGTGGACACTGCGCCCGCGTACAACGCCACGGGTGTGAAGCCTCTCGTACACCGGGCGTACAAGGGCGGGGACATCGTTCTGCCCGAGGGCGGGCAGGTGATTTCGCCCGCGGCGTTCCCCTACCTCGCGTCCAAGGTCGGCGACGACATCATCACGACGAGCGGTTCTACGCTGCTGGGCGCCGACGACAAGGCGGGCGTCGCGATCATCATGACGCTCGCCAACCACCTGCTCCGCAACCCGTCGATCCCGCACGGCACGATCCGTGTGGCTTTCACGCCTGATGAGGAGATCGGCCGCGGCGTTGACAAGCGGCTTCCCGCGGACCTGAAGGCCGACTTCGCCTACACGCTGGACGGGGCCGAGGCGGGTGAGGTGGTGTTCGAGACCTTCTCCGCCGACAAGGCCGTGGTCCACATCGAGGGTGTTTCCATCCACCCGGGCAACGCGAAGGACAAGCTCGTCAACGCCCTGCACCTGGCGGCGAAGATCGTCAGCACGCTGCCGCAGGTGACGCGCACGCCGGAGACAACGAGCGGGCGGGAGGGGTTCATCCATCTGTACACGATGTCGGGCACGGCCGCCGCGGCTGACCTGAGCTTTATCCTGCGCGACTTTGAGCGCGAGGGTCTGGCATCGCACGGCGAGCTGGTGAAGCAGGTGTGCGCAGCCGTGCAGGCCACCGAGCCGCGGGCGAAGATCACCTGCACGGTCACGCCCCAGTACCGCAACATGCGCTACTGGCTCGAGAACGACATGCGGCCCGTGGAGCTGGCGAACAGGGCCTGCCGCGAGCTGGGGCTGACTCCGCTGGCGACGCCGATCCGCGGCGGGACGGACGGGTCGCGCCTGACGGAGATGGGCGTGCCGACGCCGAACCTGTTCACCGGGATGCAGAACATCCACGGCCCGCTGGAGTGGATCAGCGTGCAGGACATGGCGCTGTCAACGCAGATGTGCCTGAAGCTGGTGCAGTTGTGGGGGGCGGAGAAGGCGTAGGGGCTACCAGGGCTTCGGTTCATCGCCGCTTCAGAAGCGGGCGGAGCAGCCGACGCCACTCTTCGAGCGTTGCGATCACGCCATTGATCTCGATCGTGCCGTCCCCGTAGTAAATCTCGACGGCTTGGTCGCAGCACCCGCACTTCACCGTCAGTCGCGGCGAGTGCTTTCGGCGCGCAGCTCGCTTGAACACGCGAAGCCTGAAACCTCCCTCAGGATTGTGCTTGGCGATGCGTGTGTTGAACTTCCCTTTGGGCGCTGAGTTTCCGCTTGACCCGGCCTTCGCACTCGTCATCGCTTCCCACCTTACCTCAGCGACTTCAGGAACCCCTCAAACCGGTCCATCCCCTTCTCGATCTGCTCCTCGCTGCACGCGAAGCTGATGCGGACGTGGTCTTTGCCGCAGCCGCCGAAGTCATCGCCGGGGACGAAGGCCACGTGGGCTTCCTCGAGCAGCGCCTCGCACAGGGACATGGCGGAGTCGATCTTCCTGCCCTTGGGGGAAGTTTTGCCGAAGTACGCGGAGACTTCCGGAAAAACATAGAACGCGCCGGTGGGCTTGGCGGTCTTGAGGCCGGGGATGGCGGCGATGCGGCGGGAGATGACCGCGGCGCGCCCGGCGAAGGCCTGCCGCATCCGCTCGACATCGTCGGCCGTGCGTGTCAGGGCGGTTCGGATGGCGGGGTAGGTAAAGCTCGTGATGTTGGTGGTGATCTGGCCCTGGAGGGTCTGCATCGCCGCGATGAACTTCCTGCCAAAGGCGCCGACGCCGGCGAGGTAGCCGATGCGCCACCCCGTCATCGCGTAGGCCTTGCTCAGGCCGTTGATGGTCAGCGTGCGCTCGGCGATCTCCGGGATGCTCCCGATCGAGCAGTGGGGGATGCCGCCGTAGGTGATCTTCTCGTAAAGCTCATCGCTGAGCACGACCAGCTCGGGCGCGATGGTCCGCGATGCCTCCGCCAGCACCGCCGCGAGGGCCCGCACCTCGTCGGGCGTGTACATCGTGCCGCAGGGGTTGCTGGGCGAGTTGATGATGAACAGGCGCGTCCTGGGCGTGATGGCCTTCCGCAGTTGCTCGGGAGTGATCTTGAAGTCGCTCTCGGGCCCGGTGGGCAGCTCCACGACCTTGGCGCCCGCCAGTTCCGCGATCGGGGCGTAGCTCACCCAGGCCGGCACGGGCAGCAGGCATTCCATCGGCGCTTCGCCGGGCGCGGGCGGGTCGAAGAGGCAGTGCAGCGCCACGTACAGCGCCGCCTTGCCCCCCGGTGAGATCGCGATCAGGTCCGCGGAGGTCTGGATCCCGTTCTCTCGCACCAGTTTGTCCGCGATTGCCTGACGCGTGTCGGGGTCGCCGAAGGTCGGGGTGTACTTGGTCATGCCCTGCTCGAGCGCGGCCTCCGCCGCCTCCTTCACCACGTGGGGCGTGTCGAAGTCGGGCTCGCCCGCGGCGAAAGAGAGCACGTCCAGCCCCTCGCGCTGCATCGCCTTGGCGCGGTTCATGAACGCGACCGTGACCGAGGGCTTGAGCGTCCGCACCCGCTGGGAAATCGATGGGCCGGTGGCGGGCGTCTGGAGGGGCGTCGATGGTGCCGTGATCATGGGTGAGAACAGTATGGGGTAACCGCGCACGGCAGCGGGGGCGGGCCGGGGGGCCCGGCCAGCGGCACCCGCGATTCCGGCGCGGGATATCCGGGGGTTCACGGCCCGCTCACGGCCCGGTCACCATCCGCCTTGAGACTGCCTGTTTCGCACCGCAGCGGAGGACACGCCATGAGCAGCCCGAACCCACAGGACAACGCCAAGCTCCGTGACCTGGACCCGTTGCGTGAGCGCTCCGACGGCGAGCGGCTCACGACCAACCAGGGCGTGCGCATCAGCCACACCGACGACTCGCTCAAGGCCGGCGAGCGCGGTCCCACGCTGATGGAGGACTTCCACTTCCGCGAGAAGCTCACGCACTTTGACCACGAGCGCATCCCCGAACGCGTCGTCCACGCCCGCGGCTCGGCCGCCCACGGCTACTTCCAGTGCTACGAGGACCTTTCCGAACTCACCCGCGCCCAGGTCTTCCGCGACCCCTCCTCCAGGACGCCGGTGTTCGTGCGGTTCTCCACCGTCGTCGGCTTCCGCGGCTCGGCCGATACGGTCCGCGACGCCCGGGGCTTCGCGACCAAGTTCTACACGCCCGAGGGTGTCTGGGACCTGGTGGGCAACAACATGCCCGTCTTCTTCATCCCGGACGGGATCAAGTTCCCCGACCTGGTCCACGCCATCAAGCCGGAGCCCCACAACGAGATGCCGCAGGCCTCCGCGGCGCACGACACCTTCTGGGACTTTATTTCTTTGATGCCCGAGAGCATGCACATGATCATGTGGGTGCTCTCCGATCGGGCCCTGCCGCGGAGCTACGCGATGATGGAGGGCTTCGGCGTCCACACCTTCCGCTTCGTCAACGAGGCGGGGAAGGCGCGGTTTGTGAAGTTCCACTGGAAGCCCGCCAAGCCGATGGCCGCGCTCCTGTGGGACGAGACCCAGAAGATCGCCGGCAAGGACCCCGACTTCAACCGGCGTGATATGTGGGAGTCCATCGAACGCGGCGACTACCCGGAGTTCGAGCTTGGTGTGCAGGTCGTCGAGGAGCAGGACGAGCACGCCTTCGACTTCGACCTGCTCGACCCTACCAAGATCATCCCCGAAGAGCTGGTGCCCGTCCGCCGCATCGGGAGGATGGTCCTCAACCGCAACCCCGACAACTTCTTCGCCGAGACCGAGCAGGTCGCGTTCCACCCGGGGCACGTGGTCCCCGGGATCGACTTCACCAACGACCCGCTGCTCCAGGCGCGGCTCTTCTCGTACCTCGACACCCAGCTCATCCGCCTGGGCGGGCCCAACTTTGCGGAACTGCCTATCAACCGGCCGACCTGCCCGGTACACAACAGCCAGCGCGACGGTTACGGCCGCCAGACCATCAACCAGGGGCGCACGAGCTACTTCCCCAACACGCTGGGCAAGGGCTGCCCGATGCTCAGCCCCGGCGCCATGGGCGGGTACGTGCATTACGTGGAGCGCGTTGAGGGTCAGAAGGTCCGCGCCCGCAGCGAGAGCTTCAAGGACCACTTCTCGCAGGCCCGCCTGTTCTTCCAGAGTCAGTCAGAGGTCGAAAAGCAGCACCTCATTGCCGCGGGCCAGTTTGAGCTCGGCAAGGTTGAGAACATGCAGATCCGTGAGCGGGTGGTCGGCCTCTTCGCCCAGATCGACGAGCGGCTCGCGCGTGAGGTCGCTGAGGCCGTGGGCGTTCGCGTGCCCCCTCCCTCCGCGCCCGCCGTCACTCCCAGCGGCCCAAAGGCCGCCCGCGCCGTCTCCACGTCCGCAGCGCTCAGCATGGAATCCGCGGAGAACAAAGCCAAGGCTACCGCCAAGGGCCGGATGATCGCAGCGCTGCTCGCCGAGGGCTTTGACGAAGACGCCCTCGCGGCGTTGAAGAAGGCCGCTCAGAGCGTGGGGGCCCAGGTTGTCACCGTCTCGAAGGCGCTGGGAGAACTGAAAGGGGCCCGGGGCAAGACCGTCAGCGTGGAAAAGAGCTACATGACCACCGGCTCCATCATGTTCGATGGGGTGTTTGTCCCGGGCGGGGCCAGCGCCGCGGCGGCCCTCAAGGGCCAGGGCAACGCGGTTCACTTCCTCCAGGAGGCCTACCGCCACTGCAAGCCCATCGGGGCGTCGGGCGAGGGGGTTGAGGTGCTGGAGGCCACCGCCATCCGCGGCCCGGCCTATGCCACCCAGGGCGGGGGGGTGCGGTCCGACCAGGGGGTGGTGACGGCTCGGGGCGGCCCGCCCCAGGACCTGGCGGCCCAGTTCCTCAACGCCCTGGCCCAGCACCGCTACTGGGACCGGGCCAACCTGGACGCGGTCCCGGCCTGACGCGGCCCTGGGCGTACCATCCTGCCAGCCAGAGGCTCTCACCGGACCCGGGACGCTGTCGGATCGCCCCCGGGCCGCCGTTGATTGATCAGGCCTCAGCGGCTACCCTTGATGCCCACCTAACTGGACCAGGAATACTCGATGCTCCTCGCTGAAACCCGCAAGTCGATTGCCGCCAAGCACCGCCGTCATGAGAAGGACTCCGGCTCACCCGAAGTCCAGGTCGCCATGCTCACGGCGAAGATCAGCGCCGTCGCCGAGCACCTCAAGACCAACGACAAGGACCACCACAGCCGGCGCGGCCTGCTCCTGATGGTGGGCAAGCGCAACCGCCTGCTGAAGTACCTCGCCAAGACCAACCCAACCGACTACCAGGCCCTGATCTCGAAGCTGGGCCTCCGCAAGTAACACCGCGGCCCGGGGCTTGACTGCCCCGGGCCGTTTTCGTTTCAGGTCACAGGCTTCCTGGAAGCTCCAAGAGCGGAGTGGCAGTGGGCAGCGAGTATGGATGGCAGGCTGCGAGGCCCGCCGGTCCGTGCTTCCTGCCTCTGCCTCTCAGAGGTTCTTGGAGTGCCCCGGGGGCTTATCCCCAGGCAACGGGCGTGAGGGCCTTTTGACAGCCCCCCGCCTATCCCGCAATGCGGGCTTTCACCCCAAGGAATCTCCCAATGGCACAACTCGCTCCCCTGAACGCCCCGATCCGCATCGAACGCGAGATCGGCGGCCGCAAGCTCATCCTCGAGACGGGCCAGGTCGGCAAGCTCGCCGCCGCGACCGTCATCGCGACCTACGGCGGCACCACGGTGCTGGCCTCGTCGGTCCGGGCGAACCCGCGCGAGGGCATCGACTTCTTCCCCCTCACCGTTGACTACCGCGAGAAGACCTCCGCCGCGGGCAAGTTCCCGGGCGGCTTCCGCAAGCGTGAGGGCGCGCCGAACGAGAAGGAAATTCTGACGATGCGGATGATCGACCGCCCCATGCGGCCGCTCTTCCCCGACGGGTTCCTCGATGAGGTGCAGGTCCAGGTCTTCGTGATGAGCCACGACGGCGAGAACGACAGCGATGTGCTCGCGGGCACGGCCGCTTCAGCCGCCCTGGCGCTCTCGGACATCCCCTTCGAGGGGCCCACCGCCACGGTCCGCGTCGGCCGCATCCACACCGACGACGGCCCGCGCTACGTGATCAACCCCACCGTGTCGCAGATGGAGTTCAGCGACATGGACGTGGTGGTCGCTGGTCACAAGGACGGCCTCAACATGATCGAGGTCGGCGCCGCCGAGGTGGACGAGAAGGGCGTGCTGGGCGCACTCGAGTTCGGCTACACCTACATCAAGGACATCCTTGAGGCCATCAACGAGCTGGCCCAGAAGGCCGGCAAGCCCAAGGTCGTGGGCGAGCTCCACCTGCCCAGCCCCGAGATCACCGAGAAGGTCCGCTCCCTGGTCGAGGGCCCCCTGACCCAGGCCCGCCAGATCAAGAAGAAGCACGAGCGCGGCGACGCGGTGGACAAGCTCCGCAAGGAGATGCTCGACACCCACTTCGCGCTGGTCCCCGGCGGCACCTACGAGGCCTACGCGACCTCCGTCAAGAACCGCTCCATGGCCAAGGAGGCCTTCAAGCGGCTCGAGGAGAAGATCACCCGCCGCCTGATCGTCAAGGACCGCATCCGCGCCGACGGGCGCGGGCCCACCGAAATCCGCCCCATCTCCGGCCAGGTCGGCGTCTTCGCCCGCACCCACGGCTCGGCCCTCTTCCAGCGCGGCGAGACGCAGAGCCTCGTCAGCGTCACCCTGGGCACCGCCAAGGACGAGCAGATCATCGATGGCCTGATCCCCGAGTACAGCAAGAAGTTCACGCTGCACTACAACTTCCCGCCCTTCTGCACCGGCGAGGCCAAGCGCATCACCGGCCCCGGACGGCGTGAGATCGGGCACGGCGCCCTCGCGGAGCGTTCGCTGCTCGCGATCCTCCCCGGGCCCGACGAGTTCCCCTACACCGTCCGCATCGTCAGCGACATCACCGAGAGCAACGGCTCCTCCTCGATGGCCAGCGTCTGCGGCGGCTGCCTCGCCCTGATGGACGCGGGCGTGCCCATCAAGGCCACCTGCGCCGGCATCTCCGTCGGCCGCTTCGCCGACGACAACGACCAGAACGAGGTCTTCGTCACCGACATCATCGGCGAGGAGGACTTCTTCGGCGACATGGACTTCAAGGTCTCCGGCACCCGCGAGGGCATCACGGGCATCCAGCTCGACCTCAAGACCCGCGGCCTGGTCCTCTCCCAGATCGAGCGCATCTTTGAGCAGGCCAAGCAGGGCCGCCTCGAGATCATTGACATCATGGAGCAGGTCATCGCCGCCCCGCGCGAGTCCATCTCCCCGCTCGCCCCGCGCCTCATCACCCTCCACATCGACCCCGAGAAGATCGGCAAGCTCATCGGCCCCGGCGGCAAGATGATCCGCGGCCTCCAGGACCGCTACGGCGTCACCATCGACGTCGACGACGACGGCACCGTCCAGCTCGCCGGCCTGAACGCCGAGAGCATCGACGGCGCCCGCGCCGAGATCGAGGCCCTGTGCGAGGAGATCAAGGTCGGCACCGTCTACACCGGCAAGGTCGTCAGCATGAAGGACTTCGGCGCCTTCATCGAGCTGGCGCCCGGCACCGATGGCATGTGCCACATCTCCGAGCTGGCCGAGGGCTACGTCAAGAGCGTGAGCGAGGTCGTCAAGTTGGGCGACGTGGTCAAGGTCAAGGTGATTAACGTGGACGATCAGGGCCGCATCAAGCTCAGCCGCAAGGCCGTGCTGATGGATGAGAACCGCTCCAAGGCGCAGCCCGCCCAGCCCGCGCAGGGCTGAGGTTGCACGTAAGTCCGTTCCTGCACGCATGAAGCGATGGCCCCGGCACTGCCGGGGCCATTTTGTTGTCGCAGGTCCGGTATTCGTGAATTACTCTTGACCCTGCCGGGACAGGCCCGGTAATCTGGGTAAACCATCGGCCCGCGATTCGTGGGGAAGGACGGTCCGGTGCTGGGTCCTGTGTGATGCGTTCAGGATGCGCTAAGACCGCTCCCCAGCCGCGCGCTCTGCGTGCGGATGATGAGCAGCCGTTCCTCATGCGCGGTGTGGACGCTGGCGGACTCCGCAATGACGCGACTGCGGGGAGGTCGGCAAATGGACGGACACAACCAGCTTGAGGGCGTAGAGGGGCTCGTGAAGTGGTTCGACCCGCGGAAAGGGTTCGGCTTTATCGTCGGCCCCGAGGGGCAGGACATCTTCACCCACTACACGGTTATCCAGGGCGATGGGTTCCGCGTCCTGAAGGACGGGGCGACCGTCAACTACGACGCCACGAAAACGGACAAGGGTTGGAAGGCCACGCGGGTCAGCCGCGTGGAGGATGTCGAGGTCGGCACCGCCAAGCGCGGGTACTCTCGCACCCTGCGCCAGCGGCCCACGGCCTGAGCCCGCTGGGGGTTCCAGGGCGCCACTTGGCTTCCGCCCGCGACGCGCGGATACTCACCCCGTGACGACGGGCTGGGCATGGCTTGGTGGGTTCGCGGCGGGCGGGTTGCTCGCCGGGGCGCTGTCCTATTGGCAGGCACGACGCTGGCTCGCCCGCGCCCAGGAGGCGGAGCGCCGTGCCCGCTCGGCCGAGCGGCTGGCTGAAGTGGGGGCCATGACCGGCGGCCTCGCGCACGAGATCAAGAACCCGCTGTCCACCATCGGGCTCAACGCGCAGCTCCTCGCCGAGGGGCTTGATGAGCTGAGCGGCGTAGACCCTGATTCCAAGCAGCGGCTCACCCGCAGGCTCTCATCGCTGCGGCGCGAGGTCGAGCGTCTCCGCGGCATCCTCTCAGACTTCCTCAACTTCGCGGGGGAGATCCGGCTTGACCTGGCCGACGCTGACCTCAACCGCGTCGTCGACGAGCTGTGCGACTTCTTTCTTCCACAGGCCCAGCAGCAGGGCGTTCAACTCCGCACCGATCTTTCGCCCACGCCGCTCACCGGCCGCATCGACGCTCAGCAGCTCAAGCAGGCCGTCCTCAACCTGCTGCTCAACGCGGTGCAGGCGATGTCCGCCGTCAAGCAGGGCCCGCGCGAGCTGATCCTGCGCACCAGCCGCGAGTCGGATGCGCAGGGCCGCCCGGTGAATGTCCTCCACGTCATCGACACGGGCCCGGGCATCGACCCGCTGGTGCTGCCGCGGATCTTCACGCCCTACTTCACCACCAAGAGCGGCGGCACGGGCCTGGGGCTCCCGACCGCGCGCCGCCTTATCGAGGCCCACGCCGGGCGCATCGACGTGCACACCGAGCCCGGGCGGGGCACCGATTTCGCCGTCCGCCTCCCCGCGGGCGACCCGGCACGGCCGTGACCGTACGATCCCCCATGATCAGGCCTGCCTTCCTCGCGTCGCTGCTCGCCCTGTCTGCCCTCGCCGCCGCGGCGGCCGCCCAGGTGCGGATCGTGGTGCGCGTGCCCCCGGGCACGCCGGCCAGTGAGCCGATCTATCTCGCCGGCGGCAAGCCGAGCGTCGGCGGGTGGAAGGCCGACGGGGTGCGGTTGCACCGCGAGGAGAACGGGGTGTACGCCGCGGAACTCGACCTGAAAGTGGGCGAGGGCCTGGAGTTCAAGATCACCCGTGGCACCTGGGGCACTGTGGAGAAGAACCCTGACGGCTCTGACCGGCCCAACCGTGTGGTCACGATCGAGCGGGCGGACCAGGTGATCGAGGCGACGGTTGCGGCATGGGGCGAGGGCAGCGGGGTCAGCTCCGTCACGGGCACGCTCCGCCAGCACGTGATCGCGTCCAAGTCCCTGGGCGGCGAGCGCCGGATTCGTGTCTGGCTCCCGCCGGGCTACGACGACCAGCCCCAGGCCCGCTACGGCGTGCTCTATATGCACGATGCGCAGAACTGCTTCGACAAGGCGACCAGCACCATCCGGCAGGAGTGGGAGATCGATGAGACCATGACCCGGCTGCTGAAGTCCGGGAAGGTCCGCCCGCTGATCGTCGTGGGGATGGACCACGCGGGCCCCGGCCGGATCGACGAGTACAGCTTCTCCCGCGATTCTCGGCGCGGGGGCGGACGCGGCGCCGACCACGAGGCGTTTCTGCTCCGGGATGTGCGACCCTTCATCGAGAAGGAGTACCGGGTCCAGACCGGACCCCAGCACACCTTGATCGGCGGGTCCTCCCTGGGCGCGATCTCGTCGCTTGAGGTCGCCCGGCGCAACCCGGGGATGTTCGGCGGCGTGATCGCGATGTCCCCCGCCCTCACCTGGGACGACGGCCGCCTTGTCACGCAGCTGGAGAAGGACGCCGGCGGGCTTTCGGGAGCCCGCGTGTGGATCGATATGGGCACGCGCGAGCGGGCCGTCACCGCCATGGGCGATCCGGTGGCGCCGGCGAACCAGGAGCTGATTACCCTGGCGCGCAGGCTGGGCCGCGCTCTGGCGGCGCAGGCGGTCGAGCACAAGGTCTTCATTGAAGAGGGCGGCGAGCACCACGAGCAGGCCTGGGCGCGTCGCTTTGAGCAGGCGATCCTCAAGGTCGCGCCGCCGGCCGACCCCTGAGGCCGGGCTTCAGCCGCGGACCTCTTCGATCTCCGTGCGCACGTCCCACAGTTCCGGGAAGAGGCGGTCGTCCACCATCTGCCGCAGGTAGGCCACGCCCGCCGTGCCGCCGGTGCCGCGTTTGAAGCCGATCACGCGCTCCACGACCTTGACGTGCCGGTACCGCCAGAGCGAGTACTGCTCGTCCACGTCCACAAGCTTCTCGGCCATTTCGTACAGGTCCCAGTGGCGGTCGGGGTGCTCGTAGACCTGCTTGAACGCGGCGACGACGCCCGGGTGCGGCTTGTGCGGCTCGGTCACGTCGCGGTCCAGCACTTCGCGGGGGATCGCCAGCCCACGGCGCGCCATCAGCCGCAGCGTCTCGTCGTAGAGGCCGGGGGCGGTGAGCGTGTCTTCCAGTTCGCGGTAGATCAGCGGCTTGTGCTGGAAGACCGCCAGCATCCGCCGGTCCTTGCGGCCCAGCATGAACTCGATCTGCCGGTGCTGGTAGCTCTGGATGCCGCTGCTGGGCCCCAGGACATGCCGGAACTGCACGTACTCGCTGGGCGTGAGCGTCGCCAGGACGCTCCACTGGTTGAAGAGCTGCGCCTGGATGTGCTTGACCCGCGCCAGGATTTTGAACGTGGGCTCCAGCTTGTCCTCCGCCACCAGCCGCAACGCCGCCTTCAGCTCGTGCACGATCAGCTTGAACCAGAGCTCCGTGGTCTGGTGCTGGATGATGAAGAGCAGCTCGTCGTGGTGCTGCGGGCTGCTCAGCGGGCGCTGCGCCGACAGCACCTGCTCCAGGTGCAGGTACCCGGCGTAGTCCAGCTTGCTCTTGAGGTCGGTGTGCATCCCCTGTGGGTCACGCGAGGCGGACGGGTCGGACGGTCCGTAGGACATGGCGCAGCTCCGCTGGCGCACCGGGCGCCTGCCTGAGCGTACGCGTCCGCCACCCGGCTTTCAGGCGATGCCCGTCAGCGCTCCAGGCCCGCGTCGGTCCAGCGGGTGACATCGGTCACCGGTCCGTTCCGCGCCGCCAGCGCCTGGTCGTTGTCCGCGAAGATGCTGGGGGGAGCCAGCGACATGCGCGATTCGCCCGTCCCGGACTGGTACATCACGCCCGCGGACCGTGCCGCGAAGTAGGCCTCGCGCCCGTTCGAACTCGAAGAGCAGCCGCCCGCAAGGGCGGAGAAGAAGGCCACGGCGAGCAGGAGGCCTGCCCCCCGCCGCACCGTGATGAGGGGAGCTTGCGCGGCGGAGTAGGCCATGACCTGGACGCTCCTTACGGGCGGCATGCCCTTGGACCACGCATACCTGACAGGGGAAACGTACAAAGAAACCTCCACACGATGCCACCAAAACGACCGAGAAACGGGGGGCTTGCCGCGGGGGGGATGGTTTGCGCGGTTTAGCATCCGCTAGCCTAAAACACCCCGTGCGCGTACACACGTGGAGATGACGCCGCCCCCTGCGTGCGGTTCGACCGGCGGGGTGATTATTTGACGCTTTCCTCAAGACCCGTAGGATGTCCCCCCCGACGCAACCCTCATACCCGCCTGCACCAAGGGCCTCCCGCTCATGAAACCCGCCTTTAGCACCGTGGCCTGTCCGGAATGGACCCTGGACCGCATCGCCCAGCACGCCGGAGCGTGGGGGTACCTCGGGTGCGAGCTCCGCACCTTCGGGTACGGCTCCACCCACTTCGCGTGCGACCCGGCGCTCACGTCCCCGCAGAAGGCCCGCCTGCTCCTTGAGCGTGCCGGGCTGGAGCTGGTCTTGCTGGCCACTTCCATCCGGTACGACGACCCCATCACCCCGCCGGTGATCGGGAACCTCCTCGACCACGAGGGCTCCATCCGAGAGACCAAGAGCGCCATCGACCTCGCGCTCCGTCTTGAGGTCCCCTACGTCCGCGTCTTCGGCTTTGAGATCATCGGCAACGAGAAGCGCGGCTCGGCCATGGCCCGCATCGCCTCGCGCCTGGCCAAGGCGTGCGACTATGCCCGCAACAGCGGCGTCAAGGTCATGCTCGAGAACGGCGGCTCGTTCAGCACCGCCCCGCAACTCGCCGAGCTGTTGGACCTGGTCAACAGCCCGCTCCTGGTCGCGGCCTACTCCGTCGCCGTCGCCGCCGCCGCGGGCGAAGACCCTGTGGCGGGCATCAACGTTCTGAGCGATCGGCTCGCCTGCCTCAAGGTGCGCGACTTCAACAAGGGCCGGCCGTGCGTCCTGGGGGAGGGCCAGGTGCCGAATCGTCCCGCCGTGGAAGCCCTCGCCAGGGCCGGCTTCCCGGGATGGGTGGTGTACGAGTATGACCGCGCGTGGATGGACCCGGCCAAGGTGGAGGACCCCGGCACGGTGCTGGCTGCCTCCGCCCGACGGCTGTTCGAGTGGATGGGGCCGTCGATGCGGCAGGGCCCTCGGCCCGACCTCCAGCGCGTCCGCACCTGACCGCTAGCATCAGGCGTGCCGCCGCGGGTCCACAGGCCGACGTTCCGCCCCGTCCCGCCGTCCGCGCTCCCCGAGCCGGGTGTTCTGACGCGCGATGTGCTGGACCGCTGCCGCGCACTGGGATTCGCCCTCGCCGGCATTGCGCACGCCCAGCCAACCCGCTGGCGAGATGAAGTCCTCGCCTGGCTCCGCGAAGGCCGCCACGGGCAGATGGACTACCTCGAGCGGGACCTCGATCTGCGCTTCGATCCCGCGGCGGTGTTCCCCGACACCCGTGCGTTCATCATGGTCGCGGACCTTTACGCCAGCCGCAACGACCCGCAGCCGGAGGCGCCCGCCCAGCACGGCCGGATCGCGCGGTACGCGCAAGGGCTGGACTACCACGCGGTCGTCAAGAAGCGGCTGCACGCCCTGAGCGATGCGCTGCGGGCCGCGTACCCCGGTTGGGGGTTCCGGTCGTTCGTGGACACCGTGCCGGTGCTCGAGCGGGAACTCGCGCAGCGCGCCGGGCTGGGCTGGCAGGCCAAGAACACGATGATCATCAACCCGCGCCTGGGCAGCTACCTGCTTTTGGGCGGTGTGGCGACCACGCTGCCGCTCATCGCCACCCCCGAATCGGAGGCCACCAGCGACCACTGCGGCACCTGCACCCGCTGCATCGACGCCTGCCCCACCGGCGCTATCACGCCGTGGAGCGTGGACGGCTCGCGCTGTATCTCCTACCTCACCATCGAGCACCGTGACCAGGTCGACCCGTCGCTCCATGCGCCGATGGGGGACTGGGTGTACGGCTGTGATGTCTGTCAGGAGGTGTGCCCGCACAACTCGCCCCGCCCCGACCCCGACCTCCCGCACCGGCACGACGCCTACCGCTCGCGCACCGCCGACCTCCCCCTGCTCGATGTCCTCAACTGGGACGCTGCCGCGAGGCGGGAAGCCTTCCGCAACTCCGCGATGAAGCGTGCGACCCTCGCGATGATGAAGCGCAACGCCCTCATCGCGGCGGGGAACTTGCTCCGCCGCCGGCCCGACCCCGCGCTGCTTGCCAGGGTCCAGGAACTCGCCTCCGACCCCGCCGAGGACCCGCTCGTCGCTGCGACCGCCGCCGCCGTCCTGCGTGCCCTGCAGCGTTGATGGCCCGCCTCCGGCAAACAAAGGCTTGGGGCCTGCCCGCTTCCGGGGTAGGCTGCTCTTCCGGAGGCACCATGCCAACTCGCACCATCCTGGGCCTGGTCGGCGCCGCAGCCCTGTGCACCACGGTCGCGCCGTCCCTCGCGACATGGTCGATCATCCTGGTTGACACGCGCAGCGGTGAGATCGCACTGGGCTCGTGTACCTGCCTGACCGCGCTCGACCTCCAGGGTCGCACGCCGGTGGTCATCGTCGGGGTCGGGGCGGCGACGGCCCAATCGGCCAGCGACACCACCCAGTACAACCGCACCTTTATCCGTGACCGCATGGCCGAGGGGCTCGCACCCGCGGAGATCGTGACGGCGCTCTCCGTCTTCGACTCGAGCCACACCCTCCGCCAATACGGCATCGTGGACACCCGCGGCCGTGCCGCCACCTTTACCGGCCAGGACGCCGGCGCGTGGGCGGGGGGCCAGACCGGCGAGTTCCTGTACTCGTACGCCGGACGCGCCGGCCACGTGGTCTACGCCGTGCAGGGCAACGTGCTCACCGGCGCGCCGGTCGTGCAGGCGGCGGTGGATGCGCTCCGCAACACCGATGGCGACCTCCCCGCCCGGCTCATGGCCAGCATGGAGGCGGCCCGCGCCATGGGCGGCGATGGCCGCTGCTCGTGCCCGGGCGGGGTTACCTCCTGCGGCGCGCCCCCGCCCACGTTCACCAAGTCCGCGCACATCGGCTACATGATCGTCGCCCGCGCGGGCGACCGCGACGGCGCCACGGGGGTTTACGCCACCGGCCCCTCGTCCTCGCACGCCGCGGTGACGGACATCAACGCGGACGGCCGGCCTGACCTTGCCGTCCTCAACGCGACCGCCGCGGCGACCATCTCGCTCCGTGCAAACCAGTCCGCCCCCGGGGCACGCTTCGCGCAGTTCGGCCCCGCTGGGCCCAACCAGGCCATCGCCCCCGGCTCACGGGTTCTGCGCTTCGCCGACATCACCGGCGACACCGTGGCCGATCTTGTGACGCTGACGGACACCGTCATCAGCGTCAAGCCTGGCCTTGGCGGCACGGCCTTCGGCCCGAGCATCACCCAGCCGCTCCCGGGCATCGGCTCGTGGCTGGCCATCCGCGACATCGACGCTCAGAACGGGCCGGACGTCGTCGCCCTCACCACCAACGCCATGCTCGCCACGGCCCTCAACGACGGAGCTGGAGCGCTCCAAGCCCCGCTCACACGCGGCGCCGGGACCGGCCCCACCGGGTTCGCCATCGCGGACATCGACGGCAACAACTCGCTGGACGCCGTCGTCGTCTCCCGCGGCACGGCCCGCCTCCTGGTCCTCAAGGGCAACAACAACGGCACGTACACCGCCTCGACGCCCGTGCTCACGCCCCCTTCGCCGCAGTCCGTGGCCCTGGCCGACTTCAACGGCGACGGCTTCATTGACGCGGCGTGCGCCAATCAGGGCGTCTCGCCAAGCGTCACGATCTACTTCAACGACGGATCGGGGCTGTTCTCGCTCGCGCAGACCCTTCCGCTCGCGGCCGCGCCCACCGAGATCGTCACCGGCGACTTCAACGCCGATGGCCACGCCGACCTCGCCATGGGCACCACCGCCAGCCGATTCTTCACGCTGGTGGGCTCCGCAAGCGGCACGTTCGTCATGGGCAGCGACTCGCCCGTGTTCTTCGGGATCAACCGCATCACCGCTTCGGACCTCAACGCCGACGGCCGCACGGACATCGTGTACCCGATCGTCACCCAGGGGGCGGTGGGGGTCTCGACCGCCCGCCCCGACGGCTCTTTCCCGCCCCAGAGCGGCACGGGCGGGGGCAACTACTTCCTCACCCTGAATGTCCCCAACCAGGCCGCGGGCGCGCCAGACCCTGTGTTTCAACTCCAGGCCCAGTTTGATGCCTGGCGCGCGGGGCTCACGGGCAAGGTTGACGCCGTGCAGTCTCGCACCACCGATGCCCGGCTCATCCTCGGCAATGCCGGGCTTCTTCGCGTGGCCCTTCGAGACTGGCGGGGCGAGCCCGTCACCACCCCGGGTATGACGGTGACCATCCGGCGCGTCGACGGTGGGCCGGGCAACATCGCCGCCGGCCCCGCGGCACAGACCGCCCCCGGCGAGTTTGAGTTTGTGATGACCGCCGCGGACCCGGCCGACTATCGCACCGACTCGTTCGAGATCACGGTCCAGGAGGCCGGCCGCAGCGTCGTGCTGATGCCCCTGGCGAGCGCCCGCGTGTGGCAGTGCCCCACGGACTTTGACGGCGACCACGACACCGGCACCGACGCCGATATCGAGGCGTTCTTCGCCTGCCTCGCGGGCGACTGCTGTGCGCTGTGCCTGGACACCGACATCAACGGCGACGGCGATACGGGCACGGACGCCGATATCGAGCGGTTCTTTGCGCTGCTGGTGACGGGCGGCTGCGAGCCCTGAGAAGCGTCCCGGGTGCGACTCGAACGCACGACCTGCGATTTAGAAGACCGCTGCTCTATCCGGCTGAGCTACCGGGACGACGCCGCAATCTTAGACGCGGGGTGACCCTCAGCGCGCCCCCGCCGCGTCAGCCCCGGCGACTTCAACGCAGACTTCCTCCAGCGCCGCGCAGGCCGCTCGCACGTCTGATTCCGTGACGAACGGCCCGAACGACATGCGGAACGCCCCGTGCTGCTCCAGCGTGCCCATTGCCGCGTGCGCGTGCGGGGCGCAGTGGATCCCCGACCGCACCAGGACCCCGAGGTGCTCGAGCATCACGGCGACCTCCGCCGGCGGCATGGTGTCGTGCGTCAAGGACAGCACCCCGACACGAGCTGCCGGCTCACCGGGCCCCAGCAGCCGCAGCGCCGACAGTGGCCCCTCGCGGGAGGGCCTGCCCTGCACGCGGGCGCCGCCCTCGTGCAGCAGGTCCAGGGCCAGCGCGATGAGCGACTGTTCGTGTTCGCGCAGGCTCTCGACCCCGCGCTCCAGGATCCACTCCACCGCCCGCGAGAGCCCCACGATCCCGATCGTGTTGTGGCTCCCCGCTTCGTACTTCTCGGGCATCGACATCGGCTGTGCATCGTGCTCGGAGAGCGACCCCGTGCCGCCCTCGCGGGTTGTCGCGACGAGGTCCTCGACCCCCGTCCGGAGGTACAGGCCGCCCGTGCCCTGCGGGCCCATCAGGCCCTTGTGGCCGGGGAACGCCAACAGGTCGCAGTTCAGCCCTCGGACGTCCACCGGCACGTGCCCCAGCGCCTGCGCCGCGTCGATCAGGTACAGCACCCCCGCCCCGCGGCACACTTTCCCGATCTCCTCCACCGGCTGAAGCGTCCCCGACACGTTGCTCGCCATGTTCACCGCCACGAGCGCCGTGTCCGGGGTGATCGCCCGCGCGATCCCCGCGGGGTCCACCCTGCCTGTGTCCGGGTCGCACGCAACGAACGTCCACGCGGCCCCGTGCTCCGCCAGCGCGTTGAAGGGGCGCAGCACGGAGTTGTGGTCCATCGCCGTCGTGATCAGGTGTACCGGCCGCCCCGGCCGCGTCAGAAGACGGTGCCGCACCACCCCTTTGATCGCCAGGTTCAGCGCATCGCTGGTATTGAGCGTGAACACAACGTGGGCCGGGTTCTCCCCGTTGATCAGCGTGCAGAGCCGCTCGCGGCAGAGACGAATGAGGCGTGCCCCCTCGCGGCTTTCGGCGTAGTGACCCCGCCCCGGTGAAGCGCCCAGGCGCGTGCCGTAGTCCAGCATGGCCTCGTAGACCCCCGGCGGCTTGGGGAAGCTGGTCGCGGCGTTGTCCAGGTAAATCCGGCGCATCGGCCAACTGTACGCGAGGTATGCTGTCCGCTCGTCCAGCCCAGGCCTTTCACAGGAGCTTCCCATGCCCGCACGCCGCGCGTGTGCCCTCACCCTGCTCGCCGCTGCCAGCACTGTCCTCGCGCAGCCCGCCGGCACGCCCCAGCCCGACGCCGCCCCGATCCTCGAGGCCATCTCCGCCGAATCGCTCAAGGAAATCAATGAACGGCTCGCGGGCTTCGGCACCCGACACTCCCTCTCCGAGACCGAGTCCGAGATCAGGGGCATCGGCGCCGCCCGCCGCTGGATGAAGTCGCACCTGGACTCCTTCAACCAGCCCAGGGACGGCGCCCCCGGGAAGCTCCGGGTCTTTCTTGAAGAGTTCACGGCCCCCAAGGGCGTGCGGATCCCGCAGCCCACGCCGATGGCCAACGTCGTCGCGATCCTCCCCGGGACGCGGACGCCCGAGCGGCTCTACTACGTCGTGGGCCACTACGACTCCATGCCCACCAACGTCATGGATTCAGTGAGCGATGCCCCGGGCGCCAACGACGACGCCTCCGGCACCGCCGCGGTGATGGAACTCGCCCGCGTCCTGGCCCACAGGCCGCTGGAGTCGACGGTGGTCTTCCTGTGTACGGTGGCGGAGGAGCAAGGCCTGGTCGGGGCTCGCTTCCACGCCGAGCAGGCCGCGGCGAAGAAGGCAGACATCCGCGCCGTGCTCAACAACGACATTGTCGGCGACCCATGGGGGCCCAACGGCGACCGCGGCCAGTCCACACCCACGCTCATCCGCGTGCTGTCCGAGGGCCTCCCCCGCAATCCCAGCGCCGAGCAGCTCGCTCAGATCCGTCTGGTCAGCGGCGAGAGCGACTCGGCCAGCCGCCAACTCGCCCGCTACGTGATCGATGTCGCCCGGCGCGAGGGGACCATCGTTCAGCCCATGCTCGTCTATCGGCAGGACCGCTTCATGCGCGGCGGGGACCACATCCCCTTCAACGAAAACGGCTACGCCGCTATCCGCTTCTGCGAAGTCCACGAGGACTACCGGCACCAGCACCAGACCCCGCGCCTTGAGGAGCAGCCCGACGGCACCACCGTCCGGTACGGCGACTTCCCCGACTCGGTGGACTTTGACTACCTCGCGAACGTCACCCGCCTCAACGCGGCGGTGCTGATCCACCTCGCCAACGCGCCCTCTTCGCCGCGGAATGTCCGGGTGGTCACCGCAAGGCTGGATGTGACGACGACCCTGCGCTGGGAACGGTCGCCCGAGGCCGACACGGCGGGGTACGAGGTGGTGTGGCGCGAGACGACGAGCCCGGTGTGGCAATATTCGCTGGACGTGGGCGACGCGACCGAGGCCACGCTCAGCGAGAGCAAGGACAACTCCTTCTTCGGGGTGCGTGCCTACGACCGGGACGGGTACCGCAGCCCGGTCACGTTTGCCGGCGCCGCGCGGGAATAGGCGTCAGCCCCCGACCTTGGCGGGCTCCATCCCCACGGACTTCTGCGCCAGCCAGCGGTCGGCGAGCTTGACGATGTCCTCGTGGAGTTCCATCGCCGCGCGGGTCTGCTCGTCGCTCGAGATGTCATTCACCATCACGCTGAACGCCACCCGGCGGCCCGTCGATCCGTTGATCACGTATCCCGAGAGCGTCCGCACGCCCTCGATGTACCCGCTCTTGGCCCGCACCTCGTTCTTGAGCTTCGCGTCGCGGAACCGCTTCTTGAGCGTGCCCGTGCCCGGCCGGGCGAGGGAATCGGTAAACATGTCCCTGACCTTCGCGTCCGCGTGCATCGCGCCAAGCCACCGCGTCAGCGTCCCGGGCGAAACCTGATTGGCGCGGGACATCCCCGAGCCGTCGCTGATCGTCGTGGCCGCGGCGTGCTGGGGGCTCAGCCGCTGCCCGATGACCATGCGGAGGACGGACGCCCCGTTGTTCCACGAGCCCGCATCGCGCGTCACCGCGTGGCCCATTCGCTTGAGGAGCGCCTCGGCGTAGAGGTTCTCGGAGTCGGCGTTGCACCGCCGCAGTACATCCGCCAGCGGCGTGTTTACGATGGCGATGGCCCGCCCGGCGAACTGCTCCTGTGCCCCCGCGAGCCGCACCGCGGGCGCGTTCTGCGCCTGCGCCACGCGCACCCCGGCCTTGCTGAGCTGGTGCGCCAGCAGCCGCCCGAAGAAGAGCGCCGGGTCCTGGCAGGTGATCTCGATGGGCTGCTGGGTCTGGAAGCGGATATCGCCCCGCAGCGCGAACCGGTCTTCGCCCTGCTCGCGGGTGATCCACGCCGTGTTCTTCCCGTCCGCCACGGTCCGCGCCCGTACATCGACCCGCACCCAGGGCGCCTCGGGCTCCAGCGCATAGACGGGCGGGGTCCCGGGCCCCTGCGGATTGGGCCCGGGGTAGAAGGACAGCACGTTGACGTGGAAGTTCAGGCCGCTCACCTGCGCGCAGTAGGGCCGGTCGAGCTGGTTGACGGGCCAGTTGGGGTGGACGAGTTCGCGGTCGAACACGCGGTCGTCCACCACGATCTCCCGGACCTCGTGCATCCCCGACTTTGCGGCCGCCCCCGCCAGGGCCGACAGCACATCGCCGACCGTCAGCTTGGGCTCGTTGTCGCCCAGCACCAGCGGGTCGCCCAGGGATGGGTCGCCCGAGCCCCGCACGATCAGCCGGTCGCCGTCGCGGATCACTTCGGTCTTGAACACGAACTCGGGGGTCAGCACCACCGCGGCGGCCCCCGTCGTCAGCAGCTTCATGTTCGACGCCGGCGTCAGGGGCAGGTCGGCGTTCATCTCCGCGAGGGAATCGCCTGTCTCAAGGTCTACAACGCTGATTCCGACCCGCGCCGACCCCAGCTTGAGCCCGGCGACCGCGCGCGACACTTCGTCCTTGAGCGAGCCCGGCTGTGCGAGCGCCCCCGTACACACCGCGGCGGCCATCGAGAACGCAAGGGCGAACGCCCGCGGGCGTGTCAGAATCGGCATCGGTGCTCCGGGTTGCTGGGGGGCGGGTCGGCCGTCGCCGGCGCGGCGGCATCCTACCGCTGATCGGCCAACGGCGGGCTCAGCCTTCAGCGTTCACGGCACTCTTCAGCGCCCAGCGTCCGCAAGTTTCAGCTTGTTCTGCGCCAGCGACACGATGTCCTCAACCTGCGTCCGGTTGGTGATGTCCCAACACGACCACCGCAACCCGTCCACCTTCGGTGCGTGCGTCAGCCCATCGCGGATGTACTTGGACAGCTTGCGGAGGGGCAGATCGGGGATGATCTCGTCGTCGATCGGCACGGCGATCCGCGGCTTGGCCGGGTCCGGGATCAGGTACGCCCACGCCCGCTCCCCTTCGCCGGGGATTCGATAGACGTACGTCCAGTTCCAAACCCCGTGCCAGACGATTTCTTCCTTGATGCTCTCGACGCCCAGGAACTTTTGGCGCGCGTGCTCAAGGAGGGCGCTGGTCTGCTTATTGAACGGCGACAGCAACTCGTCCGAGCTCGGCGCCCGGAAGCGGTCCAGCCACGCCACACGACCTTTGGAGGAATGGGCCGACACGCAACACCTCCGCACTGATCCAAGGCCGGGCGGACGCGGCACTTGAGAAACCCCCCGCCGCCGCCCGGAAGTCCACCGGGATTCTTGCCACCCCGACCCACCCGGTCCAGCGGTAGGTCGTGATCTGCCCCCGGTTTACAGCACACCCCGCGGAAGGGTTGCTGGCGCGGTAGGATCAGGACCCTCGCGAGGAGAGCCGCCATGCCTGACAAAGTCCAGACCGAAGCCCCCGACGCCGCCCTCGCCCACGCCCCTGAGCTGAATGTCGAGGGGTCGGTGGTCCTTCTGGTGGACGACAACGAGCAGAACCTTGAGCTCCTGCTCGCCTATCTGGAGGAACTGGGCTGCGAGCTCCGCACCGCCCCCGACGGTCTGGAGGCCCTTGAGGACGTCGCCCGCAAACGCCCCGACCTCATCCTGCTGGACGTCATGATGCCCCGGATGAGCGGCTTCCAGGTCTGCTCAAAGATCAAGAAGGACCCCGCCCTGCGGGATATCCCTGTGGTGATGGTGACGGCCCTCAACGAGGTCGCGGATGTTGAGCGTGCCGTGGAGTCGGGGGCGGACGACTTCCTGACCAAGCCCGTGAACCGCCTGGAGCTGGTGACGCGTGTGCGCTCGCTGCTGCGCGTCAGCCTGCTGCAGCGTCAGCTCCGCCAGACCCTCGCGGACCTGCGGAAGCTCGGGGCCGAGGGCCAGCGTTAGCACGCCCCGCCGGCGAGGACGCGGAAGAAGGCCTCGATGTCAAAGTCGGTGCCGGAGTCGCCGTCGCCGTCAAAGTCCGATGTCTGGCACGTCGGGCAGCAGTTGCCCGCCAGGCACGCGAAGAAGGCTTCGATGTCCGCGTCGGTGCCTGTGTCGCCGTCGTTGTCAAAGTCCGCCGTGCCGCACTGGAGGGCTTGGGGCACAAAGGCGATGTACAGCACCGCGTTGTACGCCTCATCCGGGCTCTGGGGGTCGTTGCCGATCACCGTGGGGTCCTCGAATACCCCGTCCGAGTTCACGTCGTAGCACACCCGGGCTGAAATGACGAGCCCGCCGAGCTGACGCGGGTCGCCGGCGGGCATGTCCGCCGGGTTCATTCGGTTCCACGCCTGCTGCGTTGCGCTCCCCGACCACAGCGAGGCCGAGGAGCTCGAGTCCGCATCCGCCAGGCTCAGGTGCTGCACCTGGTACTGCGTTGCCGAGTTCACTCCAAGGAAGGTGCTCCCCACCTCCAGCACGACCTCGGGCGTGTAGCAGAACGCCGCGGCGTTGTAGACGCCCCGCACCAGGGCGATGCTCGGCACCTCCAGCACCTGCGACCCGATCTGCTTGCGGAGCGTGACCGACGCGATGAAGTAGAGGTTCCCCGCCGCGTCGAACGCGGGCGCCGAGAGCGAGGGCCCGGGCGTCGCGAACGGGTTCTCCGTGGCCGAAGCCAGGCGTCCGATCGGTGCATCCAGGGCGTTCACCACACCGTCGCCCTCGCCCGCGTCGCCGGTCCCGGGCGCGCCGTCGGCGCCGAAGTCTCCGAACAGCGGCTTGCCCGTGGACTGCGACGTGTCCACCCACGCCGCGTTGGTCCATTCCACCGGCGAGTTGGGGTTCGCAGGGTCAAAGCGTGCGACCGCCACGGCGTCGAACGGGTTCGCGAAGCCGCCGATGCTGCCGTGGAACACCAGCGAGGCCACCAGCGCACGGCCCGCGTGGTCCAAGGTCACGGCGACCGGCCCCGCCCCGCCACGGAAAATGGTCTGGCTCTCGTACCCGCGGAAGTCCCCGCCGGCCAGGTTCCACGTGTGGCTGATGCAAGGGTCCGTGAGGGCCGCGGGCACCACCACCGTGCGGCTCGCCGTGGGGTTCCCGTTGGCATCCACGCCCCACACCGTCAGGCCGTCGGTCTTGCCGCCACCCGTGGTTGAGCGCGTCAGGATCGTTCCCGTCCCCACCGACCCCGGGAACAAGGGGCGTGCCGAGAACCCCGGCGTGCCGCGATGGTCCAGCGTCCCGGTCCGGTGCGCCGCCGATGTTCCCGAGACCGAGCCCGGCGCGGACTCGTACGCCACGTTGCCCAAAAGGTCTGTGCCGATCAGCACGCTCCGCCCCGCGACATCCGCCGGGATCGCCACCGGCGCCGTGTGCGTGGCGGCGCTGCGGACCAGCAGCCAGTCCGTCGCCGCGCTATTGCTCCCGCCGTTGTTGTCGATCAGGTTCACCGTCGAGCCCCGCAGCGGGGACTTCACCCGGAAGTAGTTGTCGCCCACCAGCAGCGACGTTGCCGGCCCCGCGCTCCCGAAGCTGTCCGCCCGGAAGACCAGGTTGCCGTCCGCGTCCACGGAGCCGAGGCCGAACTGCGAGCGGTCGGTGTTGTTCGTGGTGCTGTTCGCCGCGGCGTGCACGCGTGTCACAAACATCCGGTTCGGGGTGGCCGGGTCGAACGCCACCTGCGCGGCGTACAGCTGGTTGACGAACACGTTGCTGGTGCCGACCGTCACCTCGTCAAAGTCCATCAGCCCGATGCCGAAGACCGTCGCCGTGCCCGCCGGGGAGATCGTCGCGACGTTGCCCGTCAGGTTCTCCGCCGGGTTCAGGCCCGCCCCGGGCGAACTCCAGAGCGCGTAGGAGGCCGCCGGGTACGCCGCGCCCGTCTTCATGGAAGCCGAGACGACCGAGGTGCCGTTCAAGGCGGTGAACCGCGCTGCGCTGGTCTTCCCCGACTTGACCAGCGGCCCGATCCCAAAGTGCGTGCCCATCGACGTCGCGAACGGCCGAAGGTCCACGATGTAGCTGCTCCGCATCCCCGGACCCAGCACCCACGGGTTCAACGCATCGCCCGGCAGGCCGGAGCCCCCATCCGAGTTCCGCGAGACGCTGTCCTGCGCCGCACAGGGCACAGCGAGGCCTGCCAGCCCCGTGAGCACGGCCACGGCCGCCCGCCTGCTCTGAAACTTCATGCTCACGGTCCTCATCCTCCGGGGGTGTAGCGGTCTGTAGCAGGATCGGCCAAAGCGGCCACCCCCTCCACACTGGCGTGAGGAGCGGTGGGGGGGTTCCTCATGGTAATACCCCCCGCAACCCCCCACAATGCACAAAGCTGCTTGAAACCCCAGTCCCGTCCTCAGCGGCCCGCCATCGCCCGGGCGATCTGCCCCGCCAACGCCGCGTTCGACCGCACCAGGTCCAGGTTCGCCCGCAGCGTCGCCCCCCCGATGCCCGGTGCAGGTGGCCCAGCAGGAACGGCGTCATCCCCCGCCCCGCCACCCCCTGCCGCGCCGCTTCCGCCATGGCCTCCCCCAGCCAGCGGTCCCAATCCTCCCGCTTCAGCTCGCTTGCTTCGGAGATGGGGTTGGCCACGACCACCCCCCGCCCCGTCCGCACCAGTTCCCGTTTCAGGTACCGGGCCAGTTCCGGAACGTCATCAAAACGCGCGTCCACGCCCGCCCCGCTCTCCCTCAAGT
>JAEYTB010000179.1 GCA_023434205.1 Planctomycetota bacterium | reverse complement strand
GTGGGGAGGGTGGTGGAACTGCTCGCGCAGCGGCGGCTGGTGGCGGTGACGGGGGGCGCGGGGGCCGGGGTGCGGAGCGTGGCGCAGGCGGCCGCGCTGCGGGCGGGAGAGGGATTGAGTGGAGGGGCGTGGTGGGTGAGCCTGCCGGCGATGGCGGACCCCGGGCTGCCGGCGCTGCTCACGGCGTTCGCGCTGCGGGTGCGCGGGCGGGGCGCGGGGGTGATGGAAGAGCTCGTCGAGCGGATCGGGACGCGCTCGATGCTGGTGATTCTGGACGGCTGCTCGCACGCGCCGGCGGGTGTGGCGGGGATGGCGGTGGCGCTGCTGCGGGCGTGCCCGAACCTGCGGGTGCTGGCGGTGGCGCGAGGGCCGCTGGTGGTCGAGGGCGAGGCCGTGGTGCAGGTCGGGGCGGTGGGGGAAGCGGGCCAGCCGCCGGGCCTGGAGTTTGCTCGGCTGCTGCTGGAGCGTGCGCCCGGGTGGCAATCTCGGGCGGCGGAGGCCGTGCGCGTGGCGCCGTTGCTCAAAGGGTGGCCGGGGGCGGTGGGGCTGTGCGCCGGGCTCGCGCCGTCCATGACCCCCGCGCAGTTTGAGGGGCAGCTCCGGCAGCGGGCGGTGATGGCGGGGTGCGGGGACCTGGAGGGGGCGTCGGCGGAGCGGGTGATGGCGGTCTTGGCTGCATGGGCGGTGGACGTGCAGCCCGCGGCGGCGCTGGCGCTGCTGATGCGGGCGGCGCTGTTCGTGGGGCCCTTCTCGACGCGAGCGCTGCGCGCGGTCGGCGGCGGTTCAGATGTGGTCCCGGGGCCGGGCTCGGCGTGGGACGGGCCGGCGACGGTGCAAGATCAGCGGCTGGCGGAGCAGCTCGCGCGGCTTGCGGCGGCGGGCCTGGTGCGGCGGTTGGGAGAGAGCACGGACGCGGTGCGTCCCGCGTGGGCGCTGCCGGATGTCGTAAGGCGTGAAGCGCTGCAGCGGCTGGAGGCGACGCCGGGGGCGCAGGAGATGGTGCGGCGCGGCTACATCGCGTACGCGCAGGCTTTGGCGAATGAGGCGGGGTCGCGGCTGGGCGGCCCGCTGGCCGAGCCGGCGGCGCAGCGGCTGGAGTGGGAGTTCGCGGACCTGGCGCACGCCGCGGGGCTGGCGATCGAAGGCGGGCCGGTGCGTCGGGCGATGAGTGAACTGCTGACGTTCCGCGGGCTGATGGCAGCGGGCTGAGCCGTGCGCGGGGTGGGGTGAGCCCGCGTTCAGGCGCGGTCAACGGGGCTGTGGGGCGGGGCGGGCATGCTGGGGGGATGAAGCAGGTACACGACGGGCAGTGCGGGCTGTGCGCGCACTTTGGCGAGCACCAGCCGCGGGAACAGTCACGGCTGGTGCAGATCCGGGTGTCGGGCATGGCGCCGGAGGACCTGGTGGAGGAATGCGGCCACCCGCGGCACGCATCGCTGCACCTGGTGGTGACGCCGATCAGCGGGTGCGAGGGCTTCGCGCCCGCGCCGGTGCCGGGCCGGAACGCGGGGGCGTAGCGGCTACTTCTTCTCGGGCAGGCAGAGGCAGGAGGCGTGGAGCGGCGTGTCGGCGTGCTCCCAGGCCTTCTTGTAGCGCTGCTCGGCGTCCTTGCTGTCCTTGCCCTGGGCCTTGAGGGACTTGGCAAGACCGAAGAGCGCCCAGCCGTTGTTGGGGTTACGCTGGAGGTCGGTGCGGTAGACAGCCTCGGCGTCCTTCGCGCGGCCCGCGTCGAGCAGGATCGCGCCCAGCGTGTGGCGGACGGGCTGCACCCAGTCGGGCGGCTCAATGTAGCGGAGCGAGTCCTCGATCTCCGCGGCCTTGTTGAGGTCCGCGACGGCGGCGTCCAGATTGCCCGCGAAGTACTTGAGCTCCCCGGAGAGGAGCAGGTCCGCGAGTTCGAGGACGGTGTGGGCGGGGTTCTGGGCCATCATCGCGTCCTTGGGCACGGCGTCTTTGGCCTTGCGGAACGCGGCGTGCTCTTCCAACGCTTCGGAACGCATGCCCTTGGCGTTGTAGGCGGTGGCGCGGGCCTGCCGCCACAGGGCGCGGGTGATGGGCAGGTGCTCGGGGGGCTGTGGGAAGGCGAGGACCTCGTCCCACATCGCGAAGCGGACGAGGACCTCGGTCTGGATCGGCGTGTAGGCGTCAACGAAGGGGGCGGCGGCGACCAAGAAGTCTGCGGGGATCTTGCCAACCATCTCGTTGGCGGCGCGGACGGCCTCCTCGCGCCGGCCGAGCATCATGCAGGTGTAGGCGAGGAAGTGGTCGTCGTGGGCCATGTAGAGGTGGTAGATGCCGTGGGTGGGCGAGAGCTCGCGGTACGTGCGGTCAACCTCGATGGCCTTGCGGTTCTGCTCCGCGGCGAGGGCCCAGCGGCCCACGCGGGCGTCGATGTGCGAGGGCATGTGGACCATGTGGCCGGAGGCGGGGACGAGGGTGCGGAGGCGGTCGGCGACCTCGTCGGCCTTTTCCGGTGTGTTCGAGCCCTCAATGGCGTGGATGTAGTAGTGGTTGGCGCCGGGGTGGTTGGGGTTGAGCTTGAGGGCGTGCTCGAGCGCGGCGACGGCGGGGCCGGTCTCGGGGCGGGGGGCGTGGGTGCCGACCTCGTAAAGGTCCCAGGGGCGGAGGTCCATCAGGGATTCGGCGTACATCGTGGCGACGTCGGCGTCGTCCTTGTGCGCGGCGTAGACCTTGGCCATGGCGTCGGCATAGGCCTGATCGAAGGGGCGGCGCTCATCCATCGAGAGCGGGAGCTTGCCGCCGGGCGGGCTGGCGGGGTCCACGTAGCGCGATTCGAGGGCGGTGATGAGGGCCTTCTCGACGGGCGTCGCGTTCTTGAGGTTGGCCTTGGCCTTCTGGAGGGCGTCCCAGGCGGCGGTGCACTGACGCTCCTCCATGACGGGGGCGTTGATGTGCGGGCCGTTGCAGATCGCGATCCCCCACCAGGCCATGGCGCACGCGGGGTCAAGCTTCGCGGCGTGCTCAAAGGAGCGGATGGCCTCGTCGTGGTTGAACGAGTACATCCAGTT
The DNA here is from genome assembly GCA_023434205.1 of Planctomycetota bacterium. GTDB lineage: Bacteria > Planctomycetota > Phycisphaerae > Phycisphaerales > UBA1924 > JAEYTB01. Next base: position 14,615 of record JAEYTB010000179.1, on the reverse strand, counting down.
GAGGCCCTGGTTGAAGTAGGTCTGGGCCTTGAGGTTGGTCGTGGTGACCTTGCGGGTGTGGGGGCCCAGGCCCTGGAAGACGAGGGGCTGGTTGACCTGCTCGGCGGTGGGGGCGGCGGCGGGGGCCTGGGGCTGGGCGAGCGTGGGGAGGGCGAGCGCGCAGCCGGACAGGATGACCAGGGCCGCGCAGGTGGGGCGGAGCAGGAGCATGGGATGACCTCGGGTTGTGCGGGCGCAGGGCGTTGGGCGTGGTCGCCGGGACCCCTGCGCGTGGTACACACTCCCGGCGGCGAAGCCCACCCTAGGTGAGTGCCGGGGGCCCGTCAATGGAATTTCCCAGTTTGGGCTACTTCTTGGCGTTCTTGGTGACGCCCTTGAAGCGCTTCTGGTTGCCCAGGTCGGGTCCCTTGGCCGCGGGCTTGGGCACGCTGCGGAGCTGGGAAGCGCCGGTGGCGATGCTGGTGACGTTCTTGTTGGGCGAGGCGGGCTTGATGTTGGGACCGGGGGCGGGCTTGGGCAGCGGCGTGAACTTGCTGGGGTAGGTGGTGAGGATCTTGCCGGTGCCCTTCTGCATGACCATCGTGGTCTCGGTGACCTTGGCGTTGAAGGTCTGGCCACCCTGGGCGACGCGCGCGATGGGGGCGGTGCGGCCGGTGGAGCCGGTGATGGTCATGGACTTGTGCTTGGTGGAGTTCTTGGCGAGGTTGGAGGTGTTGTTCATCGGGCCCGTGCCCAGGACCTTGCCGACGGTCTTGTTCTGGTCGTGGGCGGTCTTGAAGCTCGTCGCGGTGGTGATGTTGCGGTCCTTGAGCTGCTTGTCGGTCATGCCGACGTGGCGTGAACGGCTGTGACGCCCGCCGCCCTCGTCCTGGTTGAGCTTGGCGCCGGCCTTCTGCGTCTGCGAGGGGCCGGGCATGGGCGGGGCCTTGGGCGGCTTGGGGATGTTGTTCTTGGGGGTGTTCATCTTGGACATGGCTGGGCTCCTGGGGCGTGCGTGGCGTGAAGGAGTTCATGGTGTACCCGGGCGGGGCGGCGCACGCAAGCGCATGTTGAAATGACAACGGCCCCCGCGGGTGCGGGGGCCGTCGAGGATGCGCGGGGGCGTGGGGTCAGGCCTTGATGCCGGTGACCTTGACCTTGGTGTAGCGCTGGCGGTGGCCGGTCTTCTTCTGCCAGGCCTTCTTTGCCTGGAAGTGCTGGATGTGGAGCTTGTCGCCCTTGACGACAGGCTCGACAACCTCGGCGGTGACGGAGGCGCCCGCGACGAAGGGGGCGCCGACCTTGGCCGAGCCGCCGACCTCGCCCACGACCAGGACGTTGCTGAACGTGATCTTCTTGCCGGCCTCGGCCAGGCCCTCGTCAAGGAGGTCGACGAGGATTTCCTCGCCCTGGGTGACCTTGCGCTGGCTGCCGGACTCGTCGATAATGGCGTACATGGGGGGCTCCGAGAAGGGCCGGAATAGTAGCGCGGGAGGGCGGTGGGGCAAGGGAATCGGGGCCGGGTGGCCAATCCGGGGCCGGGAAACGTGGAATCCCTACCCCGCCCCGAATACACTGCCTCCCCCTTGGGCGGAAACGCCTTTGGGAAGCCCCTGGGCGAGTGCCGGAGCGGTCAAACGGGGCAGACTGTAAATCTGTTGGCGAAAGCCTACGGGGGTTCGAGTCCCTCCTCGCCCACTTCACAGACCCCCGCCGTAGGGCGGGGGTCTGTGCGTTTTTGAAAGGGGGGCAAGCGGCCCTCGGGCCGGTCGGGGCACGAGGGCCGGCGGCGGTCAGCAGCGGCCGCGCCGGAAGTCGCGGCGGTCGACATGACGCCAGTTGCGGCGGTGGTCCCGGAATTCGCGCCGGTCGTGGAAGCGGTCGCGCTTGAAGGAGTGGTGGCGGCCGGAATCGACGCGGATGGAGAGGGTGGCGCGGGGGGCGCAGGCGTCGCGGTAGACCACGACGTGGCCCCGGCCGCGCCGGTCGTAGGAGCCGGCCTCGGCGGGGCTGGCGGCGATGGTGCCGACCGCCGCGGCGGCGAGCACGAAGAGGCCCAGGAGTTTCTTGTTCGCGAGCATGGCGTGAGTCCTTTCAGCGGTGGGGAGTGCGCGGCGGTAGCGCACGCCGCGACGGGCGGCGGTGGCCTGTGTTGAGTGCCTTGCAGGTCCCCGGGGTGTTTCGGGCCGCGGTGTGTGGTGCGGCCGTTCGCCGAGCAAAACGTGCGTGCCGGGTGCGTGTTGCAGGGAATTGGGGCGCAACCGCCGCGGGGAAGCGTGGGGTTTGAGAGCGGGTGCAGCCCGGGCGGGGGGCTTTAGTAGGTGTACTCGAGCTCTTCGGCGGCCTGCTTGGCGGCGAGCGCCGCGGGGCCGGCGACGGCTCCGGCGGCCAGCGCCGTGGCGAGCAGCGCGACCGCGGTGCGGGCGAGGGGCTTCTTGAGCGGCACGAACGCGCCGGCGAGCATGAGCAGCGGCGACAGGCAGAGCACGATGACCGCATGGAGCGGCACGCCGGGGTCGGGGTAGTGGTACCCGGACGCGAGGATGCCCATCAGCAGCGGGATGGCGTACATGGCGACGGCACGCGGGGCGTGGGGCGTGCGGAAGGAGAAGACGGCGACAGGGCCCAGGGCCGCCGCGGCGGCCATCGCGTAAACGCCGCCGATCCGCAGGTTGGACGAGAGGACGACCACAGCGGCCGCGCCCAGTGTGATGCAGAGGCAGCCGAGCGCGGCGGGGGGCGTGATCCGCGGGGCGGCGGCGTGAACGGCGAGGCAGAGCACGGGCGCGAGCACCGCGGCGGCGGCGGCCGTGATCCAGAGCATGGACGCGGGGACGGCGTGAGGCGTGAGGGGCTTGGTGATCAGGAAGACCACGCCCGCAGCAAAGGCCGCGAGGGCCCAGCCCCACTTGGAGCGGGCTGTGCCGTCGACGATGCCCACTACCGCCAGGGCCGGGGCAGACCAGAAGAGCCAGTCCGTGCCATCGCGCGGGGGGAGACCCGGCACGCCCGAGAGCAGCCAGTAGGCGGTCAGGAATGCCGCGGCAGCCGCGAGGGGCATCGCCCAAGCCCAGCGCCGCCACAGCGCGAGGAGCGCAACGGCAGTGGACACGCCGATGGGGACGGCGGCGCCCAGCAGCAGTTCGCGGAGCTCGAGCATGCGCCCTCCTTTGGGACAACGCCCGGGCGGGTCTGGGCCCCGCCCGGGCGTGCGTGCTGACGGGGTGAGAGGCTCAGCCCTTGACGCCGGCCATGCCGACGATGAACTTGACCTCGTCGGCGATGCCCGGGTTGCCCTTGAACTCGAAGTCGCTCATCTTGATGGTCATGGTGGCCTCGATGCCGGCGCGCTCGCGGCCGCCCTGGCCGGCGGCCTTGCCGGTGATCACGACGGGGATGGTGAGCTCTTTCTTGACGCCGTGGAGGTCCATGGTGCCGGTCACGAGGAGGGTGTCTCCCTCGCCCTTGGCGACGGAGGAGCTGGTGAAGGCGATGGTGGGGTACTGCTTGGCGTTGAAGAAGTCGGGGCTGCGGAGGTGGTTGTCGCGCTTCTCGTTGCCGGTGACGACGTTGTCGGCCTGGATCGAGATGTTGAAGGACGACTTGGTGGGGTCGGCGCTGTCGAGGGTGAAGCTGCCGGAGGGCGAGGTGAACATGCCCCAGAAGGGCGAGACGTTGGCGTGGGTGACACGGAAGACCACGGAGGAGTGGACGGAGTCGACCTTGTAGCTGCTGCCCGAGGCGGAGGCCGCGGGCTTGGACTCCTGCGCGGGCAGGGCGGCGATGGCGGCAGCGGAGGCGATGGCGAGCAGGGGGAGGATGACGAGGCGCTTCATGGGGTCTCCTTGCAGAGGTTGGTGATCGTTGCGTGAGGTTGATTATTGACGCTCCCGGGGCGCGGGGTGTAAACAGACAGCCCCGCGCCGGGCGCGGGGCTGTTTGAAACAGGCGAGCAACCCCCCCTAGCAGTTGCCGCCCGAAAGAACACGGAAGAAGCTCTCGATGTCGGCGTCGGTGCCGACGTCACCATCGCCGTTGAAGTCGGCGCCGCCGCTGTAGCACGTGGAGCAGCAGTTTCCGGCGAGGCAGGCGAAGAACGCCTCGATGTCGGCGTCGGTGCCGACATCGCCGTCGCCGTCGAAGTCGGCGCTGCCGCAGGTGGCGATCACGACCAGTGATGCACCATTGGCGTGGTACACGACCTCCACGCCCAGGCCCGGGGGCGCGTCGGCGGTGGTGATGGTCGCGAATGTGCCGGTGCGCGCGCCTCCGGTATCGAGGAAGCGGAACGTGGTGCCGGGCTCGGGGGCATAGCCGTTGGTGAAGCGGGCGACGATGGCGCCGTTGAGGTTGGCGTTGACCGTGACCAGGAGGTGGTCGAACTCGGCGGGGGCGGGGCCCCCAAGCTCGATCTCCATCGACCCGCCGGCGGCCTGGGTGTAGCTGCCCTCGATGATGAGGTTGCCGGCCGAGGCGCCGGGCGCGACGGTTCCGCCGGTGTTGTTGACGTCCGCGTCGACACGGCCGGTCCCGGCGACGGTGCCGCCCTGGAGCTGGAAGACGCCGTCAGCCTGAACCTCGCCGTGGGCGAGGGTGATGCCGGCGGTCTGGATGATGTCGCCCGCGGTGCGGTTGATGAGGCGGCCGGGGTCGGCGCGGAGCGTGCCGGCGTTGGTGAAGGGGCCGGCGGCGATGGTGATGGATCCGGCGGCCTCCGCGGCGAGTGTGCCGCCGGTGTCGTTGACGAAGCCGGTGGCGGCGGGCGGGTCGATGAGAATACCGCCGGGCTGGTCGGCGATGATGGTGCCGCGGTTGATGACGATGAGGTTGTTGGCGCCGAGCGAGACGCTGCCGCGGAGGGTGTTGCCGACGATGGTGAGGGACTCGCCCAGGCTGGTCGCGTCGATGATGTTGGCGGTGGTGTTGGAGAAGTTCCAGGTTCCCGAGCCGGAGACGGTGGCGTTGCCGCCCAGGGTGCGGAAGTAGGTCGCGTTGCCCGTGGAGGCGAGGTTGAGCTGGCCGTTGTTGACGATGGAGCCTTGGAGGTAAGCGAGGTGGATGTTGGGGACCGTGGTGGTGGCGTTGTTGGTGAGGTCCCGCAGGATGCTGTTGCCGGTGGCTCGCACAATGCCGGTGCCGGTGGACTGCACGGTGCCGCCGGTGAGCGTGGCGCCCTGGAGGGTGAATGAACTGTCGGCGAGCACGTCGATGAGCCCGCCGGTGTTGTCGAGCGTGCCGTTGATGACGAAGAAGGAGGACCCCGCGGTCGAACGCATGGTGCCGTTGTTGTCGAAGCCGCCCGTGGGCGGGTCGATGTGGATGCCGCCGCCGCCCTCGGCGCGGACGAGGCCGTTGTTGACCACGATGAGGCTGTTCGCTCCGAGGGACATTGAACCCCGGATGGTGCCGTTGTTGGTGAGGCGCTGGCCGAGGGTGGTGGCGTCGATGATGTTGGCTGTGGTGTTGGTGCCGACCACTTCGCCGCCCTGGAGGACGGCGTCGGCGTCGAGGGTGCGGAGGTAGGTGCCGTGGCCGGTGGAGGCCAGGGTGATCTGGCCGGTGTTGGCGATGGTGCCGCGGAGGTAGATGAGGTTGTTGTTGGGGACGGTGAGCGGGCCGTCGAGGGCGAGGGCGGAGAGGAGGGAGTTGGCCTGAGCGGAGAAGGCGCCGCCGGTGGAGCGGAGGGTGCCGCCGGCGATGGTGGCGCCGGAGATGACGACGGACCCAGCGGCCTCGATCACGCCGTCGGTGTTGTCCAGGGCGCCGTTGAAGATGGTGAAGCTGGAGCCGGGCGCGGCGCGGAGGGTGGCGTTGTTGACAGAGCCGCCGGCGGGGATGTCGAAGCTGATGCCGCCGGAGCCGGTGGCCTCAATGAGGCCGTTGTTCTCGATGATGAGGCTGTTCGCGCCGAGCGAGAGGGAGCCGCGGATGGTGCTGTTGTTGATGAGCCGCTGGCCCACGACCTGGGCGTCGATGAAGTTGGCGGTGGTGTTGGAGGCCGAAAGAACTCCGGGACCGTTGAGGACGACGTCGCCGCCGGCGCTGCGGAAGTAGGTGCCGTGGCCGGTGGAGTTGAGGGTGAGTGTGCCGTGGTTGGTGATGGTGCCCTGGAAGAAGCAGAGGTTGTTGTTGGGCACGGTGAACTGGGTGGTGGGGGTGGTGGTGACGGTGTTGAAGAGGGTGTTGCCGGTTCCGAGGATGCTGCCGCCGGTCTCGGTGTGCAGGGTTCCCTGCTGCACGGAGGCGCCGCTGAAGGTGATGGAGGCACCGGCCTGAGCGGCGATGGTGCCGTTATTGGAGATGGTCCCGTTGATCAGGGTGACGGAGGAGCCGGTGGTGGCGAGCACCTGGCCGTTGTTGGCAAAGCCGCTCGCGGGCGGGTCGATGGTGATGCCGCCGGAGCCCTGGGCGCGGATGATGGAGTTGTTCACGACGCGGAGGGAGTTGGCGCCCAGGGCCATGGAGCCGTTGATGCCGCCGGCCAGGTTGTTGGTCAGGACGAGGTCGGGCGTGCTGCCGTCAATGATGTTGGCCTGGGTGTTGGTGGCGTAGATCGCGCCCGCGCCGGACAGGGTGAGGTTGTTGGTAATGCGGGCGTACGTGCCGTGGCCGGTGCTGTCCAGGTGGATGCTGCCGCCTTCGAGGATCGGGGTGTCGTTGGTCAGGAACACAAGGTTGTTGTTGAGGATGCGGAACTGACCCCAGACGGTGCAGCCGCGGAACTCGGAGTTGGCGAACCCTCGGAACGGGTTGGTGGTGTTGAGGGCGCGCAGGGTGCCGCCGATGACCACGGCGCCGGAGAAGTCCACGCGGGAGCCGGGTGCGTCGGAGAGTTGAAGCTCGCCGTCCTGGTTGTCCAGGACGCCGTTGATGAGGGTGAGCGGGCCGCCGTTGGCATACAGCAGGCCGTTGTTCTCCATGCCTTGCGCCGGCGGGTCGAGGGTGATGCCCGCGCTGGTGGTGGCGGCGATGGTGCCGTTGTTGATGATCCGGAGCGTGTTGGCGCCGACGGTGCCGGCGCCATCGATGAGGCCCTCGTTGTAGAGGATGACGCCCGCCGTGCTGGCGTCGATGATGTTGGCGGTCGTGTTGGACATGAAGATGTGCGAGGGGTCGGGCTCGTTGATGTGGCCGAAGATGGCCCAGGAGCCGGGGTCGCCGGTGATGCGGAGGTACGTGCCGTGGCCGGTGCTGTTGAGGACGATGGTGCCGCCGCCGAAAAGGCCGGTGGTGCCGACGCCGTCGTTCATGGTGCGGACGCCGAGGAGGTTGTTGTTGAGGACGGTGATCTGGGCGCCCGGGTCCAGGCCGATCTTGTCGACCGTGGCGTGCATGTTGAGCAGGACGCCGAAGCCGCCCTGGATCATGGGGACCTCGCCGGCGGCGTCGCCGGGGACGTTGAAAGCCTCCCAGTTGCCTGGGGCGTTCCAGAAGCCGCCGTCGGGGCCGGTGTAGTCGATGAACGACTGCTGGGCCGCGGCCGGGCACGCCAGGCCGGCGGTGCAGGTCAGAAGGGCGGCGCACAGGCGGGGGGCGAAGGGACGGGTGGTGGTCTTCATGGCGCTCTCCAGATTCCGCGTGCCGGACCAGATGCCGGTTCCGCTCGGGGGCGTCCGGCGGTAGACTGGTCTCTTCGTAACGCGGGAAGCAGGTCCGCCCTCCCAAGCCACGTTCATAAGAAAATGACCGGGACCCCCAAACAAGACGTCACGGCCGTGCTGGCGGCCATCAGCGGGGGCGATGCGCGGGCGGCCGACCGCCTGATGCCGCTGGTGTATGAAGAACTCCGCGCCCTCGCGCAGAGCCAACTGGGGCGGCCGGACCAGACCCTGCAGGCCACGGCGGTGGTCCACGAGGCGTACCTGCGCATGGTGGACCAGGAGCGGGCGCATTATCGGGACAGGAACCACTTCTTTGCCGTGGCGGCGACGATGATCCGGCGGATCCTCGTGGACGGGGCACGGGCGCGGGGGGCGGCCAAGCGCGGGGGCGACTGGACGCGGCTGACGCTCGACTCGGGGGTGGGCTGGACGGGCGGGAGCGTGCTGGACCTGGTCGCGCTGGATGATGCGCTGGCAAAGCTGGCGACGCTGAGTGCGCGGCAGGCGCGGATCGTTGAGCTCCGGTTCTTCGGGGGGCTGAGCATCGAGGCGGCGGCGGAGACGCTGGGCGTCTCGACGACGACCATTGAGAACGAGTGGGCGGTGGCGCGGGCGTGGCTGAGGCGGGAGTTGGGCCCGGGGGTGTGAGGCATGGACCGGACGCTGCACGATCGGGCGGGCGAGGTGTTCATCGCGGCGCGGGGGTTGCCGGGGGGCGAGCGGGCGCGCGTCGTGGGAGAGATGTGCGGGGGGGATGCGGCGCTCCGGGCCGAGGTGGAGTCGCTGCTGGCCCATGACGCGGTGAGCTCAGCGTTGGACACGCCGGTCGCGAGCGCGGTGATCGCAGCCGACGGCGTGGCGGGTCTCCCGGCGCGGATCGGGCGGTTCCGGGTGCTGGGGGTGCTGGGCGAGGGCGGCATGGGGGTGGTGTACCGGGCGGAGCAGGAGCAGCCGCGCCGGGTCGTGGCGCTAAAGGTGATGCGGGCGCTGGCGACGACCGGGGGCGTGCGGCGGTTCGAGCGCGAGGCCGAGGCGCTGGCCCGGCTGCAGCACCCGGGCATCGCGGCGGTGTATGAGGTGGGGACGGCGGAGACGGCGTGGGGGGCGTGCCCGTACCTGGCGATGGAGCTGGTCGAAGGGCGGCAGATCACCGCGTTCGTGGAGGGGGAGGGGTTGGGGGTTCGGCAGCGGCTGGCGCTGATCGCGCAGGTGGCCGATGCGCTGCACCACGCGCACACCAAGGGTGTGATCCACCGGGACCTCAAGCCGGCGAACATCCTGGTGCAGGCGGGGGAGGGGCCGGCGGGCGCGGGCGGGTTGGACGGGACGGGCTCGTTCGCGTCGGGGCCGCTGGCCAAGATCCTGGACTTTGGCGTGGCGAGGATCGCGGACGAACGGCCCGACGCGACGATGGTGACCGACCCGGGCCAGCTCGTGGGCACGGTGCGGTACATGAGCCCGGAGCAGATCGGCGGTGATGCGCGGGCGGCGGATGTGCGGAGCGACGTTTATGCGCTGGCGCTGGTGGGCTACGAGGTGCTGACGGGGCGGCTGCCGTACGAGCTGTCGGAGAAGCCGTTCGCGGAGGTGACGCGGATCATCCAGGACGTGGAGGCGGCGCCGCTGTCCCGCGTGCGGCGCGAGCTGGCGGGGGATGCCGAGGTCATCTTCGCGAAGGCGCTCGAGAAGGCCCCGGGAAGGCGGTACGCCTCGGCGGCGGAGTTCGCGGCGGACATCCGGCGGTCGCTGGCGGACCAGCCGATCATGGCGCGGCCGCCCAGCGCGGCGTACCAGGTGCGGAAGTTTGCGCGGCGGAACCGGGCGCTGGTCGGGGCGGGGGCCGCGGCGGCGATCGCGCTGGTCGCGGTTTCGGGCGCCTCGCTGTACGCGGCGGTGGCGGCGTCAAACGCCAAGGACCGGGTGGACGTCGCGCTCCGGGCCGAGACCGCTGCGCGCACCAGCGCGCAGCGTGAGGCAGAGAAGGCGAACCGGGCGCTGCTCTTCATCCGGCAAATGCTGTCGTCAGGACGGCCGGACAAGGACGGGATCGACACGAAAGTGGTGGAGGTGCTGGACGCCGCCGCGGCGGAGGTGGGGGCGTCGTTCAAGGAGCAGCCGGAGGCCGAGGCGGTCGTGCGGCAGACGATCGGGCTGGCGTACCAGGCGCTGGGGCGGCTGACCGAGTCGGAAGAGCACCTTTCACGAGCGGCGGCGCTGCGGTCGGCGCTGCTGGGTGAGGACCACCCGGACACGCTTGACACGCGGCTGGACCTCGCGGACACGCAGAACAAGCTGCGCAAGAGCGCCGCGGCCCGGGAGACTCTCGCCGACGTGATGACGAGGCTGCGGGCGATGCCCGGGCAGGAGGACCGTCTGTACACGGCGGGGAACCTGATGGGGCAGGTGTACCTTCTGGAACGCAAGGGCGCCGAGGCCGAGCGGGAGCTGCGCGCGGCGCTGGAGCTGGCGGAGCGCAGCGGCGTGTCCGACGGGCGGCGGTCGAGTGCGCTGGCGAACCTGGCGCTGGCGATTACGGACCAGGGCAGGCCGCGCGACGCCTTCCCGGTGTACGAGCAGGCGGCGGCGCTGGCCGAGCGGGCCTACGGGCCTGAGCACCCCCACACACTGAGCGCGCGGGCCAACGCGGTGAGCGCGCAGCGGCGGCTGGGGGACGCGGCGGGGGCGAGCGTGCGGCTCGAGAAGATCCTGGAGATCAGCCGGCGCGTGCGGGGTGAGGAGCACCTGGAGACTTTGGGGCTGGAGAGCAACCTCGCGGAGTGCTACAACGATTTGAAGCGGTACGACGATGCGGTGGCGCTCTACGAGCACTGCCGCGGATTGACGGCGGCGCAGTTGGGCGAGGAGAACCCTCGCACGCTGACGCTCACGAACAACCTGGCCTCGGGGTACCTGTTCACGGAGCGGTACTCGGAGGCGGAGCCGTTGTACTGGAGAGTGCTGGACGCGCAGACGCGTCTCCATGGGGCGGCGCACCAGAACACGATGACCACGCGGAACAACCTGGGGCGAGTGCTGCACAAGCAGCAGCGTTACGAGGAGTCGGAGCAGGTGTTCCTCTCGCTCGTCGCGGACGCGGACAGGGCGGTGCCCTCGCACTGGCTGCCCGCGGCGTTCCGGCTGGGGCTCGGGCAGTGCCAGACCGACATGCGCAAGTTCGAAGAAGCCGAGGGGAACCTGCTGAAGGCGCTGACGGTGCTGGAGGAGCGGCTGGGCAGGGCGCACCCGCACGTCCAGCGCACACGCGAGGCGTTGGCCGCGCTCTACAAGGCGTGGGAGCGGCCGGCGGAGGCGGAGAAGTACTCAGTGAAGTAGCTCAGGCGGCGCCGCCGAGGCGGACCGCGGCGGCCTGCGCAGGGAAGCGGACGCGGAGGACGGCCCCGCCGCGGACACCCTCTCGGGGCGTGAGCTCGATCGTGCCGCCCATGCCCTGCACCACGTTGCGCGCCACGGCGAGGCCGACGCCGGCGCCGCGGGGCTTGGTGCTGAAGCCAAGGTCAAAGACGCGGGAGGCGTTGCCCAGCGGCACGCCGACGCCGTCGTCGGTGATCTCCAGCACGAACCAGTCGCGGGAGTCGCGTCCGTAGCCGCCGACGACGGGGGCCTTGTCGTAGCGGGCCGAGATATCGATGCGGCCGCGGACGCCCCGGCGTGAGATCGACTCCACGGCGTTCTGAAGGCCGTTGAGGACGACGGTGTAGAGCGCGCCGGAGGGAAGGGCGGTGATGCCGGGTGAGAGCTGCGAGTGGATCTCGATGCCGCGGGTCCGGGCGGTGGGCGTGAGCAGCTCGACGGCGTGCGCCACGGCCTCGCCCAGGGTGACAGGGCGGGAGCGTGAGACCGCGGCGGAGCCCAGCGGGAGGGCCGGGCCCTGCATGGCGGTGTGGACGAGCTCGCTCATGCGCTCAAGGGCCTCGGCGGCCGTGTTCATCTGGCGCTGCACCTCGCCGGCGGTGGCCACGGCGAGCACGCCCTCGCCGGACAGGCGGGACTTGAGGGATTCCAGGCTGGAGCGGGAGCCCTCGAGCAGGCCGTTCAGGCGTGTGATGAGGGCCGCGAGGTGCTCGACCTCTTCGTAGCTGGCGAGCGGTCCCACGGCGGCGTTATTGGCCCCGGTCATCGGGGGCCGGACGCGGCCGGTGTTGGAGGGCGTGTTGTCAGGCTCGCCGGTCATCGCGAGAAGGATCGGCCCGTGGTCGGGCCGACCCTGTCGCGTGTGGCGGATGGGCGTCGGGTGCGGTGGGGCTGTGCGGGTGGTGAGGCGGGTGCGGGAGGCGGGTGGGGGCGGGGAAGGTCCGAGAGCGCGCTACACGCCGATGGCCTGGGCATCGCGGTCGGTGAGGAGGCCGCCGTCGCTGCGCTGCCGGACCGTGCCGTCGCGCTTCCACGAGCGCTCGCACTGCGGCTGGGTGCGGCGGTCCTCGACGGAGACCGTGGTGGCGGCCGCATCGACGCGCGCGAGGCTCACCCCAAGGAGGTCCGCGATGTCCACGGCGTCGAACGCGCCGAGGGCGCCCGTGGGGTCGGGGAGTGTGACGCCAAAGTCGAGCGCCTCGGCGGACTTCGCGCCGGGGTCGCCCGCGGACTCCTGCTCGCGGAGTTGCTGGCGGGTCTTCTCGAGCTCAAGGAGGGCCGCGGGGCGATTCTGCATGAGGGTCTGCCAGCCGGGGTCGGCCGTCACGATCAGCGGCGGGTTGTAGGTGGCGAGGTGGACGCAGAGGTCGCTGTCGGGCCCGGCGTTGTGGAGGGCGCGGAAGGCTTCGTCGGCGGTGTGGGGGAGGATCGGTGCGAGCAGACGGCACAGGCCGTCGGTGAGGGCGAAGAGCGCGGCCTGGGTGCGGCGGCGGCGCGGGGCGTCGGCCTTGTCGCAGTAGAGGCGGTCCTTGACGGCGGCGAGGTAGACGGCGCTGAGGGTGTCGTTGCAGAAGTCGTAGAGCCTGGACTGCGCGGACTTGAAGTCGTAGGCCTTGTACGCGGAGATCACGGCCTCGGAAACGCGGTTGAACTCGGAGAGGATCCAGGCGTCGAGCGAAGTGGGGGGGAAGTCGGCCTGCGGGGCGGGGCCGCCGAGGTTGCTGAGCATGAAGCGGAGCGTGTTGCGGACCTTGCGGTAGCTCTCGCCCGCGAGCGCGAAGAACTCGACATCGACCTTCACGTCGTTCTCGTAGGGCAGCGAAGCGACCCACCAGCGCATCACGTCGACGCCGAACTCGACGGTGAGGTTGTCCACCTCGTAGCGCGCGGCGTCGGAGCGGGACTTGGAGAGCTTGCGGCCGTCCTTGTCCACCATGAAGCCGTGCGTGAGCAGGGTCTTGAAGGGCGGCTGGCCGGTGACGCCCAGCGCGGGGAGGAGGGAGGCCTGGAACCAGCCGCGGTGCTGGTCGGAGCCCTCGAGGTAGAGGTCGGCGGGGTAGCCCAGGTCGCGGGCGCGGATGACGGAGTTCCAGGAGGAGCCGGACTCAAACCAGACGTCGATGATGTCGCCGCCCTTCTTGAGGGTGGACCAGTTGGACGCCGCGGCGGCCTTCACGCCGGCGGATGCGTGCGGGTCGGCCGCGGCGTTGTAGCCGGCGAGCAGCTCGGCGGGGGAGAGCTGGAACCAGGCGTCGGAGCCCTTGGCCTTGACCAGCGCGATGACGGCTCGTACCGAGGCGGGTGTCATGAACGTGGATCCGTCCTCGAGCACGAAAGCGGGGATGGGCAGGCCCCACGCTCGCTGGCGGGAGATGCACCAGTCAGGGCGCGACTCGAGCATGCCGCGCATGCGGTTGCGGCCCCACTCGGGGACAAACTTGACAGCGGACTCGCCGGGCGAGACCGCGGCCATCGACCGGTCGCGGAGAGACGCCTTGGCGTGGTCGGGCACGTCGAACGCCTGGTCCACCGCGACAAACCACTGCTCGGTGCAGCGGTAGATCGTGGGGGTCTTGCTGCGCCAGTCGTGGGGGTAGCTGTGGGTGAACGTGTGGTCGAAGAACAGGTGGCCCGAGTCGCGGAGGTGCTTCGTGACCTTCTCGTTGGCGTCCCACACGGAGAGGCCCCGGAGCCACTCGGGGACGGTGGCGTCGTAGGTGCCGTCGGCGCGGACGGGGCAGTAGATAGGCAGGCCCTCGCGCAGGCCGGTCTGGTAGTCCTCGGTGCCGTGGCCGGGGGCGGTGTGGACAAGGCCCGTGCCGTCCTCGAGCGTGACGTAGTCGGCGCCCATGACGGAGTAGACCTTGTCGGTGGTGGCCTGCTGGCGCGCGGCGGAGGTGAAAGATGGGGAGGCGACGCCTTCCTGGGCGCCCAGGTTGACGAAGGGGTGGCGGTAGCGCAGGCCGACGAGCTTGTCGCCGGTGGTGCGGGCGAGGATCGAGACCTCTTCCGACTTGGCGAGCCGCGTGACGCGGTCCACGGCCTCCGCGGCCATGACGGTGACGTTGCCGTCCACCCACACCAGCGCGTACTCAAACCTGGGGTTCACGGCGATGGCGAGGTTGGCGGGCAGGGTCCACGGCGTGGTGGTCCAGATCATGAACGTGGGGCGCTGGCCGGGGCGGCCCTTGGGCGGCCCTCCCCGCTTCTCGTCTGCCGGTGCAGCACCGTCCGCGCGCTCCTCTCCATGCTCCACCTCCTCCGCGTTCTCTTCATCCTTCAGGCCGAAGGCGTCATAGACCGCGTCGGTGTCGGCGGCCTCGAAGTCCACGTAGACGGACATGTCCTCGCGGTCGTAGTACTCGAGCTCGGCCTCGGCGAGGGCGGTCTCATTAGCGATGGACCAGTGAACCGGCTTGAGCGCGCGGTAGACCAGGCTGCGCTCGAGCAGGGTGGCGAGCACCTCGAGGGTGTCGCCCTCGTACTGCGGCGCCATGGTGAGGTAGGGGTGCTCGTAGTCGGCGAGGGTGAGCAGGCGCTGCATCTGGCCGGCCTGGAGCTTGATGTACTTCTCGGCGTGCTTCTGGCACTCGCGGCGCACGGCCATGCGGCGGGTCCACTCGTCGAGGGTCTTGAGCTTGTCGGCCTTGCCGGACTCGACGA